>CACYKR010000032.1 GCA_902774995.1 uncultured Bacteroidales bacterium | reverse complement strand
CACGGAAAAGTGCGTGATGTCTATAACATCAACGATGACTTGGTAGCAATCATTGCCAAAGAACATATTGATGCAGTGCTTGTTTCACCTATGCGTGCCGATGATTTCCGAAACAACCAGCAGATGCAGGACACTCTGATTAAGGCTGGCTGTAAGATCTTCATGGCACAACAAGTCAAGGAATTAGGTCCTGACGGAGAAACAGCAGCCGAATATCCTGCCGACCTTGACCGAGCAGGTGCCGGGACTCTTTGTCACCCAACGCGGTGTCATCGGCTACGGCGTGAGTACCGGCGGTTCGGGTGGTATCAAAGTGCGCGGTATTGGCGGACAGCCCAATACGGATGTCTTGGTGCTCATTGACGGTCTGCCGCAATACGCCGGTCTGTACGGCCACCCGATAGCGGACAACTACCAGACCTCGATGGCGGAGAGGGTGGAGGTCATCCGCGGTCCCGCGTCCCTCTATTACGGCTCCAACGCCATGGGAGGTGTCATCAATATCGTCACCCACCGGCCTAAAACAGATACCGTCCTCACGCGTATCCATGCGCAGGGCGGTTCGTTCGGTTCGGTGGATGCAGGAATAACGAACCAACTGCGGCGCGGCAAATGGAGCGAAGCGGTGGGTTTCAACTACGTGCGCACCAGCGGTCACCGCGAGAACACGGCGTTCTCGCAATACAGCGGTTTTGCACGGCTCGGCTATGAGATTAATGCCCATTGGGCGCTCCAAGCCACGGGTAACATTGCTTATTTCAATACCGCTAATCCCGGTACGGTGACCGACCCGGTCTATGACAGCCGTCAGCATATCCTCCGCGGCATGGCAACCCTCTCGGCGGAGAATCATTATGACCGTACGGAAGGTGCTATCCGCGCGTATTACTCCGGCGGCAGGCACCGCATCAACGATGGTCATAAGGCTTCCGAACCGCTTCCCACCACCGAATACAACCATACCGACCTCATGCTTGGCGTGAGCGCCTACCAGACCGTCCGGCTCTTCCGCGGCAACCATACCACCTTCGGTTTCGACTACCAGCATTTCGGCGGACACGTTTGGAATAAGGGACTAAGGGACAATGTACCAAGTACCAAAGACATCATTCGCAAGACCCAGTATGAGTTGGCAGGATACGTGGATTTCCGGCAAGAGGTGGTTCATTGGTTCTCACTGGATGCCGGTGTCCGCTTGGGCTGGCATTCCGTAGCGGGCTTTTACTACGCGCCGCAGGCGGGGCTCTCGTTCCTCTTGCCGCATGACGCGCAACTCAAAGCTGTCGTGAGCCGCGGTTTTCGCAATCCTACTATCCGCGAACTCTATATGTATGCGCCGGCGAACGACAGCCTGCAGGCGGTCAGTCTCTGGAACTACGAACTGTCCTACAAGCAATACTTCTTGGGCGGGCGCATACGCGCAGGCGCGAACATATTCTATTTGCACGCGAAGAACATGATTGAGACGCGTCCTGTTGACGGACGGCCCCGTAACGTGAATACCGGCGAAATGAAGAACGCCGGTGCAGAAGTGGAGTTCTCCGCCCGCGTATGGCAGGGACTGATGCTCGGTGCCAACTACAGCTACCTCTATATGGCGAACCCCGTTCTGGCAGCCCCGGAGCACAAGCTGAATGTTTCCCTCGCGTACCACCATGACCGTTTCCGTATTGGTACGAACGTGCAATATATCCACGGTCTCTATACCCGGCTGCCTGCCGCAGGCAATGATGGCAAAAAGCAGAACTTCTGTCTCTGGTCCGCCCATGCGGCAGGGCGTATCTGGCGCGAGTTGTGGGTGACGCTCACGGCGGATAATATCCTCGGCACGGAGTACGAGATCAACGCCGGCTTCCCCATGCCGCGTACCACCGTCATGGCAGGACTGCAGTTTGCTTTTTAACAACCTCAAAAACATATATTTATGAAAAAAATCATCCTTAGTACTTTGTACTTGGTCCTTTGTCCTTTAGTACTTTTCCTCGGTTGCTCCGCCAGACAGGCAAACAGGCCTGTAGTTCATCATCCTCAGAACCCGGATACGGCAGTGGTGTACATGACGCAGGAGATCTCGCCTGCTGCGTTGGTGCGTATCTACGAAGCCCTCGGCCGTCCGGCTACAGGACGCGTGGCTGTTAAAATCTCCACCGGCGAGGCAGGCGGTCACAACTACCTCAAGCCCGAACTCATCCGTCAGTTGGTCAATCAGGTGAACGGCACGATCGTGGAGTGCAACACCGCCTATCCGGGCAAACGCAACACCACCAAAGAGCACTGGAAAACCATCAAGGAGCACGGGTTTTTAGATATTGCCAAGGTCGATCTGATGGACGAGGAAGGCGATTTCACCATCCCCGTAGAGGACACCACATGGATTAAATATGATCGCGTGGGCTCGCACCTGAAGAACTATGACTTCATGATTAACCTTGCGCATTTCAAAGGTCACGCCATGGGCGGCTTCGGCGGAGTGCTCAAGAACCAGTCTATCGGTGTGGCTTCCGCTGCCGGCAAGGCATATATCCACTCGGCGGGCATCACGGAGAACACCACGACTACGTGGCTCCACACCGGCAACCAGGACGGATTCCTGGAGTCCATGGCGGCGGCTGCACAGGCGGTGCATAACTATTTCGGCGGCGAGCGGATCCTGTATATCAACGTGGTCAACAACCTCTCCGTCGATTGCGACTGCGACAGCCATCCGGCGGCACCGGAGATGAACGACATCGGTATTCTCGCCTCCCTCGACCCCGTGGCGCTTGACCAAGCCTGCGTGGATCTGGTTTTCAACTATCCCTCCAAGGAAGGCGACGATGCGGCGGCGCTCATCGAGCGTATCAACTCGCGTCATGGCGTACATATTCTGGAGCACGCGGCTCAAATCGGTTTGGGCAGCCGTGCCTATGAGATAGTCAGCATTGACGGAGAGCAGATGTTAGAGCAGCTGAACGCACAGGGCCTGAGTCTGCTGGTGCGCAACCATGGTGTTACCACCTGCCATGAGAACCGCGGCGTACAGGACCTGCTGACGCTTGTCGAGACTCAGCCCGAACGCCTCCGGGGAGCTGTGGTAGCGGACAAGCTCATCGGCAAGGCTGCGGCGGCACTGATGATTACCGGCGGTGTCAAGGAGGTTCATACCAACCTGATTTGCACCCCTGCACGCGAGATGCTGGAGAAAGCCGGTGTGCGGGTCTCCGCTGCCCAAGAGGTGGAGATGATTCTCAACCGTGACAAGACGGGCCAATGCCCTATGGACCGGCGTATAAACGATACTGACGATCCGGCGGAATGCGTAGCTATTCTAAAAAATAAGTGAGCATTTATTTGCATATGTCGGAAAAATGTTGTACCTTTGCACCATGTTTCAGATTATCCGCCAATATACCCCGATGATGCTCGTCGTTATGATGAGTCTGTTCGTTGCGGCTTTGGCGGCGGATGAATACAACGACAGCCGCCGCATCGCGGAGGATTTGCGCGTAGAGAGCTGCATGGAGCTGGAGGCGGAGGACTATGAGTGGGATGAGGGACAGGTGCAACACCTCACAGACCTCTCTCCCGTCTTCCCTAAGGGGAGAAGCTTCCTCTCCTTAGGAGAGGGTTGGGCTGAGGTGTCTCGCACTCCTTTTATCTCTGACAAACAGCGGCTCGGCTTGGTGCGGCGTTATGCCCCGCAAGAGAGCGTCGCAAGCCATAACTATACCCTGACATAAACTATACGGTACGGACTCATATGAGTTTGTACCGTTTTTTGTTAGACGAAAGTAGAAAGACAAATGCGAAAATAAATAAATGAACCAATGGATTTTATCAGTATTCTAACAGCTATCTTAACCCTTCTGGCAGGTATCGGAGTGTTCCTTGTCGCCTGCACGATGATGAGTAGCAACCTGGAGTCGGCGGCTTCGCGGCGGCTCAAGCAACTCTTCTCGCACACCGGCAACAACAAACTCATCGGTGTCGGCATCGGTACGCTCGGAACGGCTGCCATTCAAAGTAGTGGAGCCGTAACGGTCATGGTCATCGGTTTCGTGAACGTGGGCATCATGTCGCTCACGCAAGCGGCGACCATCATATACGGCGCGAACATCGGTACGACCGTCACCGCCCAGTTAGTGGCGCTCGGTCTCTCCGGCTCCAACGGCCTCTCCACCACCGTCCTTTTCGCCGCTTTTGCGGGCATTGGAGCCTTTATGATGCTGTTCGCCAAAAGCGACGCATGGAAGAAGACAGGCGGTATTTTGACGGGCTTCGGAATGCTCTTCGTCGGTCTGAGTATGATGGCGAATGCCATGGACGAGTTCGCGGCGCTCGACTCCGTCAAACTCTTCCTCGCCTCGATACGCAACCCGCTGCTGCTGGTGCTCTTGGGAACCATAATCACCGCTATTATCCAGTCCTCGTCCGTTATGACCTCCATCGCCATCACGATGGTCGTTACGGGGCTTATTGCGTTGGACCAGGGTATCTACCTCACGATGGGAAGTAACATCGGTTCGTGCGTGGTAGCCATCATCGCGGGTATGACCAGCGGCGTAGCAGCCAAACGGACGGCGATGATCCACCTGCTTTTCAATGTGTTGGGTGTCATTCTGTTCCTCTGCGCTGCTCTGGTGCTCAGCCTTGTTACCGCCGGCGTCTGGTCCTTCGGAACGATCTTCGAGCATCTCTTCCCCTCCGCGCCGCAGTTGCAGTTGGCGATGTTCCACACCGTCTTCAATGTCACCACGATGCTGGTGGCTCTGCCGCTCACCAACGCGCTGGTCAACCTCGCCTGCCGTATCATCAAAGACCAGCCGGTCAAAGACAGCAACGAGCCGCATCTCTATTTCCTCGACCCGCAGATGCTTCGCACGCCGGTGGTCGCTATCCGCCAGCTCAAAGCCGAAGTGGAGAACATGGCGAAGATGGCGATAGAGAACTACCAACGCGCTATCCGGGATGTCACTACGCTGGATAACTCCGAACGCGAGCTCTTCGACCGGACGGAGGACCAGCTCAACTATCTCAACCGCGAGTTAGTCCATTACGCCCTGCTGCTTTCCAACAACCAGCTCAGTCAGTTTGACCACCAATACCTTGTCTCCACCATCCGCACGATCAGCGATCTGGAGCGTATCGGAGACTACGCCAAGAATATCATCGAGTACGCCGACAGCCTCCGCCAGCAGGAGGTGCGTTTCTCCGACTACGCGCTCAAGGAGATTGACCAGATGAATGCCCTCATCAGCCGTCTCTACGACGCCACGATGCAAGCGTACCACAAGATGGACATGGAGGCACTCGGCTTGGCAAACCAGATTGAGGACGAGGTGGACCAACTGACCGACGAGATGGAGCGCAATCATATTCAGCGGCTCGCTTTGGGTATCTGCAAACCGCAAGCCGGAACGGAATATATCTCTCTTGCCCAGAACTCCGAACGTGTGGCCGACCACCTTATCAACGTGGCGAAAACCATTCGTGACTTGCAATAAATAATAGTTTAACAATTTAACAATTTAACAATTATGAAAAAGACCATTTTGAGTGCACTTTTAGTGCTGACCACATGTTTCACGGCATGCGCAAACGAAAAAGTTATTCCTTATCTGGAAATGCCGCTTCAGGCGCAACGGCTGATTGAGGCGCATTTCTCCAAAGCCGATGTGTCCGTGGTGATGATGGACCGCGAACTCCTGAGTACGGACTACGAGGTGCGTCTGAACGACGGCACGAAAGTGGAGTTCGACAAGTCCGGCGAACTGACCAAGATCGACTGCGGCACCAAGGCAGTACCCGAAGCCCTCATCCCGGAAGCCGTCCGCACGTACGTGAAAACAAATTTCCCGAACACCTTCATCACGGAGTGGGGCAGAGACGACCGCCGCTGGAAAGCCGAACTGAACAACGGTCTTGACTTGGAATTCAGCAGCAAGTATGAATTCGTCCGTATAGACGATTGATTAAAAAAAAGCACTTCTTCAAAAGATTTTTGATAAAAAATTTGGTTATATGGAAAATTTTAAGTAATTTTGCAGCGCAAAATAAAGGTTTTGCTGAATTCATCTACGCCGGGTCCGTGTAAACGGAAGGGATAGAGGGTTCAAAATATTGAAAATGGCGTTATTGACGCTTTGTTGTAGATACTAGAAAGCTTCGCAACCTATCTGTATCAAACCTACGCAAAGTAAGCAATTGACGCCTACGGGTATGATTATATCCGCTTTTGCCCATTCTGGGCAGCGGTTTGTCATATCGGCGTAGGTTTCATCGTTGTTTATAGTTTGATAGGTTAGCGAAGGCCTCTAGTGTTGTAAGCAACAATGGAGGCTGCGCTTTTTTCGTACGTGTATATATGCATTTTTTTCGCATCCTTGCGAGAACCAAAAAAAACACTTTGTCCCTTGCCGTCGGATTTTATCCGACAAAAAAGAGTATAGATACAACACCATTGGGTAAAATATTGCCAAACAAGACATAGCCCCGCCTCAGGGCTTAAAACAGAGCCGAAACGATCTTTGACATACTGATATTACTGTAAAAACAGGCAAAAAAGAAAGATTTTTGTGTAAATGTTTGCGTATGTCATAAAAAAGTAGTACTTTTGCGTCGCAAACGCAAAATGATACAACTATGGCACAAGAAACATTAAAAAGTCTCATCGCTGTCATCATGACGCTATCTGTGCAAGAGCAAGAACAAGTGATAGCAGAGCTGCAAGCTAATGTGCGGCAGATAAACCATGTAGATGAGTCTATCCGTCAGCAACTGATTGCTGGTGCAGAAGAGGGCATCGCTGAGATTCAACGGGGCGAGTACTATACGAATGACGAGGTGCTCGAGAGGATGAATCAACGTCTGGAGCATAAATACGCTGTCGCTCTATGAGAAAGAAGATTGCTTGGTCTGATAGAGCCGAAGGAGCATATGGTATTATAATTGACTATGTGGCTGATGAGTTTGGAATAACACGCGCGAAACGATATACAGCAGAGGTTCATAAGGCGGTAGGCAAGTTATTGGAGAACCCTGAGATGGGCCAGATAGAGCCCTTATTGGAAGGTAGCCGATATGAGTTCCGCCGATTGATAATAGGTCATTTGACAAAAATCATCTACCGAGTATCAGAGGAGCACATTGAGATTGCAGATGTTTGGGATACGCGTAAGAGTCCCGAAGAACTCGTAGCGCGTTTCAAGGAATAATCTCCTAATACATATTTCTATTTTGCCTGACATGAGAGAAATCTCGTGTCTTGCTTTTTTATGTATATCAGTATGATTAAAAGTGCAAAAAGTGCAAAAAGTGCCATGCGAAAATAAACACTTTGTCCCTTGCCGTCGGATCGTATCCGACAAAAGAAAGAAACCCGTCATGCATTTTTCTCGCATCTTTGCGAGAACCAAAAAATAAACACTTTGTCCCTTTCCGTCGGATCGTATCCGGCAATAAAAAGAAACCCGTCATGCATTTTTCTCGCATCCTTGCGAGAACCAAAAGAAAAACACTTTGTCCCTTGCCGTCGGATTTTATCCGACAAAAGAAAGAAACCCGTCATGCATTTTTCTCGCATCTTTGCGAGAACCAAAAAATAAACACTTTGTCCCTTAGGTCGGATCGTATCCGACAAAAGAAAGAAACCCGTCATGCATTTTCTCGCATCCTTGCGAGAACCAAAAAATAAACACTTTGTCCCTTGCCGTCGGATTTTATCCGGCAATAAAAAGAAACCCATCATGCATTTTTCTCGCATCCTTGCGAGAACCAAAAGAACATAACAATAAAAACACCTAATACAATGAAAACTTTACTTAATCTTAAAGGACTGTGTCGGAGCAGTCAATTAGCAGTCAATCCCGACAGTCAACCGACGGTCAACCGACGGTCAAGGCTAATGTCTATTATCTGTCTATTCCTCCTCACCCTCGGAACAGGACAAATGTGGGCGAATGCGACATTAGTTGTCGGTTGTGCTGCGGATAACCCTAATGATTACCAAGTCAAACTTGGTGTTCAAGCCAAAGATTGGGGAGTATATCAAGATAATGTGATGACAAAAGCAGGTCTTACGTTTGAAGGTAAGAAATTATATATTACGTCTTATAACACTACTGATGGGAAATGCATTGGTTCCATGAGATTTGCTTTTTATAATTCCAGCGATGACTCATGGCCTAGTACGCAGACTGTTTTAGATCATTGGACAGAAAAATGTAGTTATTATATAAACTATATATATAATTATGATGAATCTGGTAAAGAGACTTGGTATGAAGCAAAGACCATTGAGACGGGTGCAAGGTTTTATTTTGATGCAACCGGATGGTCGGAGACTGCCATTAAACTTGTTGTTGGTCATGCTAACCACCAAAAATATAGTAGTTTGGAGCATGTAGATAATACTAATCTGTACTATGGTAACTCAGGAAATCGTTGGACAGATGCCATGGGTATAGGTGTTGTAGGAAACACAAAAGCCGCAGGTGGAGATGTACGGTTAACGGATGTTTCTGCGAATGCAAAAGAATATACCGGTTTTAAGAATTATGGATTAACGTCTACAAGCGATGGCAATGCTTATTTGATGGTTAATAATGGAAATGCGGGCGAAGAACCTACCATGTCTTATCATGCTAGCCATTATGCAAACGATGCATTGAACTACACTCTGACTATGAAGTATGCGGTGTCAACAAATGGAGCGACGCCGGCAGAGTTGACAAGCGGTTATGTGCCGGCAAATATTACGGTATCGACATATAAATTTGTTTCTGGCACGTATAACTCCGTCTCTTCGAGTTCATTAGCTAGCGCGATGACTAAGAATGGCTTAATCTATTCATCGACAGCAACTGCAGCACGTACTGCTGCTACTACGTTTACTGTAAGCAATATTGATGATGACTATGCGTTTTTGGGTTGGTATACAGAGACAAGTGGAGGAACATTGCTGTCGTCAGAAGAGTCATATACTACTTATTTGCCGACGGCGAGTGCAACAATCTATGCACGGTTTAGCCATGAGAACAATCACTCTGTGACGATTAGCCGTTATTGTACTTCTACTTCTACGGAGATTAACAGCACCAGTGCGAAAGTGGGTGAGATTACCTATTCTGAAATCTCTGCACCTGTAATTCCCGGATATACTTTTACTAACTGGAGTTATGATAATGGTATCAGCGTAAAGTCTGGCGACACAAATACTTCTAACCCGATACATATTAAAACCTTGTCTAGCGGAACATATACGCTGACCGCAAACTATACGGAGGTATTGACGACGGATTGGCATATTATCGGTAATAATAGTGCAATCTTCCCAAATGGATGGGATTCGAATGATGATAATATGTTGATGAAAGCAAGTGGTGCCTCAACGGGATCAGTTGCAGGACTTACATTGAATGTCAAAAATGTTGTTAATTCTGGAAGCGAAAGTACATACCAATTTAAAGTGTATAACTTAAGCGAGTCTCAAGCGTATGGTTATGGCACGGGAGGAACACATTATTGGCTTAATAGATCCAATGCAAGTCTGACAGTTTCTACAAGTGGATCGAATACATTGTATTTTATCCCGGATTGTTTGGGAGAATATCCATTCTCATTAGATTGGTCTGGTTCTTATCCAGTACTAACCGTTACTTTCCCAACTGCTGCTACTGTTACGTTTGGTAACGGAACCGGTGGTAGTTCGGTAACAGCCACCTATAGTGGGACTTCGTTTGGTTCGGGCACCAAAGTTCAACAGGGTAAAAAGGTAACCTTTACGCAAGAAAAGGCTACAGGATACCGATTTGTCAAGTGGTACACAAATAGTACAGGTACAGGCGGCACAGAATTGAGTACCGCTACTACTTATGATTATACGGTAGGCGCAACAAATAATGTTTATGCTATCTATGAACATACCACTACCACCATTTCCTTTAATGCAGACGGAGGCGATGAGATAACGAACCAAACGGCTACATACGGGTCGGCAATGCCGAATATATCGAAACCGACTAAGGCCGGCTATGTGTTGGTGGGTATCTATGATGCGGAAGAAGGTGGCACGCAGTATTATGATAAAGACGGCGCGAGTGCGCGTACGTGGGATAAAGAGGATGCTTCAACAACTCTCTATGTGCGTTGGGCAAAAGAGAATACCGTTTCTATTGCAGCGAAGAAAGATGGAGTTGCTATTTCGGAATTCGCAGGAGTATCTCCAGTAACCGCCAATACGACGTTGCCTGTAGCAGTAAGCGCACCGGTTATTCCGGGTTATACCTTCGCTAACTGGACGCTCGGAGAGAAAATGGCGAAAACGGATGCAGATTTAACAGCCAACCCCATCCATATAACCGCTACTGCGGCTTCCACGCTCACGGCAAACTATACCTATACCTCTTATAATATTGTTTACCCCGGTGCTGAAGTCGCGCATTGTGTGTACGGCGACGGCAACTCGGTTTCGGTGTCTTATAACGGTATAGGAACATTCACCGTCACGCCCGCTCCCGGCTATTCGATAACCGTCAGCGCAACCGATGAGAGCGGTGCCGTGTCGCTCTCACAAAACGGCGATACGTATTCGTTCACACAGGGAACTTCGGCCGTTGAGATTACTATTACTCCGACGGAGCTGACGAACACCATTACGGTTATCAACGGTAACGTGTTAAGCGTAACGGCAAAAGTAGCTACCGGTGACCCTGCTACCGTAACGGCTGCGGCTGCCCCGGAGGGTAAGAAATTTGACCACTGGGCAATTGACGATGCTATTACTCTTACAAGCGGTACTACCATAAATAACCGTACTATTTCTTTCCACGCATCGCGTGATACCCGTATCTCTGCGGTGTATGTAGATCGGGAGACGAAGACCGTGCATTTCGCCAAACCCTTCGGCTGGAGCACCGTGACAGCGATATTCTCCAATAACGGATCAGACCCCTCTTCCAAGAAGACAGCGGTAGGCGAGCCTATGACCTATGAGGAAGCCACTTATTATACGTTCTCCTACTTTGTGGATGATAACGGAGAAGGAGGGGAAGGCGACAAGACGGCACAAGCAGCCTGGAACCAAGTGGTCTTCAGTGAAGATGGAAGCCATGCTATAGATGCTATCTCCTTCACAGATGGAAACTACTATGCAAAAGGTGTTACCGAAGGACGTGCTACTCCTTTCGCGGAGTGGTATCTGCGCGGAGACCTCAATGGAACTGCAAACTGGGGCAGCGGCGATTACTACCTCTATCCGTTCGAGGTCGATGGTACAACTGCTACGTATGCGTATGGCGCAACAGATGCAGCAGATAAACAATATTTCCGTATCTATCGCACCTCCACAGGACAATGGTTCAGAACAACATCTCAAACTGAAAATAAAGAGATTACTCCAAGTGAATTCGGAAATACCATCACGATGGCTCAGAATGGCGACAATGCAGATTTTATTTCCACCGGCACATCTGAAACAAGGGGTGTGTATCTCTTTGAGTTAACAAATATCAATAGCGCAACCCCGAGTCTGAAAGTAACCCATCCGGAGGACACCAAATATACAGCCTCTGTTTCCGCCGGAACACATGGTACTATCACAGACGCAACGAGAAGTATTAATCAACTGGGACGCTATATGCCGACTGCCATTACCGCTACAGCTGATGCCGGTTACCGCTTCAAAGAATGGGTAACCACCGGTGGTGCCGTAGTGGGCGAACCGACCAATGCTTCTACAACAGCTACTGCTACCGCAGACGGAACGATTACAGCCACCTTTACCAACGAAGGAATCGTATATCTGGATTTGTCGGCAATAAGTGGAGTAAACGGATGGAATGAGAATCACCCCTATGTATATTTCTACAGTAGTTCGTATTGGAATGATACGTGGGGCAGCGGTTCGATGAACATTTTGAGTGGCGGTCATGCTATGACGCGAATTGGTGCAACGAATATCTGGTATTATGACTATACGTCCGATCCGGGTGTCACCCGTACAACTAATGTGATTGCTTTCACCGACAAACAGAAGAACGGGCAGAATTACTTCTACCAGTGTAATGCTATTTATCGTAGCGATTTCTATCCGGAATTGAATATGTTTGTTCCGCAGGAATATAGAACCAATGAGTTAAACAATTCTGCATACTACAATAGGGGTTACTGGATGAAGTACAACGAAGCCGAAGCTGGTTACAGACTGCGTATCTATGATGGTCAGGCGAACAAACTGCAACAGGTTATTCCGTTTGTCGATACAGACTACCATGATGGAGATAGAAATGAGTATACCGCAACGCTCCATGTGGATGGTTCGGCAACCGCCCGTTTTGAGTTAATCGCTTATGACCAGGGAACCGTCAATGGACATGAGTATAGCGGTACTTACTACGGCAACAACGGTACAATCAACTCGTCCCTTACCGGTAGCGGATGGAATTATGAAGCAGGCGGCGGAAAGCAGACCACCATCAACCTGAACTCCAGCGGTGACTATGTCTTCACCCTGAACTGCCACACTGATGGTCAACTGTGGGTCAAGGTGACTTATCCGCTGGCTGTTGGCGATTTCCGCGTCAAATACAACGGTCTGCGTACAACGACCGATGGCAGCAAATCGGATGTCTATTCGGATGAGATACCCCGCCTGACGGAGGATGGCACTCGTACGGACAAGGTCAGCTTCTTCGTAGTGAACGCTGACGGAGGCAATGCTCCTTCGCTGAGTCTGGAGAAAGTTAGCAACATCGATGCTCCCACAGGAGCGGTTACATGGGCTGCTCCGGAGAGCGGCGTTACATTCAGCGCAAAAGAGGGGACGAATATTGCTTCCTTGGCTTCCGGAGTGTATGTATTTGAGATTACGCAGACAAAGAGCGGTGCTAACTACACACTGACCTACGAGAACAAAGGCGCATATGAAGGAAATTACTACATCCGTACAGATTACGCGGACGGAGGCTGGGTTTCCTATAAGCAGGACGCCAACAAACTGAACCGGACTACCAACGAGAATGCCGGTTATACTGATTACTTCTGCCGGTTTGTGAATGCGGGCAAGAACGTGAAATTCTGTATCGCCAATGATTACAACTCCACTTTGACAGAAGTGAAGACCTCCGATGGCCTTAATGCAGACGCATATGGTAATCTCACAGTAGGTGCTAATACCCGGTTTGAGTACAACATACAGACCAATGCGGTAGGCCGTTCGTATATCGGTGCTTCTAACGTGAACACGTTCTTGTATATTGTGGATGCTTCTTCTTCAAGCAAGATTTTCCAAACCAATGGAACTGCTCTGACCGCCGAGACGCGGAAATTCGCGGATCAGGAGAACTGGATTTACATGCTGGATGTACAAGTTACGCCGGGAGCGGAATATCAACTGAGAGCAGATATTAACAGTAATCTCCAGTACTTTGATGGAACTGCAACCAAAAAGACATTGATTGGAGGAACCGGAGCCAACCAAAACATGCGTCTGGTATATGATTTCAAGAACAACCACCTGATTAAGGCATGGATGCCGGGAGCAGCAGTAAGCGGTTCAATAGCAATCAATGCGGACGTCATGCTGATTCGCGAGAATCAAGAAGGTGCTACCCAATTGAGTTTTGCCGATGCTTCCTCCGAACTTACCAGTGTACAGAAAGTATATGGCGTATTAGGATTCACAAAGAGTGTCTTGACAGACGGCACCAAATCCTCTCAACAGAGGTCGCTCTACTGGATATCCTTCCCGTTCGATGTCAAATTGAAAGACATCTTCGGTTTCGGTAAATACGGAGAAGACTATATCATCCGTCGCTATAATGGCGAGAAACGTGCCCGGATAGGTTGGTTCGCCGAGACATCTACGTTCTGGGAGACCATGGATCCGGATAGCGAGATAGAGGCGGAGAATACCATGAAGGCGTATGAGGGATATATGGTGGCTTTGGATAAGGGATTATTCAGTAGTTCAGACTCCCGCTGGATAGCAGACGGCAAAGCCATCTCCGAAATATACTTGTACTTCCCTTCGGAGGCCAACGTCGGCACTTTGAAGCAAGAAACTACAACTATTACGTTGCCGGCGATGATTTACCCATATGATCGTTACTTTACGAAAGGTGGCAGGGATCTAAATCACAGGGAAACCGATTCCAACTGGCGTGTAATAGGTGTGGGCAGTCTGAAGAATTCTGGACTTACGGCAACTGACTTGAATGGTACCTCCACTGGCTTTGACTTCTACAGTTGGGAGGCTTCGGATAATTCATTGGCGCCGGTAGCAAACGCTCAAACGGGCGGAGAGCACGCTACTACATTTAATGCCGGACATGCCGTAATGGTTCAGTGGGCAGGAAAAATAACCTGGACCAATGCATCCGTTCCAAGTTCAGTGGCAGCCCGCCGTATGCCGGAGAATAAGAGCTACAGCGTGGAACTCGATCTGAACTATGACGGCAAGATGGCAGACCGCACGTATGTTATCATGAAAGAGGATGCTTCGGCAGATTTCGTCCTGAACGAGGATCTGTATAAAGTAACCAATGCCAATAAACCCAATATCTACGCTTATGCGGGCAATTATGATTGTGGTATCAGCCGTGTGCCGGTCGAGAGTCAGACAGTGCCGGTGGGTGTCATCACTCGCAAGAACGGTACATACACCTTCTCCATGCCGACGAACTTTGACGGCACGGTAACGCTGATTGACAAGTTCGCACAGACGCGCACCAACCTCGCTTTGGAGGATTATGAGGTGGCTCTGCCGAAGGGAACGATCAACGACCGCTTTGAACTGGAACTGAACATTCGCAAAGTACCGACGGCGATAGACGGCGTGACGGACGGAAACGGCTCCCTCAAGGACGGCAAGGCGCATAAGTTCATCGAGAACGGAGCAATGTATATCCTCCGCGAAGGACAGATCTACGATGCCCGCGGAAACAAAGTAAAATAAGTCCTAGTAAATCCAGAATATCAAGAATATCCGGTAAGTAAACAATGAAGATTATGAAATATAGAATGATTCTTTTTGCAGTAGGCATGCTGATGGCGTGCCTGCTGCCGCAGGCTGCCTTGGCGCAGCAGCAAGAATGGCAGTCCACCTCCACTATGCAGGGTTCCGGGAGTGCCTATAGCTCGCAGGTGACCGCAGTAGGTGCCACAGGAGTGGCAACTATGGGAGCAACTTCCTCCGCTCCGGCTAACGCACCCAGCAGACCACGTAGGATATCGGACTTCGATAACAGTCCTACTGACGGTAACCAGGATACGGAACACTCCCCCATCGGTGATGCGGTGCTGCCGTTGCTGCTGATGGCGGCAGGCTTCGGGCTCTATACCGCTCTGCGCAGACGGAAAGAAACAGCGTGACCGACTCACGCTAACGAAAAGAAATAATCGTTCGAGTGAAACGAGAAAAGAAATAGCGTGAGAGCGCTATTTCCATAATGCATTTTTTTAGTGGAAAGCCTTCGCAGGGATGCGCGGGCTTTCGTTTTTATTAGGGACACCCCCCGGCCCCCTCTCAGAGGGGGAGGATAACCCCACCCGGCCTCCCCACAAGGGGAGGAGAATAGGAGGGGCGGAGAGGAGGGAAGAGGTGGGTTAGAGTCGGTATGAGAAACAAGAAAGTCCCCAACTGGAGACTTTCTTTTGTTGCTCAACCAGGACTCGAGCAATCAATATTCTGATTAATCGACAGAGCGAAGCGGCGGAGAACCTGGGTTAGAGTCGGTATGAGAAACAAGAAAGTCCCCAACCGGAGACTTTCTTTTGTTGCTCAACCAGGACTCGAAAAATCAGCTTGCTGATTAATCGTGCCCTTTAGGGCTAAGCAATAATCGACAGAGCGAAGCGGCGGAGAACCTGGGTTAGAATCGGTATGAACAACAAGAAAGTCCCCAACTGGAGACTTTCTTTTGTTGCTCAACCAGGACTCGAACCCAGACAGACAGAACCAGAATCTGTAGTGCTACCATTACACCATTGAGCAATGTCTTTTTTCAAAAGCGGATGCAAAGGTACTGCTTTTTTTTGACATGACCAAATTTTTCGGCAAGAATTTTTCAAAAAAATGCATTATTGTCTTATTTCTGCCGTTTAGTAGCCCTCATTTTGCTCAAAAGAGGGGCGCAGGAGCAGAAAATCCAGCGGTATGGGGAAGACGGTGGTGTGGCCTGTCCAGCGTCCGAAACGGATCATGTCGTTGCGGTGCCACCCCTCCCACATCAGTTCGCGCCAGCGCTCGTAGTAGATATCATCGAGCGTAGGCGGAGCGGGCAGAGGCGCGAGTCCCACGCGGCTGCGTATCTCCGTCATGTCCTCCGAGGCGTCCTGTCCTTTTCGCACCAGGGCTTCGGCCCTCATGAGTACCACGTCCGCATAGCGGAAAAGGACGATGTCGTTCTTGCCAACCGTAGCGTCCTGGATGCCGTTGGGGTCGTGTTCGTATTTCCTGAACCGTGCGCCGGCTGTCTTCTCATACGGACTGCCGCTGAGGTCCTGTGCCACCTCTTCCGCCTGATAGACCAGGGGTGTCTTGCCGTCCGGGCGGCAGACGACTTGGCCGTTGACATAGACGGTGTCGTAATAAAAACAGAGGTCAAAACGCGGGTCTTGGTGGTCGGTGTTATAACCGAAGACCTCCAGTGTCTCGCGGGTAGCCGACGTGCCGTTCTCGCCGCCCATGCCTAACGCGGCGGCGTGGTTGTAATGGAGCGAGCGGTAGGCGTAGCGGTACTGCGCCGTGTATTTGCCTACCTCGCGGGGGATGACGAAGATATTCTCCTGCGAGCGGTCGTTGTCGAGCGAGAAGTTCGTACTGAGCTGTTCCTCCAGCCGGTAGCGCTGGGAGAGGAGGTCGGCGTACCATACGACCGAGTCATAGAGCTGCGGCTCCGTGACGCCGGTATAGACGGGGTGGTTGAGGTAGAGTTTCATCAGCACGAACGCCGCTACGTAATATGTCATCCGTCCGTAGTACTGCCCCAGCGGTTCGTTAGCCGCCTCGTACGCCAGCCGCGGCATCGCTTCGCGCAGCTCCTGCACGGCAAACCGGTACACCTCCTCCCGTGGGGAGAGGGTGATTGCGGCGGAGGAGAGACCGGCGTCCGTGACGACGGGTACGCGGCCGTAGAGGTCCAGAAGGTAGAAATAGTACATTGCCCTCAGTGCCCGCAGTTCGTCTCTGTACGAGGCAAGGAGCGCGGTGTCCGCATCCGCGCCGTGGTAGGCGTCTATGTGCGCAATGCCGTTGTTGGCGAGCATGACCACCTTGAAGAGATAGTCCCATGTGTCGCGTATGGAGCGGTCGGAGCTCTCCCAGGTGTGGTCATGGAGCCGCTGCCAGTAGCCTCCGTCGTACCAGTCACCGCCGCGGACAGGCATGATCTGCTCGTCCGTGGTGAGGGAGTTGAGGTCATAGACCCCCCTTCCGGTGCCCTGGAGCCCCTGCGAGTCGGCATTGCCGCCGAGGTATATATAGACGGAGAGCACGGCGTTGTTACGCAGCGCGGTCATCGAACCGAAGGCCTCCGCCTCCGTGAGGGCGGAAGAGGGGTTCTCGTCCAGAAACGAGCAACCCGTCATCAGCAGGGCCGTTGCCCATAGACAGAATAGGTACTTCTTTGTCTTCATCAGAAACCAATAGATAAACCAAAGGTGAAGGTGTGGTACAACGGGTAGGTCCGTTTGTCATCCACACCGATGGTGGAGTTGATATTACTGCTGTTGATCATCGGCGTGAGGCCGGAGTAGGAAGTGAAGGTGGCAACGTTGTTCATCGTCAGGACGAGACGCAAGGTCTCCACCACTTTGTTCGGCGGCAGCGGCACGCGGTAGCCCAGCGTGATATAGTCGATATTGACATAGTCGCCCCGTTCGAGCCAGTAATCCGTCACGCGTTGGTCGTAGATCTTCTTTTGGGGCGCGTCGCGCAGGACGTTATAGAGGGGCAGGGAGTTGAGGTTCATGTAGGCGAGGGAGGTCCCGTTGAATATCTTGTGTCCGAAAGCGCCGTTGAGTTGGACGGAGAGGTCCCAGTCTCGGAACCGGAGGCTGATATTCGACCCCAGGAGCAGTTTCGGCGTGGCCTGTCCGGCTATATAACGGTCTCCGGCGGCGTAGGTATAACCGCCCTGGCCGTTGTCCTGCAAGCCGTTGCTCCTCGGGATATAAAACGTGCCTAAAGGCTGGCCGATGATCTGCCAGGTGATATCATTGTCGCCGCCATGCGAGCCGGCTCCGGAGACAGAGGCGAGTGCCTGGTAGTCCGCTCCGTAGAGCCATTCGTCGCCCTGGTAACCGGAGAGGGAGAGAAGCCGGTTATGCTGCCATGTGAGGTTCGCGTTGACGGTCAGCCGCCAGTCGCGTGTGTTGACCGGCGTACCGCCGAGCGAGATCTCCACACCCTGGTTGCGCATCGAGCCGAGGTTGGCGATGAGCACGGGGTAGGTGTAAGGCGGCGTGGAGACGCGGTAGGGGTAGAGCATGTCGGTGACGAGGGTGTTGTAATAGCTGATATTCGCTACCAGCCGTCCGCGGAACAGACTCATGTCGAGCGACACGTTGCCCGTGCGGCTGACTTCCCATTTGAGGTCGGGGTTGGCGTTGCGCAGCGCGGCATAGGTGGTGATTCCTTTGCCGCCTAACTCGATGAGACCGTTAGGCTCGTAGAGCGGCAGGGTGAGGTAGCTGTCTATTGCCGACTGGTTACCCGAGAGGCCGTAGCCGCCGCTGAGGCGCAGGTGGTCCAGCACGTCCGACTGCGGCATCCACGGCTCGTCGGAGATCGTCCATGACGCCGAGACGGAAGGGAAGAGCCCCCATCTGTTATGGGCGCCGAACTTACTGCTGCCGTCAGCGCGGAGCGAGGCGGTGAGGTGGTACCGTCCTAAGAGGGTGTAGCCCACGCGGCCCATGAAAGAGAGCATGTTCGCTTGGCGGTTGTAGGAGTCGGTGCCGTCCCAGGGGCGGATAGAGCCCGCCGAGAGCCGGTCGTCGCCCAGAACGGACGAGGCGGACTGGTAGGTGGTGACATAAAAACCCTCTGACCTATGGCTGTTCACCTCCGTCATCGCCGAGGCGGATAGGGCGTGGATGCCCCAGCTCTGGTTGTAATCCAGCAGCAGATGGAAGAGTATATCGTGGGTCTTGCCCGTTCCGCGGAATGCCGTGCCGCCCTCGTCGGTAGGTATGTCGCGTGTCTCGTCCGTGCGGTGGAAGGTATATGCCGTCATGAGTTTGAGGTGCAGGGGGGTGATGAGCCGGAAGTCGAGGTGGAGGTTCGTAGTCACATGGGCGTCGGTGGGCTGTACGCTGTTCGCCAGCCACGCCATGGGGTGGGCTATCTGGCTGGCTGCCGGGTCGCCGTCCCAGCCTCCGGAGGTGTTCTTCGATGCCGGAAAAGTGGGGTTGAAGCAGGCGGCGCTGTAGAAGAGTTTCTGCTCGTTGAAGAGCCGGTCACTCTTCTGATACGAGCCGAACATGCCGATGTCGATCTTCAGCAGGTCCCCCCACATCCGCTGGGTGAGGTTGATATTCGACATGAGGGTCCTTTGGCCGGTGCCGATGATGACCGCCCTGTCGTCGATGAAACCGATGGAGGCGCGGTAGGCGGTGTTCTTCGTGCCGCCGGTGAAAGCCAGGTGATGGTGGTGGGAGAGGGCGGTGCGGGTGATCTCCCGCTGCCAGTCGGTGTTTGCCCCTTGGTCCCTATATAGCAGGTGATGCCCGCGTACGAAAGAGCGGTACGCCTCGCCGTCCAGCATAGGCAGGGTCTTATAGACCGCTCCTACGGAGAGAGAACCGTTATAATGGATACGGAGCTTGCCTTCGCTGCCCTTGAGCGTACGTATCTCTATCACTCCCGAGGCGCCTCGGGAACCGAACTGCGCCGTCTCGCTCGCGTCTTTCATGATACGGAAACTCTCGATATCCGTGGGATAGACGGAGGAGAGCAGACTCATGTCGCCTATCACACCATCGACGATGATGAGCGGGTCGTTGCTGCCGGAGAGAGAGGTCGTACCGCGCAGCCGGACGGCACTCATGGCGTTCTCGCCGCTCTTGTCCACCGTCAGACCGGCCACCCTGCCACGGATCACGTCGATGGCAGAGGACGACTGCTCGCGGTTGTTCATGTCCTCCAGACCGATGCTGTCGGGAGAGACCGTGTTTTTATCGGCCAGAACGGAGGTGCTGAGTATTAGCAGAAAAAGCAGAAGCGTGTGTCTCATGGGCGGTCGGGTTCGTTTGCGGGTACAAAAGTACTGCTTTTTTTGCATATATGCAAATAAAAATCGGATATTTTTCGTTATTTCTTGTGTATGTCAGAAAAAAGTTGTACCTTTGCACCCGCTTACGTTAAGGCTCTCCCCACCGGACGCGCTGCGTTAGCGTCCGTCAGGGGCCCCGGTTATAGAATAATTAAAGGAATTACAGAAACGAGATATGAATTTTATTGAAATTATTACGAAACTATTCGGAAACAAAGCGCAAAAAGACATGCGCGCTATTCAGCCGGTAGTAGATCAGATCAAAGCACAGTACGAGGTGATTGATGCGCTCTCTAATGATGACTTGCGTGCCCATAGCTGGGCGCTTATGGACAAGCTGCAGGCGGCTGTGGCGGACAAAAAAGCCCGTATAGCCGAGCTGAAAGCCTCTATCGAAGGTACGCCTATCGAGAAGCGTGAGAAGATCTACAACGAGGTGGACAAACTCGAAAAGGAGATCAAGGACAAATACGAAGAGGTGTTGAACGAGATTCTGCCGGAGGCATATGCGATCGTCAAATCGACCGCACGTCGTTTTGCGCAGAGCGAGACGGTAGAGGTGACCGCCACCGAGATGGATAGAGCCTTGGCTGCTGACCCGCGTTTCGACTTTGTGGAGATAGTAGGAGGCGATAATCTCGCCAAGGCGGTGTATAAGAACCACTGGATGGCGGGCGGCAACGAGATTCATTGGGACATGGTTCATTACGACGTACAGCTCTTCGGCGGTGTCGTTCTGCACCAGGGCAAGATCGCCGAGATGGCAACCGGTGAGGGTAAGACCCTGGTGGCTACGCTGCCTGTCTATCTCAACGCGCTGACGCATGAGGGAGTCCACGTGGTGACCGTCAATGACTACCTCGCCAAACGTGACTCCGAGTGGAACGGACCGATCTATATGTTCCTCGGTCTGACCGTCGATTGTATTGACAAACACCGCCCGAACTCCGACGAGCGCCGTAAAGCGTACGCCTGCGATATTACGTTCGGTACGAATAACGAGTTCGGTTTCGACTACCTGCGTGATAACATGGCTACCTCCCCGCTCGACCTTGTGCAGCGCGGACATAACTACGCCATTGTCGATGAGGTGGATTCCGTGCTCATCGACGACGCCCGTACGCCGCTTATCATCTCCGGTCCGGTGCCCAAGGGCGAGGATCAGATGTTCGACGAATACAAAGACCGCGTAGCGAACCTCGTCCGTCAGCAGACGACCCTCACCACCAAGCTCCTTGCCGAGGCGAAGGCGAAGATGGGTTCGGAGGACGAGAAAGTGCGCGAGGAAGGCGAACTGGCACTCTTCCGTTCGTTCAAAGGTATGCCGAAATCCAAGGCGCTCATCAAATACCTCTCCGAGCCGGGCGTCAAAGTACGGATGCAGAAGACCGAGGAGTTCTACCTCCAGGAGAACGAGAAGAACATGCATATCGCTACCGACGAACTCTATTTCGTCATCGACGAGAAGAACAAATCCATCGAGCTTACCGACAAGGGCATCGACGCCCTGACCGGTTCGACCGACGACCCCGATTTCTTCGTCCTGCCGGACGTAGGTTCGGAGATGGCGGAGCTGGAAAACGAGACCGCCCTCACGGCAGACGAGCGCCAGCAGAAGAAAGACGATATACTGACCAACTACAGCGTCAAGTCCGAGCGCGTACACACCGTACACCAGCTGCTCAAGGCATACACCCTCTTTGAGAAAGATATAGACTATATCATTGACAACGGCGAGGTGAAGATAGTCGATGAGCAGACGGGCCGTGTGATGGAAGGCCGCCGCTGGTCCGACGGACTGCACCAGGCGGTGGAAGCCAAGGAGAACGTGAAGGTGGAGGCGGCGACGCAGACTTTTGCTACCATCACGCTCCAGAACTATTTCCGTATGTACCACAAACTCGCCGGTATGACCGGTACCGCAGAGACCGAGGCGGGCGAGTTCTGGAATATCTACAAACTGGACGTAGTGGTCATCCCTACCAACAAACCTATCGCCCGCAAGGACCTCAACGACCGTATCTACCGCACCAAACGCGAGAAATACAACGCCGTCATTGACGAGATAGTAGCTATGGTGGAGCAGGGCAGACCGGTGCTCGTAGGTACCACCTCGGTGGAGATATCCGAGCTATTGAGCCGTATGTTGACGCTGCGTAAGATCAAGCATAACGTCCTCAACGCCAAGCTGCACCAACAGGAGGCGCAGATCGTTGCAGAGGCGGGCCGTCCGGGCGTAGTGACTATCGCTACGAACATGGCAGGTCGTGGTACGGATATCAAGCTGACGCCTGAAGTGAAAGCGGCAGGCGGTCTGGCTATCATCGGTACGGAGAGGCATGAGAGCCGCCGCGTGGACAGACAGCTCCGCGGACGTGCCGGACGTCAGGGAGACCCGGGCAGCTCCGTGTTCTACGTATCCCTGGAGGACGACCTGATGCGTATGTTCGGCTCCGAGCGTATCGCCTCTATCATGGACCGGATGGGCTTTGAGGAAGGTGAGATGATCGAGCATAACATGATTTCCAACTCCATTGAGCGGGCGCAGAAGAAAGTGGAGGAGAACAACTTCGGTATCCGTAAGCGCCTGATTGAATACGACGACGTGATGAACCAGCAGCGTAACCTCATCTACGCCAAACGTCGTCATGCCCTCATGGGAGAGCGCATCGGCGTGGATATAGCGAACATGATTTACGAGACCGCTGAGGCTATCTTCAACGAAGCACGTTCAGCGAATGACTACGAGGGACTCAAGTTCGACGCTATGCAGACTTTCGCTATTGAGCTGCCGTTCGACGAAGAGGAGTTGAGCCGCGGCAAGCGCGACGCACTGAGCAATCAGTTGGCCGAGGCGGCGCTGGACAGCTTCAAACGCCGTATGGACAAACTCACCCAGGTAGCCGACCCGACGATCCAGCAGGTCTATGAGACCAAGGGGCAGATGTACGAGAACATCCTCATTCCGATTACCGACGGCAAGCGCGTCTATAACATCGCTG
>CACYKR010000031.1 GCA_902774995.1 uncultured Bacteroidales bacterium | reverse complement strand
GCAGGAAGAGCTCGCGGAAGCGCAGGTAGTTCTCCCAGGAAGGTTTGCGCATCATTTTGAGCACGGTGTCGGAACAGTGCTCGGGCGCCACTTTGAGCCGTCCGGAGACATGGCGGGTGATGAGCTGCCGTGCGTAGTCGTCGCTCATGAGGTCGTATCGGATGCCCGACCCGACAAAGGCGTGCTTGACATAGGGCAGCTGGTCCACCGTACGGTAGATATCCAAGAGCGGTCCGAAATCGCGGTTGAGGTTCTTGCATATGGCAGGCTGCAGGCAGCTGGCACGTGCGCACTTCTCGCAGACGGAGCGGTCCTTGCCGTGCATCATATACATGTTCGCCGAGGGTCCGCCGAGGTCGGAGATGACCCCGTGCCAGTCCGGCAGTCGGCTCAGCCGTTGTATCTGGCGCAGGATAGACGCCTTGGAACGTGAGACGATTTGTTTGCCCTGGTGGGCGGAGATGGTGCAGAAGGAGCAGCCACCGAAACAGCCGCGGTGCATACAGACCGACCATTTGATCATCTCATAGGCTGGGATGCGTTTGTCTTTGTACTTGGGATGGGGCGTGTACTGGTACGGCAGGTCGTAAACCGCATCGAGCTGTTCCGTCGTCATCGGCGGATAAGATGGGTTGACGATGACATACTGCCGTCCTACCTGCTGGACCAGGGTCGTCTGGTTAATCTTATTCGACTCTATCTCCATCAACCGGAAGTTCTCCGCATGCTTGCGCTTGTCCCGTACCGCCTCCTCATGGCTCGCCAAGAGGATCGCGTCCGCAGGTATCTCGCTCTTATCGGAAGTCAGAAAAGCCGTTTGCGGAATGTCATGCAATGACGTCCTTTCAACTTTCAACTTTAAACTCTCAACTTTCCTCGCAATCTCCGTCATGGCTTGCTCGCCCATGCCATAGACGAGGAGGTCTGCCCCGCTGTCCACGAGGATGGAAGGCATCAGCTTGTCCTGCCAGTAGTCATAATGCGTCAGCCGCCGCATCGAAGCTTCTATACCTCCGATGATTACCGGCACGTCGGGATAGAGCTGTTTGAGTATCTTGCAATAGGTGATAGTGCAGTAATCCGGCCGTGCGCCCGCCTTGCCTTCCGGCGTATAGGCATCGTCCGAACGGCGCCTCTTCGCCGCCGTATAATGGTTGACCATGGAGTCCATCGAGCCTGCCGAGACGGCGAAATAGAGCCGCGGGCGACCGAACTTCTTGAAATCGCGGTAGTCGCCGTGCCAGTCCGGCTGGGGCACTATCGCCACGCGGTAACCCGCCGCCTCCAGCACGCGTCCAAGCACCGCCGCGCCGAAAGAAGGGTGGTCGATATACGCGTCGCCGGAGAAGAAGACGATGTCCACTTCATCCCATCCGCGCAGATCGGTCTCCTTGCGGGTCGTAGGCAGGTATTTCAAGAGGTCAGCCATTTATCAACTATCAACTGTCAACTATCAACTATCAACTCTTAGTCAATCTGAAGGTCGAGCCGTTCCTTGAGTTGCGCCAAGGCGGGGTTCTGCTCCACCATCAGTTTGTATTTCTCCTCAGCGGTGAAAGCCATCTGCTCCTGGGAGTATTCGGCTTGCACCAGTTGGATATGCAGATGGTCGTTATGCAGGGCGGCACGCAACTGTCGTGCCAGCTCGGGCATGGCCTTGCGCATCTGGGTCATCTGCCAGGGGTTAGGCATCTGTATCTCCGCCGTCTGCTCGTCCAGCAGACGCGGTACATAGCTCTCTATCAGTTCTTTAAGACGCGGTTCCTCAGCGTGAGTGGCTGCCAGACCAACCCACGCGTCACGGAGTTGGTCAGCCGTAAAAGGGCGGTTTTGCTCCTCCTGAGGCTGCTGGGGTTCAGCGGCTTGCGGTTGAGCAGGAGCCGCCTGGGCGGCGGGTTTAGGACCGAAGCCCAGTCCTATACTCGGCATCTTGGGTATTTTCGGGATAGAAGCCGTAGCGGGCTGTGGTGCGGGAGCCTGTACCGGTTGGGTACTCGAAGTCTTCGGAGTTGTCGGAGTACTCGGAGAACTCTGAGTATTCTGAGTACTCGGAGTATTCGGAGTACTCTGAGTTTTCTGAGCCTGTTGCGGTAAGTTCTGCGCAACGCCTAAGTTACAGAGTTTGACGAGGGCGAGCTCCACCGTGAGGCGTTTGTTACGCGCGGTGCGGTAGTTGATATCGCAGGTGTTGAGGATGTCCAGCGCCTGGAATATCCACATCGGATGGCACCGCTGCGCCTGCTCGGCATAACGCTGGCGGATCGCTTCGCCGGTCTCCAGAAGAGGCAGGGTCTGCGGGTCTTTGCTCACCAACACGTCGCGCAGATGCTGCGCAAAACCCGTAACGAAATGTCCGGCGTCGAAGCCGTGGTTCAATACGTCGTTGAAGAGCAGCAGCGCTTGCGGCACGTTGTGCGCAAGGGCATTGTCCACCAGCGAGAAATAATAGTCGGCGTTGAGTACGTTGAGCACTTCTATCGTACGCTCGTAGGTGATCGTGGTACCGCAGAAAGCTACCAGTTGGTCAAAGATCGAAAGGGCGTCACGCATACCTCCGTCGGCTTTCTGGGCTACTACGTTCAGTGCCTCTTCGCTTACGGTGATGCCTTCTTTCTGCGCTACCGATTGCAGATACGCGATAGTATCTGGCACGGTGATGCGGTTGAAATCATATACCTGGCAACGGCTCAGGATGGTAGGCAGCACCTTGTGTTTCTCCGTTGTGGCAAGGATGAAGATGGCATATGAAGGCGGTTCCTCCAGCGTCTTGAGCAGGGCGTTGAAAGCGCCGGCGGAGAGCATGTGTACCTCGTCGATGATATAGACGGAGTACTTGCCTATCTGAGGCGGGATGCGCACCTGGTCGATGAGCGAACGGATATCCTCGACGGAGTTATTGGACGCCGCATCGAGTTCGTGGATGTTGAACGACCGCTGTTCGTTGAACGCCTTGCAGCTCTCGCATTCGTTACATGCGTCGTAGCCGTTCTGCGGGTTAAGGCAGTTGATTGTCTTGGCGAAGATACGCGCACAAGTAGTCTTACCTACCCCTCGCGGTCCGCAAAACAGATACGCATGTGCCAGATGGTTCTGACGGATAGCGTTCTGCAGGGTCTGGGTAAGGGCCTGCTGACCCACCACCGACTCAAAATTCTGCGGCCTGTACTTTCGCGCTGAAACAATGTAGTTTTCCATATGCTATCGTGTATATATAATTCTCTTTCTCTGTTGTCTGCAGCTCCTGCTCGTTCACGTCGAGCACCGTCTGCAGTTGTTCAAACGAGGTGATGCCTGTGCCTTGGGCCTTGACAACCGCCTCTTTCATGGTCCATAGTCTGGTAAAGGTTCTCTCCGGATGCTCCGCGATACGGATCATTTCCTGTTCACGGGCGCACATCACGCGCTTTATAAGGTCGTCGTCCGCCTGCCGCACGGATTCGATGTCTATGCCTACCGGCTCGCAGTCTATAGCTACTGCAATGCCGGCCTTGCAGTGGCTGATGGAGAAGTACGGTCCGTTCGGCAGAAACGGTTTGCCGTGCTCGTTATATTCAAATTCGCCTGCCTCGCCTGTCATCTCTCGAAGCATCAGCCAGCTCTTGAGACAGCAGAAACGGCCGAGAGTGTGCTTGTACCGCAGTGCCTGCTCGCGCCGCTGGTCAGAGACGAGCGGCAGCATGGCCTGCACCTCCGTCTCCGTACAGTATTCCATATTGTCAAATATCCGCCACTCCATCTCTCTCTACGCGCCGCCACACAGCCGTGAGATAGATCACCCGCGCTGCCAAATGGGCGAAATAAGCGATATACAACGCCTGCGGTCCGCAGAAACGGTACGTGGCGGCATACAGCGCCACAAAACCCACTGCCGCCCATATCATTGCATTACGGATCTGTATGCCCGCCGTGGCACCTACATAGATACCGTCCCACATAAACGCCAGAGCACTCACTACCGGCATGGCTACCAGCCATCCCATATACCGTCCGGCAGCCGTCAGCACGTCTGCGTCACTCGTCATCAACGCCATGCACTCGTTGCCCCAAAAAGCATAGAGGACGGTGAAGACCAGCCCTACTCCAAGCGACCAGAGGAACAGCGTGCGCACTACCGCGCCGACACTGCCGGTCTCCGGTGCATGCTCCCTGTGTCCTTCCCCGAAAGCTTTTCCCACCAGCGCCTCGCCGGCATAGGCAAAACCGTCCACGAAATAGGAGAAGAACATAAACAGCTTCATCAGAATACTGCTCACCGCCAGCTCCGTGTCGCCATAACGGCTTGCCAGGGAGGTGAAGCCTACATACACCACCATGAAACAGAGCGAGCGGATAAAGAGGTTGCCGTTCAGCGCCATCATCCGTCTCATCTCCGTCCAGCGCATGACGGCCTGCCAGCTCTCGGAATCCCGGAATACCGATATATCGGAATACCGGGTTATCAGAATCCCCGTTGCCAGCAGCAAACCGCTGTACTGCGCGATGAGAGTTCCCCACGCCACGCCTGTTACACCCAGCGGGGTATAGACGGCGAGATAGTAACTGGCTATCATGTTCACCGCGTTCACCAGTATATCCACAGCCATGGGGCTCTTGGTGTCCTGCATGCCGATGAACCATCCCTTGAGGGCGAAGAGGCTGAGTGTAGCCGGTGCCGCCCATATACGGACATAGAAATAATCACGTGCTACTTCCGCCACCTCCGCCGAGCACGGCACCACCGCCAGCACGACGGTCACAAAGACCCACTGGATCGCCCAGACAGCCAAGGCGGCTGTCATCGCCACGGTAAGACTCTGCATGAGGATCTTACGGCACTCGTCCGGCCGGCCTGCGCCGTAGGCTTGCGCCGTGAGGCCCGAAGTGCCGACACGCAGGAAGCCGAAGTTCCAGTACAACAGGTCAAAGAGCATTGTTCCGATAGCTATACCGCCGATAGCGGCGGCATTGCTCAAATGCCCCACTATCGCGGTATCTACTATGCCTACCAGCGGAATAGTGATATTCGCCAGGATAGACGGTATAGCCAGACGGAGTATGTCTTTGTTCGTTGTTGTCATCTCGATTTACGTCATAAAAACAGCAGGATCATCAGCTGTCCCGTCAGCACACGGAGGAACATGGTCAACGGATAAACCGTGGAATATGCCACCGCGGCGCGGTCGTTCTGGGAGCTCTGCGAAGTGGCATAAGCCAATGCAGGAGGATCCGTCGTCGAGCCGGCAATCAGTCCCATCAGCGTAAAATAATCCAGCTTCATCCACTTGCGGCCGACGAGACCTACGAGAATCAGCGGCAGGAGCGTGATAATCACGCCGTAGCCGATCCACATATAGCCGCCGTCCAGCAAGGTAGGGATAAAACTCTTGCCTGCGCCAAATCCCACGGACGCGAGGAACAGGGCGATACCTATCTCGCGGATCATGAGGTTGGCGGAAGTGGTGGTATAGGTTACCAAATGCCATTTCGTGCCGAACGCACCCATCAGGATTGCTACAATCAGCGATCCGCCGGCGATGCCTAACTTGAACGGCTGACTCAGACCAGGCAGCGCAAACGGGATAGAACCGAGTGTCACACCCAGCACGATGCCGAAGAAGAGCGATGCCAGATTCGGTGCATCCAGTTTCTTGGACGAGTTACCGAATACCCGGGACACTTTCTCCACGGCCTCTTGCTCGCCTACCACCGTCAGGCGGTCACCCATCTGCAGGATCAGATCCGGCGTTGCCAGCAGCTCGATACCCGCACGGCGGATACGTGTGATGGTAATCTGGTAAGCCGCACGGACTTTCAGGTCGCCGATACGTTTGCCGTTGATCTTCGGCTTGGTAATCACAATGTGTTTGTTTACCAGATGCACATCTTTCTCTTTCTCCTCCCAGGCCACCTCGGTCCGTTCGCCGAGAAGCATGATGGTACGCTCGTTCTTGGCGTCTCCTACGAAACGCACCCTGTCGCCTACATGCAGAATCGTGTCAGCGTCCGGCATGAACTCGTTGCCGTGGGTGTCCAGCAGACGGCTCACCACGATATTCACATGCGTCAGCAGTTTCAGGTCGCGCACACGGATGCCTTCTACCTGCGGGTTCGTCAGCTTCATGTCGTAGTGCTCTACTTGCTGTACCTCGCCTTTCTCGGCCGTCACCTGCTCTTCCTCCTTGTCCATCTTGATTCGGAAGACCCAGCGGATGACCATCATCGCAAACAGGATACCTACCACGCCTAACGGGTACGCCATGGCATAGCCGGAAGCGATGTCGGGATTCGAGACACCCGTCAGGTCCTGATACGCCTGTTGGGCGGCACCCAGACCCGGAGTGTTCGTCACTGCACCGAAGAGCACACCGGTCATCGTGGCGATATCTACACCGCTCAGGATGTGAATCGCATACGCCGTAGCGCACCCCAGAAGCACGATACTCGCCGCTAACATGTTCAAACTCAGACCACCTTTGCCGAACGAGGAGAAGAAACCGGGACCTACCTGCAAACCGATCGAATAGACGAACAGAATGAGGCCGAGGTCTTTAGCAAACGACTCCACCAACGGGTCCAGCGTCATACCGAAATGACTGCACGCAATCGCGCAGAACAAAATCCACGTGATGCCGAGGGTAATCCCCTTGAACTTCAGTTTCGCGCCCAAGAAGATACCCGCGGCGATCGCGATGGCAAGCACAAAAATGGAATGTGCTATGCCTGTACCAAAAAATAAATTACTTAACCAGTCCACCTAAAACGTTGTATTCGTTATTGTTCTTTATAATGATCAATTGCCCGTCACGGAAGATTTTCTGCACCTTAGCAGCCTCATCCGCCGTGTTCTCGATGTTTTCCGGATTATCGCCGGCATACACAATGGGACCGAATCCGCCGCGACCGTTAGCAAAACGTACATAGTATCCGCCTATTGGTTCCAATTCATCGCCATACATGGCATGGAACGCTGCGATCACTTCGTCTACATCCGGGAGTACAAAGGATGTCTCGGTAGTGATGAAAGGAACGCCGCTGACGCAAACCATGTAAACACCCACTTCAGTAGGATTCCAAGAAAGGGTTCTTGTTTGCTCATCAAACATAACGTTCTTTCTCAGTTGCGATGCGTCTGTCCGTGCTGTAGCAGCCCACTCGCCGAGGGTGTATTCCATCGTCAGTTCTGCTGCGCGCTCTGCGCTCAGTACGGTCTCCATCTGCACTTCGCTACCCTTGTTGAAGGTTACGACATTGGAAGCCGGAGTAAGAACGGTACCGTCTGCCAAATGGGTGTTGTACTCGCCGTACTCGGTCGGGTTGGTATTGATACCCGTCTGCGTCCAGCGCTGGATACCGCTGCCCGAGAAGCTGAACTCGCCTGCACTGTAATCCACGAGTGTATTGAGGAAATACGTACGAGCCTGATCGCTCCATGCACGGCCGAGGGAAACAACCGGGCACTCGCTCTTGATAGTACAGCCTTCGAATACATAACCCTTGTCGCCTTCAGCGTCCTTACCGCCGTTAGCTGTGATACAATCGCTTCCGCCGCCATTGGCATTACGCTTCTCGCAATAGAGCAAGTTATTCTTGAAATATACCGTGCTACCGCCGCATAGATAATCCACCGTTCCGTGGATCTCACAATCTTCGAAATAGTGCTTTGAGCCGGCGGTCTTGCCATAATAGGTATCCTGATAACTCAACATACGGACGTTCTTCAATACAGTGTGATTACCTTCGTCCTGCAAACTACAAGCGCGACCGCCTTGTAATCCCGCTGCTATAGCTGCATAGTAATCCATCGCGTTCTGAAGTGTCAGATCCTGCATATAAGTACCGCTCACGCTCGTCGGGATAAAGAGCGTTGCCGTCTGTCCAAGACCCTCGTTATAAAAATTCGGAGCGTTCTTGATAATCGTTCCTTCCATCGACTGACCGATGATAGAGATGTTATTCTTACTGATTTGCGTGTTTACAGCCTCGCCCAAATCATATACTCCGTTCGGCAGGAAGATCTTGTCGCCTTCCTGAATGGACTCAAGAACCAGTTTCAGACCTGCGCCGTCGCCCGGAGCGATGAGATAATAACCGGTCGCCTCGTCCTTGGTCGGCAGAGCGGCGATGTTATAAACCTTGATATGATGGATATAGTTCGTTGCCGTGAAATAGAATGTCAGCGTGGTAGCTGGACCCTCATAATAAACGGTCTGCTTCGCGCCGTCGCCGGTTACTTCGCGCTCTACGGATACGGAGCCAACAGTATTACCGTCTGCGTCCTTGATCTCTGTCTCACCTGTGGTGGTATAAGTACATACGTCGATTGCCAGCAACGCATTGCCTGCCACCTTGATCCCGAGCGTACTACCGCTGTTGAACGCCCAGCCGTGCTGCGTGCCGTTATGCGAGTTTCCGCCGGTGATGGTCAGCAACTCATGATCCTCCGGATAGAAATAATTCGGACGGAAATCATAATCATAAATCTTACCTAATTCAGCTACCTCTATATCCGTAGTTTTTGCATACAGATTCAGATTTTCGGTCAGTGCGAAACCTTCTGCTACTTTTGTAGCGGTAGGAATAGTACCGTTGTACCATCCGCGGAAAGCCTTGCCGTCTGCTACCGTTACATCCGATGCATGGTATGCATATGCCAATGCAGAACCACCCTCTACAGTCTCGTTACCGATAAGCGTCTTGCCATCTACGTCATAATAACGAACCTCTACCTGCGGCACGAAATCACATGCCTCTGCGAAGAAATACGGCAGATAACCGTTCACCGTGAAGGTCAGCACGGCTGCCTCTTCTACGTTATATGTCCAAGTCACGAATTTCGTGTAACCGGCACCTACGCCGCTGTTGTCGCAACCTACCTTGTTGTCAATCATCGTCAGGTCTTCACCGTCTTTTTGCACGGCGATGTTATTGCCATATTGGCATCCGCCGAGGGTGAATTTCACAGGTCCATCCACGTTTACCGTGATCGTACCGCCTTGAATACCATGCTGGGCGTCCTTGTAGTTCAGGTTCGCAAAACTAACATTGCTCGGTTGTACGCCGCCTTCCGGTAGAACGAAGGTCGGAGTCTCCGAACGGAAATCGATCTTGAAGTCCGTGAAGGTACGTACTTCCTCTTCGCCGTTGATCGTACCGGTGAGGACGATATTCGACAGCGCGAGTTTCTTTTGATTATTGAAACCGGAAACATAGATACGCAGCGATACATTCTGACCTGCTGTTGCGTTGATGGTCTCCGCATGGTTCAGTGCCGGAGTGCCGGTCGTGTTGTTGTTACGAACCAGATCATCTTTCGAGACATCGGTGATAGTCGACTCCACGCCATCCACAGCATAACTCCAACTGTAGGAGGCGTCATTCGTTCCGTCCTTAAGGGCATCGTAACTGAGGCTCGTCAGAGTGAACGTAACGCCTTTCTTCATCTTTACGGAATACTCGATCATCACGGTAGCTACCGCTCCGGCGTTGGATTCAGCGGGTTGGTACTGAACCATCGCGTTACCGTTATTCGCGTCGTAGTTGCTTTTCGTGCCTACGACGGTCAGTCCTGCGCCGACAGCCACTTTCGTGTCCTTTACTCCGTCAGCTGCGTCGGACTCAATGGTCGCTGCGGACTCGTTGCCTACTGTCCACTTGACTGTGGCTGCCACGTTGTCATACGACCACGCGTTGATGCTTAACAAGACACCGAACGCCAATAGTAGTGTTTTTTTCATTGTTGTTAATTGTTAATTAAATTAGGGTTATTTTAAAAGGTTGATATGTTTGATTTTGTCAATTGTTTCATGCGCCCATGCGCCCAATACATATTCCATCGTATAACGCGAAGATTCATCGGGAGAAAGGATGGTGTTTACCCGTTTTGTTTCACCCTTCAAGGTAAACTCTACTTCATTCGTTTCGGGCGATACCACCCTGCCCTCTGCATCCATGGTGTTATACTCGCCGAAGAACTCTGGCAGTGCCATCATCCCTTTTGTAGTCCATCGGTTAATATCCTTGCTGTGCAGTTCAAAAGAACCTGCGCTGTCGTCCAATACAGTATTCAGGAACACACATTTCGGATAGTTTTTCCAACTCCGTCCAAGGCTCACTACCGGACACGCGCTCTTCACTCTACAGTTTTCGAATACGTACCCTTTGTCATCTTTTGCAGCTCCGCTGGCGGTTAGCGCATCACTTCCGCTGCCGTCCTTGCTGCGTTTCTCACAATACAACAGACAATTTTTGAAATACACATTTCCGTTGCCGCAGATAAAATCGACTGTCCCGTGAATCTCGCAATCCTCGAAATACTTCAGCCCGCCCGGACAGTCGCTATAGTACGTATCCTGATAACTCAACAGTCGCACGTTTTTGCAGATGGTCTTCGTTCCCTGATCCCAGAGAGCAACAGCACGTCCATTATCGTCTTTGTAGTAATCCAGCGCATTTTGAATCGTCAAATTCTGCAGGTATGTGCCCTCCACACCTTTGGTAATACGGAGCGTAGCAGACTTATTGATGGACTCAAAGCGGTAGTCCGGCGCGTTCTTGATAATCACGCCTTCCATCGACTCACCGATAATAGAGATATTATTAGCCTCAATTGCGGTTAATGCCAGTTCGCTGAGGTCATACACGCCGTTAGGCAGATAGATCGTCTTATTACCTGTCTTGTTTGCCTCTTGCAGCGCGCGTAGAAAGAAAGCAGTATTAGCCGGAAAAGAATCCACCGGCATGGTAGCGGAATAGAAACGCAGATTTTCCTCGTCCTCCTCACAGGGCGCAGGCTGCTCGGCACTCTCAGCGACAAACTCAATCTTCTGCAGAACGGTCTCCGTCTCTGCCTGACGGGTAATATAAATATGGTTTTGCTCCGCCGTCAAAGGTACCACCATTGTGCGCAGCGTGCGTGTTTCGCAGGTTGTGCCTGCCATGCTTACCGGCTTATCCTCCTCTCCCGGACATACATACACCGCGAGGGAGGCTTTGTTCATACCCGTGCGCGGAGCGAATGTCAGTCGTAACACACCGGCTACGGGGGTTTTAGTAAAACGGCACCAGCCCGAGCTGTTCAATTTGATGCCTTTTAGACCGTTCCGCACGCCCTCTCCGTCATTAACTGCCCCGGAAAAAGCAAGTCCCCTGTCCGGATTAACCGCCGGACCCGCCTTCGTATAATCCCACACCAGGGCCTTCCCCCGCTGCGCATCATTCTCTCGTTGCGCATCATTTCCTCTGGCAAGCATGGTTACGCTTGCCAGAACCGCTGCAATCACGAGCAGAAACGTTCTTAATATGTCTGACTGTTTCTCCAAAAAAGGTTAATTTGGATTATTTTTTGTTGGCTATTTCTTAATACACACTTTGCGGCTGCAAAGTTACAAAAAAAAATCGACATACACAAGCGTGTATGCCAATTTTCTCTATTTTTGTGTTTTTTTACCTTACCTCTTACCTCTGGAAAGCTTTCTTTGCAGAAACTTTGGAAATGGTGAAAACGGTCTTTGGCGCAACGGAAACGGACATCTTCCGGGGTGCTGTATATGGATTTGCAGAGCGATGGAAAGCAGAGTACATATCGCCCATTGGGCGGTAGAGCAACATCCAATTCTGCGTAAAGGTAACAATCTGATAATCAAATCTCAACGGCACTGCCAAAGTCACGTAACGGGAGTTCGTCTTCTCGCCCGAATCATCCAATCCGTACGCATCATAGCCGTTGCAATAAAGCGACAGTTGGCCTTCTGCAAAAGTCCATCGCACATCTTCCATGTAAATCGTCACATACTCCTCTTCACCCACCTTTCCGGCTTGGTTCTGGTCAGCCCACACCTCGTTAGCAAGAAACACTCGAAAACCGATTGCTCCATCCGGCTGCAACACTATTCCCTGTTCCTCAGGAGAACGGGCGTTGAAGTAACGTGTATCAGTGCCGGAAATCTGAAATTTCGAAGTAAGATCCCATTGTGCCACCAACAGACTCTCCGTGGGTGTTATCTCCGGCTCGGAATACTCGCTGTTCCATTCGGAGGGAAGCGCTGTTATCTTCTGGAAGTGGACTCCCACTCCGCTTCCTGTCTCCAATTGGATCCTGTCGTTGCTGACTGAAGAGAGCACTATCTGGAGGAAATCGGATTTCCATTCCTCGTTTCTAAAGTCGCCGACATAATAATCCTTACCATTGGTTTTGAGGAACATACGTCCGCTTTTCTTATTAAAGGCGACGGTTCCTCTGGTGATTGTGAAAGAACCGTTCTCATAATAAAACTCGCCTTTGTCCCGCACCTCGAAATACTCAAATGTAGCATCCGCATTCAGACGGAAATAGTATCCAAGCTCCGTTTCTTCATACGCGCCTTCCTGCATGACACTCCACAGCCCGGCTATGTCAGAGGCGGTAAAGGCAGCCGGTTCCATTTCCTTTTCTTTGTCTTTCTTGCATCCCAAGAGACTGAAAACCAGTGTACCAAAAAGCAACACGGCTAAAAGAATTGTAGATTTGTTTTTCATCATTGTGATGTATTTTAATGAGTTGTATGTATTTGGTTTGTCAAATCGAACGCAAAGATACTGGTTTTTTTTGACATATGCAAGTCTTTGAAGATTTTTTTGAAAGAGGGGATTGGACGATACATGTTTTTTGTGCGACGCTTTACCACATAGTATCATTTCGCATTTCGCTGAATTTCTGCATTTTATTTTCTCTTTCGCACATTATAATGTGATAAAAGGAAAGAAAAGGTATTGCGCAGTTCATTTTTTTATAGTACCTTTGCACCGAATTTGAAATCAACACCACAACACTATGTTAGGAAATCTTTTCAGCGAAGCGGACATCATTATCATAGCCAACTTGGCGGTTTGGCTGGTCATCAGTTTGGTAGGAGGTCGGATCTTCTTCCTCAAACGCGAAGTTAAGGACATGCGAATCCGCATGCTCGCGCATCAGCTCGAAGAAGAAAAAAGGTACCGGTTATTGCTCCGCCAGATCAAGGAACAATCCGGCTCCCCACACGCATTGGACGATTTGCAACTGCTCTTCACGGACAAGGCAAAACGCATCAGGCGGCAATACCCGTCACTCACAGACACCGACATGCAGGTGCTGACACTGATAGGACTCGGTGTGGACAACGCAGACATTCTGCAATTTACAGGCATGTCAAAACGCACCTATTATAAACGCCGCCAACTCATTGCGCAACGCATGAATACCACCGCCGCGCAACTGGACGAACTGGTAAAACAATTATTCACCTCTAAATAAATAATCTTATGAAACGTTTTTGGCTTATTCTGCAAGCCTTTCTGGCTCTCGTTCTATGCGGACTCTTCTTAGGCTTCTCTAAGACTTTACATGGATGGGTTCTTCTGATTGCAGAGTGCCTCTTTTGCGGTCCCTTATTTATTTGGGGCTGGTTTGTTAATTACCGCAAGAACCCGATGGTGCTAACCGAAGAGGAACTCAGCGCGCCGGTTACCGAACGGCAGGATTTCAGCAACCGTTACACCCTGATGGATTATGCCATGACCCCTCTTTTTGTGATTATGCTAATACCGATGTTTGCGGTAGGGGATATTTTCCACGATGTATGGACAGGCTATACATTCGGAGACGCCTTGACCCGTTATTTCATAGTGTTTAAAAAGATAGGACATTCCGTTACATTTATACTGATGTGTGTGGTTATGGTTGCATTGATGATAAGAACCAGCTTGCAACAGGGACGCAACAAATACATCATTGACGGAGACACGCTGATCATACAGGAGAACTGGGTCCTAAAATCAGAAGAAGAGGTCCGTATTCCCGTCAGTTGCATAGATGCCGTTTATACCTCATCCGGGCTCTCCCTCAATCCAATGGTCTGGATCAAGGTCGATGGTATCTACCGCCGCTGCTATGCCGTCTCCCATGCTCGCGAACTAGCCAAAGCCATCTTGCAGCACAAGTACGCGTTGCAAAAAGGAGTCGCATAAGAGTCGCATAAGACTCTCATCGGACTCGGAACGTATCATACCGCACCCTATATATACTAAAGTATATATTCCGTGATTTTGAAACAGCAGCCTGTTCTACACAAGCTGTTGTTTCAAATTATTGAAAAATGACAGAAAAATGGATTTTTCTTCATACGCGCTTGCGTATGTCAATTTTTTGTTGTATCTTTGTAGCCGATTTTGTGTTTTTGAACAAAAAAGGTACATTGAGAGAGACCAAGACGTATGCAAAAGAGTGAGTTTACACCGGAAGAAGAGCAAATGATCCAGCGGGAGTTCCAGTCCTTGTTGGACGACTACGCGCGCACGCCGCACAGGCAGAAAGTGGAGCTTATCACCCATGCGTTTAATTTTGCGAACCAGGCGCACTACGGTGTGCGCCGCTTGAGCGGAGAGCCGTATATACTGCACCCCATCGCCGTAGCGCGTATTTGCGTGAAGGAGATCGGTCTGGGCAGCACGAGTATCTGCTCCGCGCTGCTGCACGACGTAGTGGAGGATACGGACTATACCGTGGAGGATATACAGGGGCTCTTCGGAGAGAAGATTGCGCAGATAGTGAGCGGGCTGACGAAAATCAGCGGCGGTGTGTTCGGAGACCAGGCAAGCGAGCAGGCGGAGAACTTCCGCAAACTGCTGCTGACCATCAGCGATGACATACGCGTCGTGCTCATCAAGATTGCCGACAGGCTGCATAACATGCGGACCTTGGGCGCACAGCCTTTGGACAAACAATACAAGATTGCCGGCGAGACCCAGTATATTTACGCGCCGCTGGCGCACAGGCTCGGCCTCTTCCCTATCAAGACGGAGCTGGAGGATCTGAGTTTCAAATACGAGCACCCGGACACATGGCAGGAGATACATGACAAACTGGAGGCGGTGAAGAGCAGCCAGATGGAGAGTTTCGAGCAGTTCGCCGAACCTATCCGCGAGCGTCTGACGAACATGGGCTACGCCTTCACGCTCAAAGCCCGCATCAAATCCGTCTATTCGGTCTGGAAGAAAATGATGCGTCAGCAATGCGCCTTTGAAGACGTGTATGACCTGCTGGCGGTGAGGATCGTATTCACGCCCAATGAGTCGATGAGCGAGAAAGACCAGTGCTGGATGATATATTCCGCTATCACGGAACTCTACCGTCCTCATCCCGAGCGTATCCGCGACTGGATATCTACGCCGAAAGCCAACGGCTACGAGGCGCTGCACGTCACGGTCATGGGCAACAACGGCGAGTGGATAGAAGTGCAGATACGTACCGACCGCATGAACGAGATAGCCGAGCGCGGTTATGCCGCCCATTGGAAATACAAGACGGGCGAGAGCGACGACGGCGAGCTGGACAAATGGCTGCGGGAGATCAAAGAGATACTCGAGCACCCGGAGAAAGACGCAATGGAATTCCTCGGCACGTTCAAACTCAACCTGTTTGCCCAGGAGGTGTTCGTCTTCACGCCCAAAGGCGAGATCAAGACCATGCCGCTGGGCGCTACGGCGCTCGATTTCGCTTTCCTGCTCCACTCCGAGCTGGGCGAGCACTGTATCGGCGCGAAAGTGAACCATACGCTTGTGCCGATGTCCTACAAACTCAAAGGCGGCGACCAGGTGGAGGTACTCACTTCCAACAGCCAGCACCCGCAGCGGGAGTGGTTCGACATCGTAACGACGGCCAAAGCGCGTAACGCGCTGGGCCAGTATTTCCGGAGGGAAGAACGGCGTTACGTCAAGCACGGCGAGAGGCTGGTGGAAGATGCTATCCGGATGGACAAGGACCTGGCGGCAAATCACGATATGGCTCTGGCACGGTTATTGAACTACCACCATATGACACAGCCCGCGGAACTCTACGCCCAGGTGGGACAGGGAGCTATCCGGCTGGACAACCTGCATGAGATTGTCTATCCGAAGAAAGGCTGGCGGTCGTATATACCGTTTATCGGGAAGAAAAACAACGAGATGGCCGAACCGGAGAAACAGGAAATCGTGAAACCCAAGAAAGGTCCGCATACAATCACGCTGACGGACGACGAACTGGGGAAGAAATTCGTGCTCAGCAACTGCTGCCACCCTATCCCCGGCGACGAGGTGTTGGGCTACTTGGACGAGAAAGGACTGATGCACATCCATAAAATCGACTGCCCGGAGGCGAACCTGCTCAAGACCAGTTTCGGCAAACGTATCTACTCCGCTACCTGGAACACCCACCGCGTACAGTCGTTCGTGGAGACTATCGAACTGAAGGGAATAGACAAGTTCGGCGTGTTCATCCAGGTGATGCAGACTATGACCAAGGATTTCCATATCAACATGCGCGCCATCAATATCTCCAGCGAGGACGGTATCTTCAAAGGAACCATGGAGATTTACGTCTATGACCGCTCGGAACTGGACGAACTGCTCAAGGCAATCCGCAAGATAGAAGACATCAAAGAAGTCAAACGAGTGATAACTGATAATTGATCATTAATTGATAATCTAATTTTTGTGATATGAAAAAGATTTTGAGTACTCTCTGCATGGCTCTCACAGCAGTAGCCATGATGGCACAACAGCCGGTAATCACATTCGAGAAGACCGAGCATGACTTCGGCAAAATCCACGAGGAGAACGGCCGCGTGTCGGTAGTGTTTGAGTTTAAGAACGAAGGAATGGCTCCGCTGGTACTGAGCAATGTTCGCGCCAGCTGCGGATGCACCACTCCTACTTGGACCAAAGAGCCGGTTGAGCCGGGACAGAAAGGTTCGATTACCGTCACCTACAACCCCAACGGACGTCCGGGACGTTTCCAGAAAACCGTCACCATCACTTCCAATGCTACCGAGGCTACGAAAAAAGTATATATCAAGGGTGAGGTGATTCCGAAGCAAGCCAAACCGGTGAACAAATACACCATGACGGTTGGTGCGTTGAGCATGAAGAGCAAGACACTCGACCTGGGTGCGGTGAAGAAAGGTGAGACCAAAGAAGCAGAACTGGAGTACGCGAACCTGGGTAAGGACGAGCATAAGGTAGCGTTGGAGATCGCTCCGGCAAGTGCAGCCGCATTCATGGACGCACAGGTAACTCTCCCCGCCGTCAAGGCCAACGAGACCGGCAAGTTCAAATTTACACTGTTCACTCAAGATACCAAACTCTACGGCCCGGTAGAGGCAGAGGCATACGTAGTTATCGACGGCAAGTTTGAGAAGACGGAGGAGTACAAACTCGTCATCAAAGCCGACATATACGAGGACTTCAGCGCACTGAGCGTGGAGGACAAACAACAGGCTCCTATCCTGGAGACCGCAAACGAGATTAACCTCGGTACTATCACGGCAGGCAAGACGGGCAAGGCTTCGCTGAGCTACAAGAACACCGGCGCTAACCCGCTGGAGATCCGCCGCCTCTATTGCGAGGACGAACACATCACCCTCAAAGGCGGTAAGACGCTCAAGTCCGGTAAGAAAGGGAACATCACCGTAGAGGTCAGCACAAAAGGCCTGAAACCGGGCGCATATGCCCGCCATATGCTGCTTATCAGCAACGACTACGAGCACGCCAAGAAGAAAATCACGGTGAAGTGGACGGTACAATGATAGACCATCCGGAAAATAGCGCAGAATACAAAGGACTGACGGTGAACGCAGGCGTACAGAACCTGCCTTCCGTCAACCCGTACGCCACCTTCCGCCGCAAGAAGACGGTGCTTACCCCCGAAGAATATTTCGAGGGTATCCGCCGTGGAGACATGACAATCCTGAGCCAGGCCGTAACGCTGGTGGAGAGCAACCTGTTAGCCGACCAGGCAATCGCGCAGAAGGTGATTGAGCTGTGTCTGCCGTATGCTGGCAACTCCATCCGCGTAGGTATAACAGGCGTGCCGGGAGCCGGCAAATCGACGTTCATCGAGGCGCTCGGCAGCGAGTTATGCGACCAAGGCAAGAAACTGGCGGTGCTCGCCATCGACCCTTCCTCGGAGCGGAGCAAAGGCTCTATCCTCGGCGACAAGACCCGAATGAACGAGCTCTCCGTGAAGTCCAACGCCTTCATCCGCCCCAGCCCGTCGGCAGGGTCGCTCGGAGGAGTGGCGCGCAAGACACGCGAGACGATCGTCCTCTGTGAGGCGGCAGGCTTCGATACCATCCTTCTGGAGACCGTAGGCGTAGGCCAGTCCGAGACGGCGGCGCACTCCATGGTGGACTATTTTCTGTTGCTCCAAGTGACCGGTACCGGCGATGAACTGCAAGGTATCAAACGCGGTATCATGGAGATGGCGGATGGAATAGCCATCAACAAGTGCGACGGAAATAATATAGAACGCGCACACGCAGCGCGCGTAAGTTTCAAGAACGCACTCGCACTCTTCCCGCCTCCCGAGTCGGGATGGAAACCCGAGGCAATCTGCTGCTCCGCCATCGACCACACCGGCGTGAAAGAGGTGTGGGAGAATATAGAACAATATATTGATTTCACGCGCAAAAACGGCTATTTCGACGCCCATCGTACGGAGCAGGCGAAATACTGGATGTATGAGACCATCAACCAGGCGCTGCTGGACGGGTTCTACAAGAACGAACAGATGGAGCACCGCATAGAGGTAGCCGAGAGACAAGTGTTGAACAACGAGGTAAGCAGCTTCATCGCTGCCCATAACTTATTAGCCGCATATGGCCATAACCAACAAAAACAGTAAACGCACGCCGCAGACGACAATCATCAAAGTAGGCGCCAACGAGATGGGTAAGTTACCCCCGCAGGCACAGGAGTTGGAAGACTCCGTGCTGGGTGCCATCATGATTGAGAAAGACGCCTACGGTACGGTAGCCGACCTGCTGCGCCCGGAGGTGTTCTACAAGGACCAGAACAGACTGGTCTATGAAGCTATCCGGGAGCTGGCAAGCAAGGACCAGCCGATAGACATACTCTCCGTAGCCGAAAAACTGCGGAGCCTCGGCACGCTGGAGAAAGCCGGCGGAGCAGTCTATATAGCCGACCTGACACGGCGTGTGGCATCCACCGCCCACCTGCGTTACCACGCACAGGTGATAGCCCAGAAAGCTACAGCGCGGGACCTCATCGCCATGGCGGCGCAGATAGAGGAGAAAGGCTTTGACGAGACACAGGATATTGAGGAACTGATGCAGGAAGCCGAGGCTGGTATCTTCGAGATATCTCAACGCTCCCAGAAACGCGACGTGACGCAGATAGACCCCGTCATCGAAGAGGCTTTCGCCCGCATGGAAAAAGCGTCCAGGAACGACGGCTCAATATCCGGTATCCCGTCCGGCTTCCATGCGCTGGATAAGATCACCTCGGGATGGCAGACGCCGGACCTCGTGATCATCGCCGCACGCCCTGCTATGGGTAAGACCGCCTTCGTGCTCTCCATGGCGAAAAACATGGCGGTGGACCGCAAGATACCGGTAGCTATCTTCTCGCTGGAGATGAGTAACGTACAGCTTGTCAACCGTCTGATAATGAACGTCTGCGAACTGGAAGGCGACAAGATCAAGACCGGTAAGATGACCAAGGAGGATACACGCCGGCTGAACACGAAGATCAATATCATGAAGGGTGCGCCGCTCTATTTGGATGACACGCCTTCGCTCTCGATCTTCGAGCTCCGTTCCAAAGCGCGCAAACTCGTGCGCGAGCATGGTATCCGTCTGATTATCATCGACTACCTGCAACTCATGAACGCGCAGGGCTCTTCTTTCGGAAGCCGTGAGCAGGAGGTGTCTATCATCTCACGAAGTCTGAAAGCTCTGGCCAAAGAGCTGGACATACCTATTATTGCCCTCTCGCAGCTCAACCGTGGCGTGGAGGCGCGTCAGGGTGTGGAAGGAAAGACGCCGCAGTTGAGTGACCTGCGTGAGTCCGGTGCTATCGAGCAGGACGCCGATATGGTATGTTTCATACACCGCCCCGAATACTACCATCTCTACAACGATGACAAGACGGGCAAGGACCTGCGCGGCCTGGCGCAGATCATCGTAGCCAAGCACCGTAACGGTGCAACCGACAGTATATGGCTGCGCTTCCGAGGCAAGTACGCCAAGTTCCAGAATGAGGACGAGGCGGTCGATGCCGATGAGATGATGCCGATGGCTTCCTCCGCAGAGAGTATGTCGATACAGTCGAGCATGAATAGTTCCATGGGAGCCGTCTCCTTCGGACAGCAGATGAGCCCCGACGGAGCTACCCTGAATAGTTTGGGCGAAAACACCGCACCCGCATTCTGATTGATCAAAGAGAAAATATGTAAATGAGAAAATAAGTAAATGTTTTTATGCAAAGAACAGTAATCATAGATGCATTGAGACGCACCGATTTCGGTGCTCAGATCAATGTCCGCGGATGGGTACGCAGCCGCCGCGGCAACAAACAGGTATCGTTTATCGCCCTTAACGACGGTTCAACGATCAAGAATATCCAGATCGTAGTGGATCTGACACAGTTTGACGAGGAGAAACTCAAAGCGGTGACCACCGGTGCGTGTATCTCCGCCACGGGTACACTGGTGGAGAGCCAGGGAGCCGGACAGGCAGTGGAGATCCAGCTCAAGGAACTGGAGGTCTATGGCACCGCCGACCCGGAGAAATACCCGCTGCAGAAGAAAGGATTAAGTATGGAATACCTGCGCACGATTGCGCACCTGCGTCCGCGTACGAATACGTTCGGTGCCGTCTTCCGCATCCGCCACAATATGGCGATGGCTATCCACACCTATTTCCATGAGCACGGCTATTTCTATTTCCACACGCCGCTCATCACCGCTTCGGACTGCGAGGGAGCCGGACAGATGTTCCAGGTGACCACCAAGAACCTCTATAACCTCAAGAAGACCGAGGACGGGCAGATCGACTACAGCGATGATTTCTTCGGCAAGATGACTGCGCTGACCGTGAGCGGACAGCTGGAGGGCGAGTTAGGCGCCATGGCGTTGGGAAAAATCTATACCTTCGGTCCTACTTTCCGCGCAGAGAACAGCAACACGCCGAGACACCTGGCGGAATTCTGGATGATTGAGCCGGAAGTGGCGTTTATCCAGAAGGACGAACTGATGGACCTCGAAGAGGACTTCATCAAATACTGCGTACGCTGGGCATTGGAGCACTGCATGGACGATCTGGAGTTCCTCAACCAGTACGTGGACAAAGGACTCATCGAGCGCCTCAAATCGGTGGTCGATACCGAGTTCGTCCGTCTGCCTTACACCGAGGGTATCAATATCCTCCAGGAGGCGATTAAGAACGGTAAGAAATTCGAGTTCCCTTGTAACTGGGGAGACGACCTCAGTTCGGAGCACGAGCGGTTCCTGGTAGAGGAGCACTTCAAGAAACCGGTGATCATGACCGATTACCCGAAGGAAATCAAGGCCTTCTACATGAAACTCAATGCCGATGACAAGACCGTGCAAGGCACCGACGTACTCTTCCCGCAGATAGGCGAGATCATAGGCGGTTCGGTACGCGAGGAGAGTCTCGACAAACTGAATGCAGAGATAGAACGCCGTCATATCCCGATGAAAGATATGTGGTGGTACCTCGATACCCGCAGTTTCGGCTCCGCGCCGCACGCCGGATTTGGTCTGGGATTTGAGCGACTGATGCTCTTCGTCACGGGTATGCAGAACATACGAGACGTGATCCCATTCCCGCGTACACCGAAGACTGCTGAATTCTAATAAACTTCATAAAAACACTAACAAACAATCGGTATGAAAAACGAAGTCAATCGTGCCATTTTGGCTAAGAAACAACTCTTTTCTCTGATGTTTGCTCTCTCCATCAGCATTTGTGCTGTAGCGCAGACATCACTTAGAGGCCAAGTTCTCGACGAAGCCACACAGACACCTATCGTAGGCGCGAAGATTACGCTGGCTAACCAGAACATCTCCACTACGACAAACGCCGCCGGTGAGTTCACTCTGCTCTATTTGGAGCCGATGGACGAAGAGGTGCTGATTGAGGCGGACGGCTATGTAGCCGGTCTCGAGTTGATTAACCTGCAGGCGAACCAGACAACGGAGTTAGGAAAACTCTCGCTCCAACAGGACATCGTCTCGCAGACACAGGACGAGATCCTGCTGAACCTCACCGAAGAAGAGATGAGCGATGACGAAGGCCGCTCGCAGGCACAGGCCTCCTCCGCCTCCGCTTCCACAGATGTGTTCAACTCCACCACCTCTTTCGGTTGGTCCACAGCACGGTACCGTAACCGCGGATACCAGTCGAACGTAGAGAACTACTACATCGAGGGCGTGAACTTCAACTCGCAGGAACGCGGAAACTTCAACTACTCCGCCATGGGCGGTCTCAACGATGCCAGCCGCTATAAAGAGGTGCTCAACCCTCTGGAGGCGACTAACTTCACCTTTGGTGGTATCGGTCAATCGACCAACTACCTAATGGGAGCCAGCCGCTATGCACAAGGATGGAAAGTAGGTGCTGCGGGTACCAACCGTAACTACAAAGCGCGTGTGAACGCCACCTATGCCTCCGGCGTCATGCCCAGCGGATGGGCTGTGGTAGCACAACTGGCGTATCGTTTCTCGCCGTACATCGACAATAAAGGTATCATCGGCGAAGGTATCAAATACTACTCGCTGGGCTATTTCCTCTCGGCTGAGAAAATATGGGACAACGCCCGCCTGAAACTCATCACCTTTGGTGCTCCTACCGAGCGAGGCCAGAACGCAGCCGTGACGCAGGAGGCATACGACCTGACAGGTTCCATCTATTACAACCCCTACTGGGGCTACCAGGACGGCAAGGTGCGCAACTCCCGTATCGTCAAGTCCTTTGACCCGACGGTAGTGGCTGCATACGAGTATAAGATTGACGAGGACCAGCATTTCAAGGTAGCAGCAGGTTACCACTACTCCTGGTACTCCAACTCCGCCCTGAACTTCTACAACGCCCCGGATCCCCGTCCGGATTACTACCGCAACATGCCTTCCTATATGTGGGACGGCCAGTTGGCTAACCCGAACGCGAACCTCAAGCACTCGGAGATGCAGCTCGGTGACGACACCGGCGCACACTATCCGTGGGGTCTGTTCGTCGGAAATACCTTCAGCAACGGTATTCCGGGCAGCAGCCTTGGATCCGGTTTCATAGGCGAGGACGGCAATCTGGTAGGTCCGACGGTGGATATCAACCAGTATAACACGCTGGTGAACCTCTGGAAGAGCCGCGACGACAAGACCACACAGATTGACTGGGAGAATATCTATGCTGCCAACCTGGCGAATAACTACAACAACCCCAACGGCTCGGCACGTTATATCCAGGAGCGCCGCCACAATGATATCCAGGAGGCTTCCGCTTCGTTCAACTACGTCAATACCAAGTACAAACACCTCAAGATGACCCTCGGCGTTGAGGGTAAGTTCTCGCAAGGTATTCACTATAAGACGATTGACGATCTGCTCGGCGGTAACCAGTGGATTGATATAGACGCTTTCGCTGACCGTGACAT
>CACYKR010000030.1 GCA_902774995.1 uncultured Bacteroidales bacterium | reverse complement strand
GCATGTATCTCCATCCTCGCCTGCGTATGCACTGAGTATGTTATCAGCCGTTATGTGCTCAAAGAGCAACGTCAGACTATCGGCGACCTGAGTGCCGTACTGACAGGTCTGTTGCTCGCTTTCAACCTCCCATCTACCATCGACTGGTGGATTGTAGTCATCGGTGCCGTAGTCGCCATCGGTGTAGGTAAGATGACCTTCGGCGGTCTGGGACAAAACCCTTTCAACCCCGCTCTCGTTGGTCGTGTGTTCCTGCTGATTGCCTATCCGGCCCAGATGACGACCTGGCCGCTGGCACAAGGCTTCGGCGGTTCGTACACCGACGCCGAGACGGGCGCTACCCCACTCTATTTCCTCAAGAACATCGTCAAAGGTGACGCTTCGGCTATCGACCAGCTGCCGTCGCTCTGGGATTCTTTCCTGGGCGTGATGGGCGGTTCGCTCGGTGAAGTGAGCGCACTGGCGCTGATCATCGGCGGTCTGTTCCTTATCTGCTGCCGTGTGATTACCTGGCATATACCTGTAGCTATCCTCGGTACCGTAGCCTGCTTTGCTGCTTGCACAGGTCTCGCCGGTGCGCTGCCTGAAGGTCTCGACACCTGCCACTATGTAGGTTACGAACTGCTCTCCGGCGGTCTGATGCTCGGTGCCTTCTTCATGGCAACCGACTACGTGACCAGCCCGATGAGCGCGTGGGGCAAGATTATCTTCGGTATCGGTATCGGTTTCATCGTCATGGTGATCCGTACGTGGGGTAACTACCCCGAAGGTATGTCCTTCGCTATCCTGATTATGAACGCGTGCGTTCCATTGTTGAACAAGATTCGTCCGCAGCGTTTCGGCGAACCCAAGAAAGCTTAATTCGTAATTTTTAATTTTTTAATTATGAACAAATTAGAAAGTACATTCAAGAATATGGTGCTCTCCCTGGTTATCATCTCGATGGTAGCCGCAGGTGCGCTGGCAGGCGTCTATACGCTCACCGCGGAGACGATTGCCGTGCAGGAAGCACAGAAACAGAAAGCCGCTATCGCCGCCGTGCTGCCGCAGGGTTGCACTATCGCTGAGCCCGAAGAAGTAGAAGGTCTGACCATCTACAAGGCTTATCAAGACAGCGCGTGGGTAGCTACCGCTATCGAGACCAGCGAGGTTGGTTTCGACGGTCCGCAAGTGATCATGGTAGGCCTCGACGCAGAAGGCAAAGTGCTGGACTACGTGGTACTGAAGCAAACCGAGACCCCGGGTCTGGGTGCGCACATCGACCACTGGTTCAAAGACGTTGCGGGCAACCGCTCCATCATCGGCAAACAAGCCGGTGCTCTCGCTGTCAGCAAAGACGGCGGAGAGGTGGATGCCATCACCGCCGCTACCATCTCCTCGCGCGCGTTCCTTAGAGCAATTAACAAAGCCTATGCTGCTATCGCCGCACAGGAGGTAGAGGCTGCTACCGGCGCTTCGCAACTGCAACATGCCCAAGAGGTTGAGCAAACAGAAACAGTAACTGACTAAATGGTAAATAGCTATGAGTAATGCAATGAAAACATTGACCAACGGTATTCTCAAGGAGAATCCTACTTTTGCGTTGGTCCTCGGTATGTGCCCTACGCTGGCTACTACCACCTCTGCCGTTAACGGTATGTCCATGGGTCTCGCTACCCTGTTCGTGCTCGTATGCTCGAACGTAGTGATCTCTCTTCTCAAGAATCTCATCCCCGATAAGGTGCGTATCCCGGCATTCATCGTAGTCATCGCTACTTTCGTGACGATGGTGCAACTGGTGATGCAGGCTTACCTGCCGGGTATCTACGACGTGCTGGGTCTGTTCATCCCGCTGATCGTGGTGAACTGTATCGTACTCGGCCGTGCAGAGGCTTTTGCCGCTAAGAACACCGTAGGTCTCTCCGCTCTGGACGGACTGGGAATGGGTCTCGGTTTTACCCTCTCGCTCACCGTGCTGGGTGTTATCCGCGAGTTCCTGGGCGCAGGTACTGTCTTCGGTTTCCAACTCTACAGCAGCCAGTTCGCAGCGCTGATCTTCGTACTCGCTCCGGGTGCGTTCATCTGCCTCGCCTACCTCATGGCAGCTGTCAACAAACTGCAGAAGAAATAATTCGTAATTTTTAATTTTTAATTTTTAATTGAAATGGTTTACTTCTTGATATTTATCTCTGCAATATTTGTTAACAATATTGTATTGAGCCAGTTCCTGGGCATCTGCCCGTTCCTGGGTGTAAGTAAGAAGATTGACACCGCCTTAGGTATGGGTGCTGCTGTTACGTTTGTGCTCACGCTGGCTACGGTTGTTACCTACCTTCTGCAGAAGTTGCTGGTTCTCTGGGGCGTTGAGTTCCTCCAGACCATCCTCTTCATCCTCGTCATCGCTGCCCTCGTGCAGATGATTGAGATTATGCTGAAGAAGGTCTCTCCGGCGCTCTATCAGGCACTGGGTGTGTTCCTTCCGCTGATCACCACCAACTGCTGTATTCTCGGTGTAGCCCTTATCGTAGCTGACCAGAACAAGCTCTTGGCTAAACTGCCGCTGGGCGCAGAGTACGGTCTCCTCTCCGGTACCGTTTATGCTTTCGCTACCGCAGTAGGTTTTGCTCTCGCGCTGATCCTCTTCGCAGGTATCCGTGAGCAGCTGGCGCTGAACAAAGTGCCTGAGGCAATGAAGGGCACTCCGATTGCTCTGCTGACCGCAGGTCTCCTCGCCATGGCTTTCATGGGCTTCAGCGGTGTAGTCTAATTCCGGTAGCGCGCACGAATGCGCGCTGCCCATACACATACGCGCGTACCTATTATTACAATAAGTACGCGCGTATGTTGTATAGTGCAGTTTGTATAAATAGACTTCTGACGGATAGTGCAGACAGCTCCTACAGCGAGAATCGCTCCTTTACAAGGGCTGTAATGAAATCGGCAACATGTACAGGGTCAAGACCTGTAACATTGAGACACAAATCGTAGTTATGGGCATCATAACGGCTTACACCGCTGAATGCCTTGGTATAGTTCTCGCGATCCTCATCTATCTTTTTGATGAGCGCGTCCGCACTTCCCTCATTGATATTCAACCGCCTTGCTACTTTGTCACGGCGATACGGCATGTCTGCCATCAGAAAGATACGGTAAGCGTTGGGCTCGTCACGGAAGATATGAAATCCTGTCCTACCAAGAATAATACACGATTCCTGCTCGGCTAAGGTCCTTAGGATCTCAGACTCTTCCTTGTAGATCAACTCGGAATTGACCTCAGGCACATACACAGCCTCGTTATACGGCACGGCAGAGAGAGTTGTAGCCTGCTGATAAAACGACTTGAAATCTGTCCACCATGATTTCTTTTTTGCCCGGATCTTATCCATCTGCTCTGTGGTCAGGTTGTAATGCTCTTTGATACTGTCCAGCAAGCGCTTGTCATACACGTTAATACCCAGCCGTTGGCCTAACTCCATTGCAATCTTTCTGCCGCCTGTTCCAAACTCGCGACCGATAGTAATAATGATTCTCTTTGCCATAGTGATTGAATGTATTGGAATGCAAAAGTACTACTTTTTTTTCGGATACGCAAATTTTTCATATAAATACTTTGATATCATACTGAGCAATAGTTTTAATATTAATAAAATATATACTATTATTAAGAAAACAACTGCTTCACTACCCTATTTTTTGCATATATGAAGAAAAAGCAGTACCTTTGTATCGTAAACGATATAAGATGTATAACCATGAAGAAACTTCTTACTATCTGGGTATTGGGACTGACGCTGTTATTCCCTGCCTGTGCACAATATAATAACAATAAAAAAGATACAACTATGGCAATCTATGATTTTACGGTGCTTGACACCAAGAAACAGCCGGTCTCGCTGGCTGAGTACAAAGGCAAAGTCCTTTTAGTTGTAAATACCGCTACGGGTTGCGGATTTACGCCCCAATACGAGGCGCTGGAGAACCTCTACAAGAAATACAAGGACCAGGGTCTGGTGATTCTCGATTTCCCTTGCAACCAGTTCGGGCAGCAGGCTCCGGGTACGGAGGAGGAGATCGTTTCTTTCTGCCAATTGAAGTACAAAGTATCTTTCCCGCAGTTCGCGAAGATTGAGGTGAACGGCGAGAACGAGAGCCCGGTATTCACCTACCTCAAAGAGAACGGTCCGGAGGAGAAATACGAGGGTCTGAAGGCCAAAGCTACTGCCAAGATGCTCAAGACCATCAGCAAGACCTACCAGAAGGACTCCGACATCCGCTGGAACTTCACCAAGTTCCTTCTTGACCGCGAAGGCAAGGTAGTAGGACGTTTCGCTCCTACCACCAAACCCGAGGACATTGAGGCAGAAATAGTAAAACTTTTATAATTAACTTTTAATCAATACGAATTATGACAAAAGAAGAAGCATTGAAAGGCCTGGCATATCTGGGCGCAGTATGGTTTGGAAACAGTAAGCAACATTTTGCTTTCTCGGCGTACGACCGTCTGAACGGTTGGAACAAGCTGGCTGACAAATGGAAAGAGGAAGCAGAGGAAGAGTGGGACGAGGCAGAAGAGGTACTCAACCGTCTGGTAGAGCTCGGCTGCAAACCGGCTGACCTGCAGGAGGCTATGAAGACCATCGAGTTCCCGTTCTACGATGACCCGAAACAGCAGATTGAGACCGACTACAACGAGGGCGCGATCAAGGAACTCAGCGAACTGGCTGCCGCTTTCGCTGATGATTACCCCACCCAGAAACTCATCCAGAAATGGATTGACGGCGAGGTAGAGCACATGGCTTGGGAGAAGCAGTACCTCAACTACATCGACAAACTCGGCTACGAGAACTTCCTCATCGAAATGATGTAAATTCTAACTACTTCAAACAATGTCAAACAGCGGCTCAGCCGCCATACAACATCAAACTATATGCGTGATCAAGTTTTAGCTGCCATGCGTGCAGCAGGCAAGCCGGTTTCGGCTGGCGAGGTAACCACCGCGCTCGGCGCAGACCGCAAGGAAGTCGATAAAGCCTTTGCAGAACTCAAGAAAGAAGGCGCTATCGTTTCGCCCGTCCGTTGCAAATGGGCTCCCGCCAACTAATTTATAGCGAGTAGTTCTGTTAAATCCGAAGGAGGGTGTGTTTCATAAACACACTCTCTTTTTTTTCGTCTTCTTTCAGTTTTTTTTGCATATATGCATTTTTTTTTGTACCTTTGCGGCGTTTTTTAATGAATACCGTTATGCGTAAATCATTCTTACTCTTGGCATTGGCATCCGTATTGTTGCTCTCGTGCCAAAAACAGCAGCCTGCTCCCGAGCCGGAGAAAGACAGCAGTGCGTTTGTCAATCTGACAGACATCATCCCCGATGCGATTTTGGAGATACGCTATTACAGCACCTATAATTTCGTGGGCGAACGCATCGACGGCTACGAGCAGCCGGTGGCGCTCATGACACGCCAAGCGGCAGACTCGCTCAAAGCCGTTAACGACGAACTGAAAGCGTACGGCTACCGCCTCAAGATTTGGGATACCTACCGTCCGCAGACCGCCGTCAACCATTTCATCCGCTGGGCGGAGAATGTACAGGACACGGCGATGAAGAAGATTTTCTACCCCATGGTGGACAAATCGCTGCTCTTTGAGCAGGGCTATATCTACGCGCGCTCTTCCCATTCGCGCGGTTCAACGGTGGACCTGACGCTTATTGATGCCGCTACAGGCAAGGAGTTGGACATGGGTTCGCCCTTCGATTGGTTCGGCGAGGAGAGCCATCCTGACTACCCCTGCAAGCTCTACCGTCAGTCCGAGAACCGCCTCACCTTGCGCAAAGCGATGCTCCGTCACGGCTTCGAGCCGATAGACAGCGAGTGGTGGCATTTCACCCTCCGCAACGAGCCTTTCCCCGATACCTATTTTGATTTCCCAATTAGGCAATTATAATATGAAGAATCCACTGATTTACCTGTTTATTACGCTATATGCCCTCACTGCTTGTTCCGGTGGTGAGGACTATCGGGAGCCCCAATCGGAGGAGGATCTCTCCGGCCTTGTACTGGCAGCCTCCAACGGCAGTTATTACCAGCAGAAGTACGAGAAACGCGCCGATGTGCAACTTTTTCTTACGTCCAGTGAAGCAGATGGCGTGCAGGCAGTGCGGCAAGGGCACGCCGATGTCTATGTGAGCGACGAAGTGATGCTTACAAAGGATGATCTGAAGCGTCTGGGCATGAAGAAAGCCTTTGTCGGTGACGAGTGTTTCGATGTGGCTTTTGCCATCCGCAAAGGCAACACCGAGATAGCCGAGCAACTCAACGCCTTCCTTGCCTCGGCTCCGCTGGAAGACATCACCAACTACTGGATCAACGGCGGACCCTATGTGGAGGAACCTGCCTATACCATCCCCGAAGGAGCCAAGCCCTTGCGCTGTGTCTGCGGCGTGAATATAGCCCCTATCAGTTATGTGGGCGAAGGCGGTGAGTGGCAAGGCTTAGATGCTGACATTCTCCGGCGTTTTGCACATTCCCTCGGCAGACCTTTTGAGATGCAGTTTGTGGATGTCGGCTCGGCTATCATGGCAATCAACACCGGCAAGGCGGATGTGTTCTCCGGCTGTCTTTTTATCACGGAGGAACGTCAGAAATCAATGGATTTCTCTGCCCCCTACTATAAATGCCACCCGGGCTATTTCATCGTGGACCACTCCAGTGACGCACGTATGGGGCTGGGTGAGCGCATTCACATGAACCTTATCAAAGAGAACCGTATCAAACTGATCTGGGATGGTCTGGTGGAGACCATCAAGATTACGTTCTTCGCGATCCTTTTAGGTACTATTCTCGGCATTGGTGTCTGTGCCTGCCGCCGCTCCAAGCGCAGATGGCTGCGCGGACTGGCGGACCTCTACGGCGATTTCATCAATGGTATCCCGACACTCGTCTTGCTGCTCATCCTGTTCTATGTAGTATTCGCCAACTCCGGCATGAGTGCCACCCTGGTGGCTATCGTGGCGTTCGCCATGTGCTTTGCGTCCTCGGCGGGAAGTATCTTCGACACCTCTATCTCCGCGGTACCCAAAGGACAGACCGAAGCCGGACTGAGTCTCGGTTTCACGCCCTTCAAGACCTTCATGGGCATCGTCTTCCCGCAGGCGCTGCGCAAAGGTCTGCCGCTCTACACAGGCGAATGTATCTCGCTGCTGAAGAACACCTCCATCGTGGGATATATCGCTATCGCCGACCTGACGCGCGCCAGTGACCTCATCCGTTCCCGTACGTTCGATGCGCTCATCCCGCTGCTTGTTATCACGATTATCTATTTCATCCTCGCCTGGCTCATCCGCAAGACCCTGAGTCTCTGCCTCCTGCGTAAATAAATCGTACATCATACATTCGTAAATCGTACATCTTATGATAACCATCAAGCATTTGAGCAAAACCTTCATCAATCCGGACGGCTCGTCTCTGACCGTCCTCAAGGATGTGAACTGCACCATAGAAAAAGGCGAAGTGATCTCTATCATCGGTCCTTCGGGCACCGGCAAGAGTACGCTTCTCAGGGCAATCAACATGCTCGAACCGCCCACCTCCGGCGAGATCATCGTCAACGGCGAGAACATCACCGCGCCCGGCTATCCGCTGGACAAACTGCGCCGTAAGATGGGCATGGTTTTCCAGTCCTTCAACCTCTTCGAGCACATGACCGTGCTGGAGAATATCACCTACGCCCCGATGCGGCTGCTGAAAATGCCCGAGGCGCAAGCCAAGGAGGAAGCAATGGAGCTGCTCAAGAAAGTAGGCATGGCGCAGAAAGCCGATGTCTATCCGTCCTCCCTCTCCGGCGGACAGAAACAGCGTGTAGCCATCGCCCGTTCGCTTGCCATGCACCCGGATGTCATCCTCTTCGATGAACCCACCTCGGCGCTTGACCCTACCATGGTAGGCGAAGTGCTCTCCGTCATCCGCCAGTTGGCGAAAAGCGGTCTGACCATGCTGATTGTCACCCACGAGATGCGTTTCGCACGCGACGTAAGCACACGTACCTTCTTCATGAACGAAGGTATCATCTACGAGGACGGCACGCCCGAACAGATATTCGAACACCCCGTCCATTCGGCTACCAAGGCGTTTGTCAACCGCATCCAGAAACTCGTCTATGAGATTGACTCGGACGACTTCGATTACCTGCAGATCCACACCGGGCTCAACCGGTTCTGCCTCAAGTACAACATCACCGAGAAAGCCGAACGCGCTTATTCGCTCATCAAGGAGATACTCTTCACCCACATGCCGTCTTTCCGTCCGCTCACGCTGCGTCTGACGCACACCGAACTATCCGGTGTGACGGCATTGGATTTCATGGTGGAGCACCTCAGCGCCTCGCCCCTGACCGACGCCGCCCGTGCCTCCCTCCGCGCGCAGGTGAAGGAACTCATCGAAGAACCCTCCACCCGCGGCTTCCGCATCAAACTGATTGTATGATATTCAGGGTCTAACATCAAATTCTATACTCACATGGTACACGATCTTTACATTCTGATGATCACAGCAGGCATCGTAGCCCTGCTGTTCAAGCTGCTCAAGCAGCCCGTTGTTTTAGGCTATATCGTAGCCGGAGTGTTAGTCGGACCGCATCTCTTCGGCGAGAAACTCGTCGAGATGGAGAATGTCGAGACATGGGGCAATATCGGAGTCCTCTTCGTGCTCTTCTGTATCGGCTTGGAGTTCCGGCTCAAGAACCTCTTCGAGTCCGGCAAGGTCGCGCTCATCGGTGTCGCTACTATTGTCATCGGCATGCTGCTGCTGGGCTTCGGAGTCGGCAAATCCGCCGAACTGAACACCATGAACTCGCTCTTCCTCGCCGCCATGCTCTGCATGTCCTCTACCACGATTGTCATGAAAGCCGTGGACGAAGCCGGACTGTCCAAAGCACGTTTTGTCAAGGGTGCCACCTCTATTCTCATCTTCGAGGATATAGTGGCGGTTGTCCTCATGGTCTTGCTCTCCAGCGTAGCGGTCAAGAATAGTTTCGAAGGCTCCGTCTTGCTGGAGAAAGTAGGTGTGCTGGCGGTAACGCTTGTCGTCTGGTTCGTGGTCGGAATCCTGATTATCCCTACGCTATTCCGGTGGGTGCGCCCCTATCTCAACGATGAGATTCTAATTGTCCTTTCGCTCGGCCTGTGCCTCGGAATGGTGCTGACTGCCGAAGAAGCGGGATTCAGCTCCGCCCTCGGCGCGTTCGTCATGGGTATGATTCTTGCCGAGACCAAAGAGGCGCACCGTATCGAACATCTCATGGCACCGCTCAAGAACGTCTTTGCCGCTATCTTCTTTGTCTCTGTCGGAATGATGATTAACCCTGCCTCGCTTGTAACCTACTGGTCTTCCATCCTCTATGTAGCATTGGTTATCATCCTCGGTATGATTCTCTTCGGTACGCTCGGTTGCTGGTGGGGTGGTGAGACGCTCAAGGACGCTATGCAGACCGGCTTCGCTTTCGTCCAGATCGGCGAGTTCTCGTTCATCATCGCTGCGCTCGGCTCCAAACTGGGTGTAACCGACCCCGTCATCTATCCCATCATCGTCGCTGCTTCTGTGCTCACCACGTTCCTCACGCCCTATATCATGAAGGCGTCCGTGCCATGCTATAACTTCATTTACAACCATGCCTCGCCGCGCCTTAAAGCCAAGATTGACGCACGCGAGAAACAAGTGGAAGAGGCGGAGAAAGCGGCCTCTGCGGCTACTCAAAATGAAGGATCGTCCTCTGCCGACAAGGTGCGCCATGCCGTGCGCAAAACAGTCGTCACCAAGCGCGTCGTTGATCTCTTCTTCCGGAACATGTCCGAGAATGACCAGCCGGAGTAGGTTGTGCACAGCACTTGCCTCCGACTTTACTCCGAGATTAGTCCGACTTGCCTCCGATAACTACATTGCAAGTAATTGAAAATAAGGCGTTTATACATATGAATCTGAAAGAAAAGTTTAATAAGCAATCCTTACGGTCCCATGCAGGGCTGTGGCTGATGCTCGTCGCCATACTGGCGATGGAGTCGATAGCCTGCGTACAGTATTTCTATACGCGTGCCACTATCAAAGCGGATGCCGTCTATCGTGCACAATCCGAGCTGCGGTCGGCGGAACAGGAAATCAACACCGCCGCCGTGGAGCTGGAAGCCGCTGCCAAGATGCTTGCCAAGATGGCGGAGTTCTGCCTGAACAACCCTGACGCCATGCCGGGATGCGTGAACATGCTGTTCGAGACGCTGGAGAACGTGGAGGGAGCCGGAATAGCTTTCGTGCCGGATTATTACCCGCAGAAGGGACACTGGTACGAGGTCTATGGCACCCGCAACGAACGGACCGAGAAGGGTTTTGCCATCCGTCAGATAGGCGGAGCCGACCACGACTACACCCAGTCGGAGTGGTTCAACAACGGTCTGACAAAAGACCATGCCTATTGGTCGAACCCGTACGCGGACAACGAGGGCGCACATGCTATCGTCGTCACCTGTTCCTATCCCGTCCGCGATGCCGACAACCGTGTCGTGGGAGTCGTTTGTATCGACATTTCGCTCAGCAAACTGAAGTTCATCTTCGATTACCTGCAGGTCTATCCGGATAGTTATTACTCCATCTACACGGCTTCCGGCAAGGATATTGTCACGCCGGACACCATACCCGGACGCAAATACCTCGTCTTCGACGAAGAGATCGACGCTACGGGCTGGAAACTGTCTATCATCATCCCCGAGGATATCCTGTATGCCGACCTAAAGCGCGTCGGGCTGATTGTGAACATCCTGATGCTGCTCAGCCTCGCTCTGTTGGTGTTCATCATGTACCGCAGCACCAAGAACGCCTACAAGATGATAGAAATCAATAACCAGAAGGAGCGTATGGAAGGCGAACTGGAGATTGCGCAGACCATCCAGAGCGCCATGCTGCCCAAGGTGTTCCCGCCCTTCGTGGACCGTCCTGACCTGAATATATACGGCGTAGTGCATCCCGCCAAAGAGGTAGGCGGCGACCTGTATGATTTCTATGTCCGCCACGACAAACTCTTCTTCTGCGTGGGCGACGTGAGCGGCAAGGGAGTGCCTGCGTCGCTGGTGATGGCGATGATCCGTTCGCTCTTCCGCAGCGTCACAGCCCATGAGGAACAGGCAGAACAAATCATGCGCCAGATGAACGACCCGCTCACCGAGCAGAACGAACAGGACATGTTCGCCACCCTCTTTATCGGCGTGCTGGACATGGAGACCGGCGTGCTTGATTACTGCAACGGCGGACACAATGCCCCGGTATTGGTACACAAGCGGGAGAGCCGTCAGTTGGAGGTGCTGCCGAACCTGCCGATAGGTATCATGGGCGGCTTCGAGTATGTCGGCCAGACCGCGCAGATACAACGCGGTGACACGCTCTTCCTCTACACCGACGGACTCACCGAGGCGGAGAACAAAGTGCATGCTCAATACGGCGAGGAGCGGATGCTGAATCTGCTCGCCACCACCGACGGCATGCCGCCGAGAGACCTCGTAGAGACTTTCCAGAAAGATGTCGATGCCTTCGTCAACGGAGCGCCGCAGAGCGACGACCTCACCATGCTTGCCATCCGTTACCAGATATCGGCTATCGTCATGCGCAACGACATACAGCAGATACCGACCCTCTCCGAATGGGTGGACGGATTGCATGTGCCCGACGCACTGAACATGCCTATCAACCTCGCTTTGGAAGAGGTGGTCTGCAACGTCATGCTCTATGCCTACCCTGGACGCAAGGACGGCAAAGTGTTTGTCGAATATACCGAGATTGAGAACGAGCAGGGCAAACAACTGATCTTCACCGTCTCCGACTCCGGCATACCTTTCGACCCGACGAAGCAAAAAGAGGCGGACACATCGCTCTCGGCGGAGGACAGGGAGATAGGCGGCTTGGGCATACATCTGGTGCGCCAACTCATGGACGAGATCCGCTACGAACGCGTGGAGGGCAAGAACATCCTTACGCTGGTAAAGAAAGTAGCAAGCTGACCATCATCCGATGAAGAAACTCTGTCACTACATATCGAAATACATGGCGGTACTGGTTTTAGTATGCGCCGTGCTTTCGCTGCTGTTTCCGGGTGTGTTGCAGCCCATACCCACGAAAACCATCAACTACCTGTTGGGCGTGGTGATGTTCGGTATGGGACTGGCGCTCAACCTCCACGATTTCAAAATCGTCTTCAGCCGTCCGAAAGATATTATCATCGGCTGTTTGGCGCAGTTCACCGTCATGCCGCTGTTGGCATGGGGGCTGGCTAAAGTTTTTCAACTGGACGAAGCACTGGCGCTTGGCGTGATATTGGTAGGCTGCTGTCCCGGCGGCACGGCATCGAATGTCATCACCTATCTAGCGAAAGGCGACCTTGCCTTGTCGGTCGGAATGACCGGTGTCTCCACCGTGCTTGCCCCGCTGCTTACGCCTTTGCTGACATGGCTACTGGCGGGAGAGAGCATCCATGTGGATGTGGCAGGCATGCTGCTGAGTATCCTATGGGTGGTCATTCTGCCTATCGTATTAGGTCTGGTTATCAAAAGCCTGTGGCCCAAGTTCACGGAGAAGGCGATGGATTATCTTCCTGCTTTCTCGTCGGTCGCTATCGCCTTTACGGTCTCTATCGTCATCTCCGCCAATGCCTCCAAACTGCTGGCAAGCGGTTTCTTGATCATCCTTGTAGTGATGTGTCACAACCTCTTCGGGTTGGGGCTCGGCTATCTGATAGGACGACTGACAGGAATGCCCGAACCTAAGAAACGGGCTGTCTCCATCGAAGTAGGCATGCAGAACTCCGGCCTTGCCTCTTCCTTGGCTACGCTCCATTTTGCCGCATATCCGATGGCAACCATCCCAGGTGCTATCTTTAGCGTGTGGCATAATATCAGCGGTGCGATAGTCGCCTGGCTATACACCCAAAAAGACAAGAAAGGTTTATAAACAAAAGTATATGAAATTTCAACCGGACTCCTATCTCTTGTAATGCCAAACACACCAGTATAAGTTTACTAAGAACCCACTTATGCAGCCGATTGAGTTTGCGGACATATTATCGACAGAATTGCAACTCGCCCACACGGGTTATCTGACGCATGCGCTGTGTCTGGAGGGCACGGCGACGCTGCTGTTCAACGGAGCGGCGCACTCTCTGCTGCCGGGAGACTGCATCATTATGCAGCGCAGCGAGTCGGCGCAGATTGCTGATGCGAGTCCCGGTTTCCGAACCATTACCATCTATGTCACGCCGGAGTTTATTCAGATGGCGATGCCGCTCAGCAACTACGGCACGCGCGGACACATGATGCTCTTCAACGACCCGGTCATGCACCTCAACTCGCGGCAGCAGGCGCGGTGCAGAGAGAACATGGAATATGTGCGCACCCGTTGCGCGGAGAGAGACCACCGTTTCTATCTGGACCTGACGCTCAACGCCGTGCAGAGCATGATCATCGATTTCTTTGATTTCCATGCGCATATATACGACGAAAAGAACGACCTGAGCCACTCTAACGCGCACCTCATGAACCGTTTTATTGAGATGCTGGAGCGCGGCGAGTACCGCACGCACCGCGACATCGCGTACTATGCCGACCGCCTCTGTGTCACGCCCAAATACCTCTCCGAGACCTGCAAGTCCATCAGCGGCTGCGGAGCGGCGTACTGGATCAACCGCTACACCTCTGTCGAGATTTCCCGCCTTCTGCGCGACCGTTCGCTGACCCTCGCCGACATCGCCTACCGTTTCGATTTCTCTTCCACGGCTTACCTGAGCCGTTACATCCGCCAGAACCTCGGCGTCTCCGCCTCCGAGATAAGAGGAGGGGAAAAATAAAGAATGTACTTTATTTAATTCCCTTCAACCTACGCTTTACCTGAACTAAGAAATTTACTATTTCATTATAAATAGTACCTCTTTTAATTTTGCCGGGAATATATCCTTCGCTCCAACTTGATTCCAGATGATGGATAGCGTACGTGTTCTTCGATTTGCGCATAACACGAGTAGAAGTAATAGGAGAAAAATAATCGTGTGTATATATTCGCAATCCCCATTTCTCAATATATTGCGCCTCCCTGCTTGGAACAAAACCATTCTCGCACAATATATTCCCTAAGCGACGAGTATTGGTGGTGATGTCATAAGAGCCATCCGGCTTGATGAAAGTAATGTTGTTATATGCGCCAAGCATCGTTTTCACCCATTCGCAATGCGCTTCGCATCCCATCACACAGGTGCCTGGCAAGTGTGCGAGTGATTCTTCCAAACCACAGAAAGCTACATCATTCAAGAGAGGTTCGAATGGTTTTATAATCTCAACATCAGTATCCAAATAGACACCACCAAATTGCTCCAAAGCCCATAGACGCACGTAATCGCTGACAAAAGCATACTTTTTCGCCTTGTAAGCCTGTTGAACATAAACAGGTGCATCTGCGATATTAAAACTTGTTTCATCCCAAGCGCGGATGTCCCAGTCGGGCATTTGCTGTTTCCACGTAGCCATATAGGCAATTAGATGTTGCGGCATAGGGTTCTTTCCAAACCAGCAGTAGTGAATGATTTTAGGAATCATGCTAATCAGTTGTTGAGGTAATTAAACAAAAACGCGAATAACTGAGTGCGATCTGTTAATCGAGGCCGTAGGAAATGCCTAAAACAGTCAGATCAGCAATGCAGCTACTCGCGCATGTATAATATACCCCAACATGCCCAATGGACTTGCGTCCAAGGGCACGGGCGGGTGTAAAATACACTCGTGAGCATCTACTTCATCTTGTCTCTGAACTGTTTTGTCGAAAGTTCCTACGTTCCGATTAATCAGATAACAAGCGTCAGTAAACGCTTTAATTCAATATGTTATCGCGCGGTGCTCCGCGCGTTTCTCCGACTTTAACGTCTCGGAGAGGGACGAAAGGTTATTTACAATGCCACGGTGAACGGATCTACATACTGAACTTGACCGTTCTCACAGAAGATAAGCGGTTGGTTGTCACGGCGGTGTTGCTCCACTACCTTTCTGTAGGATTGCTTGAGCCCTGCACTCAATTTTGCCTCTAACTCACGTTCACTCATATTTTTTGTATTAATTGGTTCCACATTTCTTGTTCATATATCTGTATTTTGCCTTCAGAGCGACCTCTTTTAGCAACTAAAATGGCTTCTCCATGTGCATTATTGTACACCAACACACTATCGCATATTGGCAGATACAAATGTACTAAATTATATATCCCTCGTTTGAAGCGACGACGGATATCATCCTCCGGTATATTATGACCTCCGTTGCTCACGCGTTGCGCTACACGTTTGATTGCCTGCTCTTCGTTTTCCAAAAAGAAGAAGATCAAGTGCACCTTATATCCTAATGCTTGTGCACGATGCACCAAGTTGACATAAGACCGCGTGGCCAGCGTTGTTTCTATTGCGAAATCCACTTTCTGAGGAAGCAGTTCGTCAATCCGCTGTAGCATTATTCTGCCGGCTTGAAAAGCAACCAACTCCGGTGCGAAAGGCGATAAACCGCGTGCTATCTCATCGGCATTGACAAAATTGGGGCAATGCAGCACGTCCGGCAACAAGTTAAATGAAGCCGTTGTTTTGCCGGCGCCGTTCGGACCTGCAATAATATACAAATTCGGGTGTTGCATTGCTTTCTAACGATTTTGCGCTGCAAAATTACAATATTTTTTTCATATATGCAAGGGAATGGGGCGAAAATCGTTTCGGCAGGAGCATTTTTGTCTCTCGGTCATCTCTCGGTCTTCTCTCGGTTGTGAGTCGGTCAAGAGGATGCTTTGGGGAGGAGGGTACAACGAAAGAAAAGTGCATTTTCTTCCATTTGTGCATCATTTGCCGTAAATTGTGTAACTGCTATTTCAGAAAAAAGCAGTACCTTTGCAGTCGCAAAACAAAATTTACTGCTACGAACAATAATTTTAACCCATATATCTTATGCAAAACTTTGATTACCAGACACCGACACGCCTTATTTTTGGTGAGGGCGTAGTAACTAAACTGCCGAAAGTCATGAGCGCGTTCGGCAAGAAAATCCTCCTTACGTACGGCGGAGGCAGTATTAAGAAGATTCCGGCTCTCAGAGGTCAGTCTGCAAGCCTGTATGACTACGTGCTTGAGGCACTCAAGGACTTTGAGATTGTCGAACTGAGCGGTATTCAGCCGAACCCGAAATACAATCCTTCCGTCTTGGACGGCGTGCGGCTCTGCAAGGAGCACAAAGTGGACGCCATCCTTTCTGTCGGCGGCGGTTCGGTACTCGATTGCTCCAAGGCGATTGCTGCCGGTGCCTGCTATGACGGCGGCCCGTGGGACCTCATTTCCTACAAGGTCAAAGCCCAAGCAGCCCTGCCGATAGTAGATATTATCACGCTGGCGGCAACGGGTAGCGAGTACGACTGTGGCGGTGTCATATCCCGCACGGAGACCAACGACAAGATCGGTTATATGGACCGCCATCTGTTCCCTGCCGTTTCGTTCCTTGACCCGACCTACACGTTTTCGGTCAGCAAAAAACAGACCGCAGCAGGTATCGCCGATGCGATGAACCACACCATCGAGCAGTATTTTGCGGAAGACACCACGCTCCTCAACGACGGTTTCTGCGAGTCTATGCTCCGCTCGCTCATGGAGAACGGCCGCAAGTGTATCGCTAACCCCGAAGACTACCAAGCCCGCGCGGAGATGATGCTGGCTTGTACTTATGGCTGCAACGGTATTCTGGCGCTCGGTAACAGCGAGTCCGGTTGGCCCTGCCACGGCATTGAGCATGCCCTCTCTGCCTATTACGACATCACCCACGGAGAGGGATTAGCTATCATCACACCGCGTTGGATGAAACATATCCTCAATGAGCACACCCTGCCGCGGTTCGTCAAGTACGGCATTAACGTCTTTGACATCGACCCCTCGCTGACCCAATGGGAGATTGCTGACAAAGCTATCGAGGCGACCTACGCGTTCTTTGAGTCCATTAATATCCCGATGCACCTGCGCGAAGTGGGTATCGACGAGAGCCGTTTGGACGAGATGGCACACCATATCGCTATAAATGAAGGGCTGGAGAACGCCTATGCGCCGCTGACGGAGCAGAATATTAAACAAATCTTAATTGACAGTTTGTAATATGGAAGAATTTCGAGTTGATATGCGATTGACAACGCCGAAGGAACAGGCAAAGTATATGCAACAAGGCGCTTTGTTGCATCGTTTTAATAATTGTATGCCTTATTCTGCTGAAAAGCAAGAGGCTGCCAAAGCGTTGTTCGGAGACAACCTCGGTGAAGGCAGTATGGTTCAACCGCCTCTTAAGGGTGTGTGCTTCGACATGGTGAAAATTGGCAAAGGTGTGATGATCATGCCCGACTGCCTGATGATGGGTCGCGGAGGTATCACGATTGACGAAGGGGCGATGATTGCGGCGAACGTGCAACTGATCAGTAATAACCACGACCTCTACGAGCGTCAGATACTCATCTGCAAGCCCGTGCGTATCTGCAAGAACGCTTGGGTCGGCGCAGGTGCAACTATCCTGCCCGGTGTGACGGTCGGCGAGAATGCCGTGGTAGCCGCTGCAGCGGTCGTGACTAAAGACGTCCCTGCCAACACCATCGTCGCCGGCAACCCTGCCAGAATCATCAAAACCATTCCACCCAAAGAAAATTGATATACAATGAGAAAAGTATTTTTAACTATCCTCGCAGGCATCGTAGCTTTGACGAGTTGCAATGCGCAAACAACTAAAACAAATGAACAAATGGTAAATGATAAAATGAAAAAATGTCTTGTGGTCTTTTTCTCCCATGCCGGAGACAACTACTCGGTAGGAAACATCAAAGTGGGCAACACCAAGATCGTTGCCGATTACATCAGTGAACTGACGGGTGCTGACCAGTTTGAGATTGTCACCCATAAGTATGACGGAATGGCATACAAGCCGCTCTGCGACCTTGCGCAAGAGGAGCAGTACGCCGATGCACGTCCGGCATTCGAACCGCTCATAACGACTTCAAACGGCGAAGCCGTCAAACCTGCAAACGTCAAAGATTTCTTTGCCGACTATGACGTCATTTTCGTCGGCAGTCCCGTTTGGTGGGGCACATACCCGCAAGTGATGTTCACCTTCTTCGACACCTATGACCTCAACGGCAAGACCATTTATCCGTTTACCACCCATGAGGGCAGCGGGCTTGGCAACTGCGTGAGCGATCTTCGCAAGGCATACCCCAATGCCGATGTGAAGAAAGGCTTCAGCATCTATGGTCATGAAGTGCGTACCAACAAAGCGAAAGTAGAAAACTGGATCAAAGGTCTGGAACTTTGACAGAAACACGTATATTGACTTTATCTGCGGCTCACAGCACTGTGAGTCGCTTTTTTGTTCTAAAATTTGCACATGTCCCCCAAAAGTAGTACCTTTGCAGTCGCTTTGGAAGGAGACGCCGAGATAATCTGGCAGCCCTCAATAAGCACGAGGATTCCAACGTACCAAATCTTAACAATCGGCAATTAGAGAAAATTCTATTTTAGATAAAATCCAAATAGTTATCGCGGTTAACGCAGTAGAACTCTGTATCCGGATATGCATTCTTGAAACCGATAGGAACACGTGCTTGTTTCTTGCCCGCTTTCATCTCGTATGCTGTCAAAACACCGTCTTTTTCTTCTATCAGATCTATCTCCTGATTGTCGTAAGTCCTCCAAAAATAGAATTGCGTGTCCAAACGCTGATTAAGACTTAATTTGCGTCTTTCGGAAATGATATAGTTCTCCCAAAGCGCTCCCCGGTCTGTCTCAGAACGCACGTCCAGAGGTTGGAAATTGCGAATGATGGCATTCCGGATACCATTGTCATAGAAATACCATTTGCTGGCTTTTGCTACTTCCTTCCGCAAGTTACGGGAGAAACCGCCCAAACGATAGATAACAAACACTTTTTGTAATAAGTCCAAATACCGTTCCACTGTATTGCGGCTCATGGACAGTTGTTTGCCCAATTCCTCATAAGAGACTTCGCTGCCTGTCTGATAAGCAATCAAACGCAGCAAGTCATACATCTTCTGTGAGTTTTTGATACCATCTACTGCCAATATATCTTTCAGCAGATAAGCATCTACAATATCTTGCAAGTACTCGCGTTTTTGTGCGTACGTATCAAACAAAGTCACATCGGGATACGAGCCGTAAATAAGTCGCTCCTCTAATTTCCGGTACGTCTCTATAGGTGTCTCGCCGGCTGAAAGTTCCTGCTGCGAAAATGGTGTCAGCAGAAATTGGGAACTCCTGCCAACTAACGGTTCGCCTGCCTCGCTTTGAAGATTAAAGGACGATGAACCTGTGGCTATCACACGGATTCCCGGTAACTCATCCACGATTAACTTTAGTTTCGAACCTATTTGCGGAATATGCTGAGCCTCATCTATTGCCAGTAACTCAACACCTTCAAACAGATGCCGGTAATTGGAGACGGATGTTTTTTCCAATAGTGTCTGTGTGTCTATATCTTCTCCGTTCAAGACTAATGTTTTTCCTGTAAATGAATCAACTATCTGACGCATGAGAATCGTCTTCCCGACACGCCTTGCGCCAAACAGTAGCATTACTTTTTGAGGCAGCATTCGCTCTGTAATTAAATCCTGAAGTGTCCGTTTGATAGGTTGCATATCGTTTATCTGTTTGAAAATACGGTGCAAAGGTACTACTTTTTTCTGAGACGAACAAGAAAAAACGTAAAAATCTTCAGTCTGAGTGTCATTTTTCATGTAAAAATCTTCAATCAATGCTATATTTATTCGTTTTTTGTACTACATATGGAGTAATATCAACCGGCTTGAGAGTGGCTGATTGACCGCTACCATTTGCCGAACGCGAATCTTAATAATCGTCACTTTCCGCGCTTACCTGCCACGTACGTGAAGCGACTGAGGCGCACCGAGAATGTCCAGTGGACATGCGAAGGAGTAAGTGCGCCGCGCGAGTTCGCAGAGCGAACATAGAAGGCTGACGGGACGCTGACGAGACGACAGCGCGTTCCCATGACGGAGGAAGCACATGACCATCACGGGACCATGTCCCGAGAACGACCCGCTGAAGTCCGAAGGACATCCTAAAAATTAATTCTAAAAAAATTAGTCCGACCGACCGCCATGCCGCTTTAGCGGCGTCTCCACGCGCGTACGCGCAGTACCACCACCTTTATTTTTAAAGGTGGTAGCTACCACCTACGGTGGTGGACTGGTCGGGCTTTCTTTTTTATTATTCTTTTGGTTCTTTTCTTTTTCTTTTTTCTTTCTCCAGGGGTAAGCCTTAATCGGCAAATTTAAGAAAATAGCTTTTCCCCTTGCATATCTCGCAAAAAAGTTGTACCTTTGCAGTCGCTTTGGAAGAGGCGATAGAACTTGTGCGAGCACACAAAGGACAATAAAATACAAACTATGATAGACCAGATTATGGATTACAACCGCTCGTTTGTGGAGCGGAAAGACTACGAGCGGTATCTGACCGACAAGTACCCCGACAAGAAACTGGCGGTGCTGACATGTATGGACACACGTCTGACGGAGTTGCTTCCGGCGGCATTGGGTTTGAAGAACGGCGACGCCAAGATTATTAAGAACGCAGGCGGACTGATCATCACGCCCTTTGACTCGGCTATGCGCAGCCTCATAGTGGCAATTTATGAATTGGGCGTAGAGGAGATTATGGTGGTGGCACATTCCCAGTGCGGCGCGTGTCACATGAGCTACAGCCATTTCCACCACGTGATGAAAGCGCGCGGTATCAAGGATGAGACGCTCAATGTCATCCGCGAATGCGGCATCGATCTCAACCATTGGCTCGAAGGATTCCGCGACACGGAGACCTCCGTCCGCAAGACCGTCAAGACCATTCAGACGCACCCGCTCATCCCGAAAGATGTCACCGTCCGCGGGTTCATCATCGACTCCGTCACCGGCGCATTGGAGGAAATCAAATAATATAAATAAACAACCATGATATATTATTTCTCTGCCACGGGCAATACCAGCATAGCAAGTATTACAAGAAACAGTAATACAGGGCACTTCTTCTGTCGCTGGCTGGAAAAACACATCAAATAGGTTCTTCTTTCTTTTTTCTTCTTTCGGGGGAAAAGCAAAAAAAAAGAATGTAAGGCAGAGAAAGGATTATCACAATAAACGCGGGACTTGTTAGTCTCGCGTTTATGTTTATATAAGGTTGACGATATTACTTTACCTCTTGACCTTGGAGAGTATAGATTTTGTCTCCACGGAGGATGAAGATTAACCGTTATGGCTTATAACTGATTCATGCTTAGAAAATGACGCAAATGGATGTGTTTTATTCCTTCTACATCTGAAATAGAATTGAGCGGATTCATTGAAATGACCATCTTCGGATAGTTGTTTTTGATAGCTTGCAGATTTCCAAACTCTCTCTTCTCGGTCTCTTCGTCAGTTATCAAATAGGCTACTTGTATATAAAGGGTCTCTTCTCCTTTCTCTGCCACAAAATCAATCTCAGCATTTCGCAACTGCCCGACATGCACGGTATAACCCAACCTCAGTAGATGCAGATACACGGCATTCTCAATCCGCTTCTCAATATCATTCGTTTGGCGCGTACGGACAAGTTTATTGCGTATTCCCAAATCCTCGAAATAGTACTTGTCATTGCTCTCTAACAGTTGCTTGCCATGAATGTCGTACCGCTGAACCCGATAGGTGAGATATGCATTGCAAAGGTATTTGAGATAATTCTGAATAATGACCGAAGAAAGATTCTCTCCCTGCGAACGAAGGTATTTCATGATTGAGTTTGGAGAAACCAACTTGCCGATACAGTCACTCACAAAACGGCTGAGATTGATAAATGAGGTGACATTCCGTATCTGTTCGCGTTGCACAATATCTTTCAACACGACGGTATCATAAACGCTTTGGATATAGTTCTTTATCTGCTCCGTATGTTCCAGACCGATAAGCCTCAAGTACGGCAGACCACCCCATAGGAGGTATTTCTCCAAGGCTGCATCGCTGTCCTGCAACTGATGAAAATAGAGGAACTCGGTATAACTGAGCGCGTGAATAGGTATCTCAATATACCGTGCAGCCAGCAGTGTGGACAACTCGCTACTGAGCATCTTCGCATTGCTGCCGGTTATTACCACATCCGTTTCGGGCTGTTTGATCCAACTTCGCAACGAACGCTCGAACCCTAAAATATCTTGTATCTCGTCTATGAAGATATAGTTGTGTTTGCCTTGCGCGATATGAGCGGATAGGTACGCGTTTAACTCCTCATGCGTGGTGATGGCATCAAACGCAGCATCTTCCTTGTCAATATAGATGATATTGGCATTAGGATCTGTCTGCTTCTCTTGCGCTAACAAACGCAGGCACATACTCTTTCCCACACGGCGTTGCCCCGTGAGAACGATGATGATTTGTTTGCCGAGCCACTGAGCGATAGCTTGCGTGTAGTACTCTCTGTGTAATAGTTCTTCCATAGTACTTTTTTTTTAAAATCGCTGCAAAGATACAAATTTAATTTAATATATGCAAATTATTTTGCAAAAATCTAAAGTATATTTAATATTTTATATATTTTATCAAAAATATTAAGTGTATTTACTTCTATACACAACACACGGGCGACTCATTCGTTGAGCCGCCCGTATCTTATTTATAAAGTATCAAGAAAGATTATTCCATCTCTTGACCTTGGAGAGTATAGGTTTTGTCGCCGCGGAGAATGAGGATTTGACCGTTGTTGATGATCTTGGTTGTATTATCTCCATTGGCTTCTATATTTTCGATTCCTTCATGAGATAAAGTTGAGAAAGTGATTGTTTGAGTAAATACTTCTGTATCATCAGCTTTCTTCGCGGTGATGGTATATGTATATTCTGTGCCCGAATCTAAACCATCAATGGTATATTGCCAGCCGTTCGCCGTTTGTGCGGCAGATTTTGTTTGACGATTACCATTACGAGACGGAATAGCAAATACCTTTGAAATCAATTGCCCATCCTCATTAAACTCAAGCGTGCAAACCAACTCGCCGTTTTTCTTTATCTCTATTGTATAGATTACAGCATCTTCAATAATAGGCCATTCTACAGTTACACTATTATCCTCGTTAGCTGTAGCCGTTACCTCAGACGTGCTAATTCCTTCGGCATATTCAATAGGATAGATATGTGTAAACTCTTTCCATTGGTCGGCTGTCTTATATGCAACTATACTTTCTTGGGGAACATATAGATTGATATTAGTGCAATCTAAGCCGTAGAAAACAATTCTATCGTACGAATTATCTTTTATACCATCCATCTGCGGAGGAGTAATTGCCCAACTAGTAATAGATTTTAACTTAGTGCAACCAGAAAATGCGCTCTTTCCTATCTGTAACAAATTAGAGGGAAGAGTGAGGTATGTAAGATTACTGCAATTTTCAAAGGCGCTCCAACCAATAAAGGTGACAGAATCGGGAACTATAAATGCCACTAA
>CACYKR010000029.1 GCA_902774995.1 uncultured Bacteroidales bacterium | reverse complement strand
CGACTCTCGTCTCCGCCACCTCGCAGAGGCATCCCTGGCCGCGGAGGTCTCTTTCGTTCCCGTCTCTACCCCTGCCAATCTTTTCTCCCCCTCCTTCCGCTTCCGCCAGCGCGCCCATCCTCGCTACGTATGGCTCTCTGCCAAGTTGCAATGACAAAAAAACACAAATAAATTTGCGTATGTCAAAAAAAAGCAGTAAATTTGCAGCGAATTTATCAAATCATCATGACCAGGTTAAGTGTAAATATCAACAAGGTGGCTACGCTGCGTAATGCGCGCGGTGGCAACATGCCTGACGTTCAGCGTTTTGCAGTGGATTGTGAGTTGTTTGGCGCACAAGGTATCACGGTGCATCCGCGTCCGGACGAGCGGCATATCCGCAAAGAGGATGTGTATCAGCTGAAGTCGATGGTGACGACGGAGTTGAACATAGAGGGCAACCCGACGGAGGAGTTTCTGGCGCTGGTGACGGATATCCGTCCTACGCAGGTGACGCTGGTGCCGGACGATCCTTCGCAGCTGACGTCCAACCACGGCTGGGACACACGCCGGAACCTGGATTTCCTGAAAGGCGTGGTGAACGAGTTACATGCTCACCGCATCCGCGTGAGTATCTTCGTGGACCCCGACCCCGTGATGGTGGAGTACGCGCTGCGTACAGGTGCCGACCGTGTGGAACTCTATACCGGGCCTTATGCAGAGATGTACAACGAGGACCCGAAAAAAGCTATCGAGAAATACCGCCCTGCGGCGGAGAAGGCGCATGAGCTGGGGTTGGGACTCAATGCCGGGCATGACCTGAACCTGAAGAACCTCAAACCGTTCGTCCAGGCTTTCCCCTGGACCGCCGAGGTATCCATCGGTCACGCTATCATCTGCGACGCCCTCTATCTGGGCATCCAGGAGACGATACAAGAGTATTTGCGGGAAATTAATAATTAAAAATTACGAATTACGAATTACGAATTACGAGTCATATGCTTTTACAAATTGACACCACGGCTCTGGCAGAGGAGCTGATGCAGGCGCAGGAGCCTGTTCAAGAGTCTATCAACCTTTGGGAAATGGCGCAGTACGGCGGCTGGATCATGATTATCTTAGCGATTCTGCTTGCCGGCGCATGTTATATCTTTATTGAGCGTCTGGTTGTTCTCAAGCAGGCCACGAAAGAGGACAAGTCGTTCATGGACCGCATCCGCGATTATATCCACGACGGCAAGATCGACTCTGCGCAGAACCTGTGCAAGCAGACCGACACCCCTTCTGCGCACATGATAGAGAAAGGTATCACGCGTATCGGCCGTCCGATGCAGGACGTGCAGGTAGCGGTGGAGAACGTAGGCAACCTGGAGGTAGGCAAGCTGGAGAAAGGGCTGGTCATCATGGCTACCATCGCAGCCGGCGCTCCGATGCTCGGTTTCCTGGGTACGGTGCTTGGTATGGTACAGACGTTCTATAACATGGCACAGACCTCCGGCGGCGTGATTGAGATGAGCGCCCTCTCGACGGGTATGTACCAGGCAATGGTGACCACTATCGGCGGTCTGATAGTAGGTATTCTGGCGATGTTCGGCTATAACTACCTCGTTGCACGCATCGACCGCGTGGTACGCCTTCTGGAGAGCCGTACGATGGAATTCATGGACCTGTTGAACGAACCGGCATAACTTTATGGCATTAAAGAAACGCAATAGGGTCGAGGCGACGTTTGCGATGAGCTCGATGACGGACCTGGTGTTCCTGCTGCTCCTGTTCTTCGTGATGGCCTCGACGATGTCGTCGCCCAACGATATCAAGATCAACCTGCCGCAGTCGCGTTCCAAACAGGTGACGCGGCCTCAGGTGGCGAAAGTGTCGATAGACAATCTCGGCAACTATTTCGTAGCGTTGGGCAAGGAGAAGCCTGTAGCCGTCGATCCCGAGAATTTGGAGGGCTACCTGAGCGGTATCCAGGCGTCGGACAGCACGATGTATATCGCCCTGCACGCCGATGAGGATGTAGCGTACAAAGAGGTGGTCCGCGTGCTTGACATCGCGAACCAGCATAAGATGCGGCTTGTAGTCGCTACCAAACGATGACCAAAAAACAACAACGACATACGATCGCTTCTGTCGGTACGGCGGTGCTGATGCTGTTGCTGTTCCTGTTGCTCTGGTTCATCCGTCTGAGCGCCGTGAGACCCGAGGAAGAGGAAGGCGTGGAGGTGGCTTTCGGCGAAGTGTCGGAAGCCGGCGGCTATGAGTCGCAGCAGTCGGAGGCGGTGCCTCTTCCTGCTCCGCAACCGTCGTCCCCGGCACCCTCGGCGGCTCCTTCGGAAAACGACCTCATGACCCAGGAGGACGAGGAGGCGTTGGCGTTGCGCAAAGAGCAGGAGAAGAAAGAGCGGGAGCGCAGGCAGGCAGAGGCGGCGGAGAAGCAACGCCAACGTGAAGAGCAGGCGCGGCTGGAGGCCGAGCGCAAGGCACGCGAGCAAGCCGAGGCGGAACGCAGAGCCAAAGAGGCGGAGGCGGTAGCGAAGGCCAATGCCATGGGTTCGCTCTTCGGGCAAGCCGGCAGCAACACCGGCTCCGGCGACAGTCAGGGCTCGGGGCAGAAAGGCAACCCTGTGGGACACGGCTCCGTAGGGGGTAACACCTGGAACCTCTCGGGTCGAGGCATCAAAGGCACATTGCCGCAACCCTCCAATAACTTCCGCCAGGAAGGCAGAGTAGTGGTACAGATCCGTGTGAACGCTGCCGGCCAAGTGGTTGCTGCAACCATCAAAGGCGGCGACGTATCGGACAAACAGACGCAGCAACTCGCTCTCGACGCGGCCCGCAAGGCCAAGTTCACCGAGGGCGATCATGACCAGATCGGAACAATCACCTATATATTCAAGTTAAATTAGTATGAATTATCTCTTTCTTGACAATGGTTTCGAAGAAATCGAGGCAATCACGACCATCGATTTACTTCGCCGCGCTGACATCGCGGTGACGACAGTTTCTATCACCGGCAACCCGATGGTACTCGGCGCGCATAATATCGCCGTGGAGGCCGACGGACTGATCGAGCGCATTGATTTCTCCGACGCGGAGATGCTGATTCTGCCGGGTGGTCAGACCAAACTCGGTGAGTGTTCCGCCTTGTGCGACCTGCTGTTGGAGCACAACAAAGCCGACAAACTGATAGCGGCTATCTGCGCCGCTCCGATGGTACTGGGCAAATTAGGAATCCTGAAAGGCAAACAGGCTACCTGCTACCCCGGCTGTCAGGAGCCTCTGGGCGAGAGTTACGTAGGCGGTCTGGTGGTAGAGAGCAAGAATATCATTACCGCCAAGGGTCCGGGTCTGAGTTCCGACTTCGCGTTCTGCATCATCGAGCGTCTCAAAGGCTCCGATGCCGCCGACGCGGTGTATGACGCAGCGCAGTATTAAGCGATAAAAGCAAGTATCGTCTCCGCCAGATCGGAGACGGAACGTGTACCGTCATTGAGAATGGTGAGTACGTCTCTCCGCGGGTCAGAAAGGCCTGCGGAGTTTTTTTGTGCGCGTATGCGGGCGCGTACCTTGTTGATATGCTCCGGTGTGTCCTCCCCGCGGTAGTCGCGTGCGATGGTTCGTGCGAGACGTACCTCCTCCGGCGCCTCGACCTGTATAATCCGGTCGCATATCTCATCCAAACCGGCTTCATAGAGGATAGCCGATTCGATGAATAGGACACCCCCCGTCCCCCTCTCAGAGGGGGAGAAGGGGGAGCGTTGCAAGATATCTGCTTTCACGGCGGGGTGGACGATGGCGTTGAGGCGGGCTAACAACTCCGGCTCTGCGAAGACGCGGCTTGCCACGTAGGCGGTGTTATAGGAAATACCAAGGGACGAAGGACGATGTACGAAGGCTTCGGGACCTAATAGCTCTGTGATCCGCCGTTGCACCTCTTTGTTTTCGGCAATAATACGTTTCGCCTCTTTGTCGCAGTCATAGACGGCAAAACCCCGCGCAGCGAGTGCGCGGGCAATAGTGGACTTGCCACTTCCTATTCCTCCGGTGATGCCGACAATCATATTAGAACTGAAAGTATATAAACGGTTGCATATCCGCCGTGACGAACTGGTAGATGACGATGATCGCCGCACAGACGGCAATGACCATGAGCCATAGCGGCATGGCGGCGAACGCCAGCCGGTACCGCCGTTTCCAGTTGGCCGGCACCCAGTGGATCACCATGCCGGCTACGAACATTGCTACCACCCACCGGTATTCCCATAGAAAGTCCGGGATAATGGCGTTGTTCCACGCCCCGCCGATCTGGTTGACCATGTTCTTCGCCGTAGTCCACGCCACCTCATTGGCACTCGCCGGATCGAGGTTGCTGGACGAGCGGAAGAATAGACGCGTGAAGGTGATGAACGTGAAGGTCTGTAATACCGCCCACGCGGTAGATAATTTCCGATTGATGATTGATAATTTCTGATTGATGATTTTGTCCGCAGTGACCAGCCAGTAGATATAGCGTATAGCGGTGCCGGTCCATACGATAGCCGCCCAGACGGCAAAGAGCCGCCATACGGGCAGGTTATAGGCATAGTCAAGCGCCATGAGACTGAAAGTAAGCACCGTCATTGCGGCAAAACGCACGTGCCAGCCCGTCTCCCGCCAGATTTTGTTGACAATCATGCCCAGGCCGTTGATACCGCCCCAGATGATGAAGTTCCAACTTGCGCCGTGCCACAGACCGCCGAGGACCTGGGTGATAAACGAGTTGAGGTTGGAGTAGAGAAGTTTACGGCGAGGGCTAATGTCCTTAATGTCCTTAACGCCCTTAAAGACCCTGTCTGCAACAGCCACACCAATCATGAACACCCCGAACGGCACGAGTATCTGCCACCACCAGCCGGTGAGTGCGGAGGAGACGAAAGCGATGACGCTCCACCAGAAATACGTACCGAAGCCGATACGCCTGTTTCCGCCCAGCGGGATATAGAGATAGGTCTTGAGCCACCGTCCGAGCGACATATGCCACCGCCGCCAGAACTCCTGCGGGTTCTGCGACTTATAGGGGCTGTTGAAGTTCTGCGGCAGGTAGAAACCCATCAGCATCGCTACGCCGATAGCTATATCCGTGTAGCCCGAGAAGTCCGCATAGACCTGCAGCGAGTAGGCAAAGAGCGCAAAGAGGTTCTCGAAGCCGGAGAAGAGCAACGGGTTGTCAAACACTCGGTCAATGAGGTTCACCGCCAGGTAGTCGGACATGATAATCTTCTTCGCCAGGCCGTTGAGTATCCAGAAGACGGCGATGCCGAAGAGTCTGCGGCTGAGCCGGAAGGGTTTGTAGAGCTGCGGAATGAACTCCTCCGCCCTCACGATAGGACCGGCTACCAACTGGGGGAAGAACGACACGTAGAACCCGAAATCCAGAATGTTCTTCACCGGATCGATCCGCCTGCGATAGACATCTGCGGTATAGGAAATGACCTGGAAGATATAAAACGAGATACCCACCGGCAGCACGATCGTGTCCACGCTGAACCGCCCTGCCTGGCTGAAACCGTTGCCAATATAGGCAAAGATGTCAAACACCCGGAACCCTGTGCCGAACAGGTCATTGACCATGTTCGTGAAGAAATACGCGTACTTGAAATAAGCCAGCAGCCCGAGGTCGATGACGACGGAGAGCGCCAGAAGAGCTTTGGGGATTTGAGATTTGGGATTTGCTGTTTGATATTTATGAATCCGCCCGGCGATGATCCAGTCGGAGAGCGTTACAAACGCCAGAATCAGGAGGAAGAGCCCGCTGGTCTTGTAGTAGAAAAACCAGCTGACAAACAGCAGATAGACGTTGCGCAAGTGCAAACGGCTTTTGACTTTCGACTTTGAGCGAAGCGGACTTTCTACTATTAAAGCAAAGAGCGCATAGACCAATGCGAAGAACGCCCAGAAATAGAACTGGGTGAAGAGCAGCGGAGAGTTCGCGTCAAAAGCAAATATGTGGTGCAAGAACTCTGTCATTGCTCACTGCCTTTCTCCTCCCCTGAGGGGAGGCCGGGTGGGGTTAATAGCCATTCCGCCACGGCCTTACCGGCTTTGCGTGCGCCGGAGCGTGTGAAATGTACGCCGTCGCTGCCTGCCAGTCCTGTTTCCTGCCACCTCGCCATACTGCCGCTTCCTCCCATCCACCGGTAGAGACTGAAATAGGCTATCTGTTCGTCCGCAGCCATCTTTTGCAACAGCCGGTCCATATACGGCACCATGGGGTACGTGATCCACTCGCCGTTCTCCTGGGTCAGCATGTCACTCGGCCCTATGAAGAGTATATCCGCCTCGGGGGCGCAGGTCTTGAGGTACTGCACCTGGTCACGCAGCCCTTTAACGATAGCTTGTATCGTACCGGGGTTTCTGTTCGAAGGGATGGCATTGCCGCCGAACTGCATGATGATCAGCCGCACGTTCTCCTGCCGGTAGAAAGTGGTGAGCTGCGCGCTGTCGATCTTCGTGAAGACGATACCGAGACATCCGCGCATGGGGATGTTATCTACGATGACGCCTTTCTCGCTCTCTTGCGAGAGTCCATAGACCGCCCCGCTGCCGGAGAGATAGACGGTGTCGCCGGAGAAGGTGTAGTGCACGGACGTGTCCGCAAACACTTTCCAGCGGGTATATTGCGCAGTAGGAATAAGCGGCGTGCAGACGGCTGTCACCTCCTCGGAGCCTTTGACGAGACTGTCGTTCATCACCGCCACCTGGCCCATCACACCGTAGAGCCCGTCGGACCGCTGGTCGCGTTTGGGACCATAGACGATATATCTTCGTGGGCCTTGTGCAGGCTGGATCATCCGGCCGTTCATATGCAGCTGCTGTTTGACGGTACGGCTGGGGATGGTCTGTGCCAGCGGCATCAGTCCCACGCCGCTACCGCCGTAACGCGCCTGTAACGCCTCGCGGAGCTGTTGCGTCATACGATCCTCCTCTATCTGGCTGTCGCCGTAATGGAGCACACGTACCACACGCTCGCTGCTCTCCGCCAGAGACGCATAGAAAGCAGCAAGGAACACGCGGCTGTCCGTCACCGAATCAACCGGCACTTTGGGGATATAGATAGGAGCCTCTTTCTCGGGAGCCGACGTAGCGGGGACGGTGTCTGATGGCTCTGATGGCTCTGTGGTTTCTAAGGTCTCTAAAGTCTTTAAGGTCTCTAAGGACTTTAGAGACTCCTCTTCGCCAAACACCTCCGCGAGGGTAGGCCACCGCAGCTCTTTGTCTCCGAACGCGACCCGTCCGGGCAACACCATGCACAGTGCCGCCAGACCCGTCATCACACAGACTATGAATATAAGTACCTTATATGGTTTCAATTACGAATCACAAATTAAAAATTACGAATTACCTCATTTCTTCCACAGTGCTCTACTGAAGAGCAGTAATACCGTGAAGATCTCCAGACGGCCGATGAGCATGACGAACGTAGCTATCCATTTGGCTACCGAAGGGAAAGCGGCATAGCAACCGCTCGAACCCCATTGACCGATAGACACGCCTACGTTGCCGATCATCGACACCGCTACGCCTATCGACTCGTCGAAACCGATGCCGCATACGCAGAAACAGAGCGACGCCAGCACGATGATGGCTGCGTAGAAGAACATAAACGCCACGACGTTACTGGTAGTCTGCTCGCGCAAGGTAAGTCCGTTGAACCGTACCGGAATGACCGCATTGGGGTGGATACGGCGTTGGAGTTCCGCCAGAGCCGACTTGGCGAAGATAGCCAGCCGCACCCATTTCATTCCTCCTGAGGTGGAACCCGACGCACCGCCGGGGAACATCAGGAAGAAGACAATCATCCATAACACCGGCGGCCAGATCATATAATCCGCCGCTACAAAACCGGTGCTGGTGATAGTAGAGATGGCGGTGAAGAACCCGATACGCACGCTGTCCAGCATATGCGTATGGTACAGCAGTCCTATGCTCAGCACCACGCCGGCAAAGAGGCACGCGCCGAGATACCACCGGCTCTCTTCGTCGTGCACCAGCCGCTGCGGCTTGCCGCGGAAGAGATAGATCAGTTGGGTGAAGTTGATACCCGAGAGCAGCATGAAACCCGCTATCGTCCATTGGATAGCCGGACTGTAGGCAATCACGCTGTCGTTATGGGTGGCAAAGCCGCCGGTGGAGATGGTAGCCATGGCGTGGCAGAGTGCGTCAAAACGCCCCATGCCGAAGAGCCATAATACCACTCCTTCCGCAATCGTCAGACCGATATACGTCAGCCACATATGCTTGGCGGTGTCGGCGATACGCGGGCTCAGTTTCTCGTAACTGACACCCGTCACCTCGGCGCTGTAGAGCTGCATGCCGCCCAGACCGAACATCGGCAGGATGGCTACGGAAAGGACGATGATACCCATACCTCCGAGCCATTGCATCAGCGCGCGCCAGAGGAGTATCGAACGGCTCTGTGCGGTGATGTCCGTGAAGACGGTGGAGCCCGTAGTAGTGAATCCCGCCATGGTCTCGTACCACGCGTCGGTGATGTCCGGCAGGGCACCGCTCAGCCAGAACGGCAGCATGCCGAACAGCGAATAGACCACCCACACGGTAGCGACAATCACGTAGCCCTCACGTTCCCCCACACGCCGCTCGGCGTTTCTGCCGGCGCCGGTCAGCCACCAACTCGTGATCCACGTAATACCGCAACTCACCAGCCATGCGCCGAGGTCCGCCTCTTCATACCACCAAGCGGCGAAAGTAGGGATAAGCATAAACAGCGCCTCCAGGGTGGTTAATACACCCATCGTCTTGAATACTATGCGCCAGTTGAAAGTCCTTGTCATTTGAAGAATCGCTCCAGGTTTCGTATCACATCGCTCTTGCAGAACACCACTACCAGGTCGCCGGCAATAATCTGTGTCTCGCCGTTGACGAGCAGCCCCTCGCCGGCACGTACGATACCGCCTATATTCGCGTCGTATGGCAGACGGATGTCTTTGATCTTGTGTCGGGTGATGGAGCTGCCCTCTTTGGCGTAGAACTCCACTATCTCGGCGTCGGCGCTCGTCAGGTTGTGCACGCCGCGGACGGAGGCGTCCAGCAACATCTGGTAGATATAGCTGGCGGCAATGGTCTTCTTGTTCAGCACCGTACCTATATCCAGACCTTCCGCCATGGGGATATAATCCAGGTTCTCCACCTCCGCGATGGTCTTCCGTACGCCGAAACGCTGTGCCGCCAGACAGGCGAAGATATTCGCCTCGCTGCTCTCCGTCACCGCTACAAAGGCGTCAGCATCCTGAATACCTTCCTCCTTGAGGACGTCCATGTCCGATCCGTCCGCATTGATGATCAGTGCATTGGGCACTTTCTCACTCAGTATATTGCATAACTCGCGGTCTTTCTCAATGATCTTGATGTTCATCTCTCCCGTGAGCTCTGTAGCCGCTTTGCGCGCTACTCTGCCGCCGCCGAAGAAGAACACGTTCCTGATCTCCCGTTTGGACTTGCCCAGTTCCTCACGCATGAACTCCATGTTCTCTCTGGGGCATACGCAATACACCAGGTCGTTCTCCTCTACGGTGTCGCTGCCTCTGGGGATGATGGTCTCCTGCGCCCGCTTGATAGCTACGATGCGGTATTTGCCATGGTTATAGATGCCGGACGCAAAAGTCTGGCCAAGGACCTTTGCCGTGGCGCGCACTTTGACGATACATAACTCCAACGCGCCCTGACACAGATGCAGGTGATACCGCATCCAGTTGGTACGCAGGCTCTCTTCGATCTCATTGGCAGCAAGCACCTCCGGATAGATCAGGTGGTTCAGACCCATAGCCTCGAAGAACTTCCTGTTCTCCGGCAGCAGGTATTCGTAGTTGTCGATGCGCGCCAGGGTGCGTTTGGCTCCCAGCGCGTTGGCTATCAGACAGGCCGTCATGTTCTCCGTCTCGTGCGGCGTGACGGAGATGAACAGGTCGCACCCGTTCACTCCTACCTCCTGTTGGTCACGGATGGAAGTGGGGTTGCCTACCTTGGTCAGCATATCATAGTTGGCACTCAGGTCACCCAGCCGCTCCCGGCTCTCGTCCAGGAGGCTGATCTCCATATCTTCGCGGCTCAGCAGTTTCGCCAGATGCGTGCCTACTTCGCCTGCGCCTGCAATAACGATTCGCATAGTCCTTCTTTATCGAGTTTTAGCATATGATAGAGCTCTTTGGTAGAGCCGTGTTCTACATATTGGTCCTTCACACCCAGCCGTATTACGCGGGGCGAATAGCCGTGGTCGGCCATCCATTCCAGTACCGCGCTGCCGAAACCGCCGGCGATGATACCGTCTTCGGCAGTGATGATGGTTTTGTATTTCTTTCCCACCTCGTGCAGTATCTCCTCGTCCAGCGGTTTGAGCCACCGCATATCATAGTGGGCGAAGGAACCCCCTCCCGACCTCCCCTCAAGGGAGGAGATCGCTTCACTCATGGTGTTTCCAATTGCGCCGATGGTCAGTACGGCGATGTCCTCTCCGTCACGGAGTTTCACGCCCTTGCCGTACTCCACTCCCTCCCTTGAGCGGGTGAAGAGCTCTGCTCGATCGGACTGCCGGTGGCCGTCCGTAGAACTCTCGGGGATGGGGTTAACTCTTCCCCTCGGATAGCGGATAGCAACAGGTCCTTCCAGCCCCTCGGCTAACTTCAGCATCTCTCTCAGGTCCTCCGCTGTCCTCGGCGCGCATATCTGCATATTCGGGATAGGTCTGAGATATGCCAGATCCAGCAAGCCGTGGTGGGTGGCACCGTCGTTGCCCACGATACCCGCGCGGTCGATACAGAGCACCACGTGCAGGTTCTGCAACGCTACGTCATGTACGATATTATCGTACGCGCGCTGCAGGAATGTGGAATAGATATTGCAATAGGGGAGCATGCCGGCTTTCGCCAGACCGGCGCTGAAGGTCACGGCGTGTCCTTCGGCAATGCCTACGTCGAACACCCGCTCCGGCATCTCTTTCTGCATGATACTCATCGAGCACCCGCTGGGCATGGCGGGTGTGATACCCACAATCTTCTCGTTCTGTTTCGCCAGTTCCAACAGCGTCTCTCCGAACACCTCCTGCCACAGCGGGGGAATGCTTTCGACTTTCGATTTTTGACTTTCGACTAAGTCACTCCGGCGTTCGCCGGTAGTGACATTGAACTCTCCCGGTGCATGCCAGACAGTCTGGTCGTTCTCGGCGGGGGCGTAGCCCTTGCCTTTCTTGGTGATGATATGCAGCACTTTCGGCCCGCGGTGGTTCTTGATCTCGCTTAGGATACGCACCAGCCCGATGACGTCATGTCCGTCCGTAGGACCGAAATAACGGATATTCAGGCCCGTGAAGATATTGCTCTGCTGTTTGCTCAGCGCGGCTTTCCAGTTGTTGTTCCGCCGTAGGATTCGCTGCCGTTTGGCGTCGTTCATCAGGTGCATCTTTACCGCCAGCTGATACAACCGCCACCGCCATTTGTTATACGTCGTGCTGGTAGTCAGATCCACCAGGTATTGCGTAAACCCGCCTTTCAACGGGTCGATGGCCATATGATTGTCGTTGAGCACGATAAGCAGGTTGTTCTTGTCCATCGAGGTGTTGTTCAGCCCCTCGAACGCCAGACCGCCTGTCATGGCGCCGTCGCCGATGATCGCTACGGTGTGATGCGATTTGCCGCCTATCTCCAGTCCCAGTGCCGCAGAGATGGAGTTGCTTGCATGGCCGGCGATGAATGCATCATATTCGCTCTCCGCAGGGTTGGTGAACGGCGCGAGGCCCTTGAACTGCCGGTTGGTATGAAACCGGTCCCGGCGGCCGGTCAGAATCTTATGGGCATAAGCCTGATGACCTACGTCCCATACCAACTTGTCGTTCGGCGTGTCAAACACATAATGCAGCGCGACGGTGATCTCTATCGCACCCAACGACGACCCCAGATGACCGGGGTTCTTACTCAACGCCTCGATGATGAACTGCCGCAACTCCCCGCATACGGCGGGTAACTCCTCCAGAGGTACTTGCTTCAAGTCTGCCGGCGAATCAATCTTATTGATATATTTATATTCCATGTCCGAATGTGCATCACGCACATAATAGCCCGCAAAATTACGAATATTTTTTCACATATGCAAGCGCGCGTGAAAAAAAATAAGAAAAATCATCTTTTTGCTATCTTTATTGCCAAAAAAGACAGGGACTGTTTGGGTATTCGGACTTTTTGTAGTATCTTTGCAAAGCAAAATGTGTGTATGAAGCTACTGATGGTCATATTGGCGGTCATGACTTGGACGGTGAAGGACAAGAACACCGTTACGCCCTCCGGTACTACTCCCAACGGGGTAGCGGCGGAGTATAGTAGTTCCTACCAGAAAGGTACGGTGCGGAATGGCGATGAGGCGGTGCTGACCTTAACCGGCCTCGGCGGGCGAACCGTCAACGGCATAGACATCTATCTGCATTCCAACAGTTCTGCGGGAGCCGGAGAGATCAAAGTCACTGCTGACGGGAAAACGGTAGCTGCCAAAGAAGGCACGTATAAATCATGGACAGGCGCGTATAACAGTTCATCCTTCCGTGCTGTGACTGTGCTCAGCAGTTCTTTGCCGGACGTAAAGGAACTGTCCATATCGGTTAAAGGAACCGCCAACTCGCTCTATATCGAGAAGTATGTCATTACCTATCAGGATTTGCCGCCCCGTACCGTTACGCTGATGAAGGGACCGGACCTCTATATGACCCTCACGGAGCCGTATCGCGGCGAAGGCGTACAGCTCCCCGTTTTGCCCGACACGGAGGAATGGCGGTTTGCAGGCTGGTCGGAGCAGCATTTCTGGACCATCTACACCCGGCCGGAGATATACTATCCGGCGCTTACTTATATTCCTTCCTGTGATGTCACCCTCTGGGCGGTGTACGCTTATCAGCCGAACGTCAGTACAACCTATGTCACCGACCTCCAAACCGGCGAATATCTGTATGTCAACTCGCATCATATGACGGCCTTGTCGGGTGTTCCTTCGGGGGGTAAGATGGCTTATGCCGCGGCTAATCCCATGGATGAGGAGCAGTACTATACGTTCACCTTTGCTTCTCCTGATACGGCTTATATCACCCACTCGGCTACCCATACTCCCATCGGCTATTCCGGTACCTCCCTGGTGGCGCAACCGTCCCCCTGGCTGGTCCATCAGAACGGCGAGGAGGTGTCGTTTTATACCATTTATGGAAGAAAGAAATACGCTCTGTGGCTGAATGTATTATATCAAACCGGTGACAATACCGTTTATCATGCAGGAATGCTAGAAGCGCAGAATTTCACGGGAACCCCGATGCGTCTGATGCGTCCGGCCGTACAGGCGGAGGCGTACACCTGTCACCCCGAGGCGGAGATGGACGTTGAAAACGTACCCGTCCGGACCCATTCACCCTATATCCTCCGTCTGGGCAACTACGAGCTGCGTATCCATGACGGGATAAAAGAACTGCGATTATGATGAGATTACTATTAATAATGAGTGTGCTGCCTGCTATCCTGGCAGGTGATTTCAATCCCAAGACGCTGACTAATCACGAGCAGGACAGTATCTTGGAAGCACGAAGTACAAAAGAGGTTGTTCATGCACGCTACCGGCTGGAGAGCGAGAACGGGGAGAAGATCTTCCGCCGTTCGTCTGTGGCGGACTGGTATGTGTATGATACCCAGCGCAAGACGCGCAAGCAACTGGGCGAAGGTTTCCGGTTGGGCAAGGTGCGCGACGCCGTCATGAGTCCCAACGGCCGCTACGTAGCGTTTGCGAAAGACAATAACCTCTATATCCACAAACTCGATTTCGGAACCGAGGTAGCCGTCACGCATGACGAGAACCCCGACATCATCAACGGTACAGCCGACTGGCTCTACGAGGAGGAGTTCGGCACGACGGCGCTCTTTGCCTGGTCGCCGGACTCCAAACAGCTGGCGTTCGTGCGTTTGGATGAGACAGAGGTGCCGTCTTTTGCATGGCAGAACTACCTGGAAGGACAGTACCCTTCCCAGGCGAGTCTAAGGTACCCGAAAGCCGGGTGTGCGAACGCCAAGGCTTCCGTTTGCGTCTATGACGTAGCTACGAAGGCCATCCATACCATGCAGGTGAATGCCGACGGGGCGGATGTCTATTTCCCGCGCCTTCGGTGGAAAGGGGAGCAGCTGCTCGTCCTGCGTCTCAACCGTGACCAGACAAAGATGGAGGTGCTGGAGGTCAATGCCAAATCGACCGTTGCACACCCCCTCTATCAGGAGGAGAGCAAGCGTTATTTTATGGATTACGAACTCTTCGACCAATGGCTCTGGCTCTCCGACGGACGGTTTATCGTCCTCAGCGAGAAAGACGGTTTCCGTCGCGCGTACCTCTATAACGCGCAGGGGATAGAGCAGAAGGCGCTAACGCCCGACGACATGGATGTGACCGCTTTGTATGCGGTCAACGAGAAGACACAGACACTTTTCTACCAGGCGGCACCGAAACCCTCGGAGCGGCAGGTGTATGCGCTTGACCTCAAGAAGAACCGGATTACACAACTGACCGAAGCGGAAGGAACGAACTCCGCCCGCTTCTCCAAGGATGCCAACAGCGCAATCATTTGCCACCAGTCGTTTACTACTCCCAATGAATATATCCTGTTCTCCAAGAACCGGTTCGAGCCGTTGGAGCAGAATAAGGAAGTGCAAGAGGCCTGGGCGAAGTATAACCTGCCGGAGCCGCAACTGCTCCGTATCCCCAATGGCAACGGCCAGGAGTTGGAGGCAATGCTGCTGATAAGCGGCCAAGGGACGATGAACCAAGGACCCAGACCTCTGGTAGTCATGCACTATTCCGGTCCGCAGAGCCAGCGGGTGCTGAACCGTTGGCGCAAGCGTTTCGAGTACGCCTTGGCGGAAGAGGGCTATGCTGTCCTTATCGTCGATACCAGAGGCAGTGACTGCCGCGGACGGGCGTGGCGGAACGAGACCTACATGAACCTCGGTGTCAAGGAGGCGCAGGACCTCATTGCTGCGGCGAACTATATCGGTGCGCGCCCGGAGATTGACGCCTCCCGCATGGCGGTCCTCGGATGGAGCTATGGCGGCTACGAGACGCTCATGACCATGAGCACCAAGGGGCATCCTTTCAAGGCAGCCGTAGCGATTGCGCCGGTCACCGACTGGCGGCTTTATGACTCCGCTTATACCGAGCGGTATATGCGCCGGCCGCAGGTGAATGATGCCGGTTATGACGAAGCCTCGCTGCTCCGCCGCGCTGCCGATCTCACCGGCTCCGTGCTCATCATCCATGGTACTGCCGACGATAATGTCCACGTGCAACAGACTATGCAGTATATCGACGCCCTTGTGCAGGCGGACAAGCAGTTTGAGATGCAGCTCTATCCGGATGACAATCACCACCTGCGCAAGGGCAATAACGCCGCGCACATGCACCGCCGGATACTGACTTTCCTGGAGAAGAACTTATAAACCAACCAATTCAACCAATAACAAATAAATTTTAGTATCATGAGTACCAAACAAAACAAATCACTGACTGTGATTACCATCATTGCGATGATGTTTCTCTACGCAATGATCTCTTTCGTGACCAACCTGGCAGCTCCGGTAGGAAAGATCTGGGGCGCGTCGTTTGAGGATCCCGCTCAGGCCGAGCGGATGGGTATGCTGGGCAACCTGTTCAATTTCCTGGCCTACCTGATCATGGGTATCCCTGCGGGAAATATCTTGTCCAAATACGGCTACAAGAAAACAGCCCTCTCTGCTATCGTCCTCGGTTTTCTGGGTATCTGTGTGCAGTGGTTGAGCGGTGAGACGGCAAGTTTTGCCGTTTATCTGTTCGGCGCGTTGCTGGGCGGTTTCTGCGTGTGTATGCTGAACACCGTTGTGAACCCAATGCTGAATCTTCTCGGCGGCGGTGGTAACCGCGGCAACCAGCTGAACATGATCGGCGGTACCATCAACTCGCTGTCGGCGTCCCTTACGCCGATGCTGGTAGGCGCGCTGATAGGGGAGAGTCTGGCAGGCAAAACCATCTCTGACGTGAATATCGTGCTGTATATCGCTATGGCTGTCTTTGCGGTACTGTTCTGTATCTTCTGGCTCACGCCGATTGCCGAGCCGGAGGGAGCAGGCCGGCAGATTACCTACGAGCGCACTCCGTGGGCGTTCCGCCATTTTGTGCTGGGTGTGATTGCGATTTTCGTATATGTAGGCGTGGAGGTCGGTGTGCCGGCAACACTCATTAGTTATCTCAAACCGGTCGGCTTTGCGGCGGCAGGTTTCGTAGCGGGACTGTACTGGTTGCTGATGCTCGTAGGCCGTACGATAGGATCGGCTATCGGCGGAAAAGTAAGCAGCCGTACGATGGTTATATGGGTGTCGGTGGCGGCTATCGCACTGATGGCGGCAGCGATGCTTGTAGGCGACAGCGTACAGATTCCGATGCTTACCAGTTGGGCGTTTGAGACCCAGATGATGCCTCTGGCGGCTCTGCTGATCGTGCTGGTGGGGCTGTGTACGTCGGTCATGTGGGGCTCTATCTTCAATATGGCTACGGAAGGGCTCGGCAAATATACGGCGAAAGCGTCCGGTATCTTTATGATGATGGTGGTCGGCGGAGGTGTCGTTCCGCAGATTCAGAGCATGATAGCCGCCCACGACTGCTTGCTCAGCTATATTGTGCCGATCGTCGGTGTGGCATATATCCTCTTCTATGCCCTTTGGGGAAGTAAGAATGTCAACAAAGATATCAAGGTAGATTGATAATTAATAATTAATAATTTATTTCCATGAAAAAATACGCTTTAGGTATCGACTTGGGCGGAACAGGCACCAAGTTCGGTTTAGTTAATGAAGACGGACAGGTTCTTCGCAGTAATTCAATCCCTACCCAGCAATACCCCGATATCGACGAGTATTGCGACGCCCTCTGCGCCGGGCTCAAGCGCCTGGTGGAGGACGAAGGGATAGCGCTCTCTGACGTAGTAGGTATCGGTTGCGGTGCGCCGAACGGCAATTTCTATTCGGGCTGCATTGAGCAGGCGCCGAACCTGCCGTGGAAAGGCGTGGTACCGTTCGCCAAACTCATCTCCGAGCGCATGGGTATCAAGTGCACCATCACCAATGACGCCAATGCAGCGGCGCAGGGTGAGATGATCTACGGCTCGGCGAGAGGAATGAAGAACTTCATCGTCATTACGCTGGGCACCGGCGTAGGTTCGGGTATCGTCATCGACGGCAAACTGCTCTACGGCCATGACGGTTTCGCCGGCGAGTTGGGTCACTGCAAGATCGACCACTCCGGCAACGGCCGTCTCTGCGGTTGCGGCCAGAAAGGCTGTATCGAGGCGTACGCTTCCGCTACCGGCGTTGCGCGTACGGCAAAGGAGATCGTCACCTCGACCACCCAGCCGACGCTCCTGCGTAACGTGGCAGACATAGATCATATCACCTCCAAGGACGTATTCGACGCTGCCGAGAAAGGCGATCTCGTAGCCAAGGAGATATTCTACTACACCGGCCATCTGCTCGGCCAGAAACTGGCGGACTACGTACATTTCTCCTCGCCCGAGGCGATTATCCTCTTCGGTGGTCTGACCAAGGCCGGTCATTGGATTATGGATCCTATCCGTGAAGCGATGGAGGAGAACCTCATGCCTATCTGGAAAGGCAAAATCCCTGTTTCCGTCTCTAACCTCAAGGACAGCGACGCGGCTATCCTCGGCGCATCATCACTCGCATGGTAAAGCACCTCAAATCCTTTTTACAACGTCTGTACCCGTACGGAATATGCCGTACGGGTCAGGCGGTGTATCTCACCTTCGACGACGGACCTATCCCCGAGGTGACGCCCAAGGTGCTGGAGATCCTCGCGCGGTATAACGTGAAGGCTACGTTCTTCATGGTAGGGGAGAATATAGACAAACACCCGGACGTCTATCAGCAAGTGCTTGCCGGCGGTCACACCGTAGCGAACCACACCTACAATCATATCAAGGGTTTCCGTTATTCCACCGCCGCGTATCTGGAGAATACCGCCCAATGCAGGGAGGCCCTGTTGCGGAACCTGCCTTCGGGTGCGCCGGTGCCGCCGCTTAATATCTTCCGTCCTCCTTACGGCCGTACGTTCTTTTGGCAACGCCGTGCGCTCGTGAAATCGGGATATAAGATATACCTCTGGGACGTTCTTACGCGGGACTACAACCCGCGCCGTACTCCCGAAGCGATGCTTGCCCAGATCAAAAGGCAGACCCGTCCGGGCTCGATCATCAATTTCCACGACTCTGTCAAGTCCAACGAACGGATGCTCGCTGTCCTTCCCCGGGCTATTGAATGGCTACAAAAAGAGGGCTATACCTTAGCCCCCTTATAAATCTCAAATTTCAAATCTCAATAGCTTTCTTCCGCGGAAGGGAAGGAGCTGTCTTTCACGGCCTCGACATAACTGCTGACGGCCGTTTTTACTTCTTCTGCCAGGGAAGCGAAATGACGCAGGAACTTGGGTTTGAAGCCCTGGTTGAGACCGAGCATGTCATGCAGCACGAGCACCTGTCCGTCGCAGGCGTTGCCGGCGCCGATGCCGATCACCGGGCAGGAGACCGCTTTCGTCACTTTCTCCGCCAATGCCGCGGGGATCTTCTCCAGGGTGATGGCGAAGCAGCCGGCCTGGTCCAACAGTTGCGCGTCATGCAGCAGTTTCTCCGCCTCGGCTTCCTCTTTGGCGCGCAGCCCGTACCCGCCGAACTGGTTCACGCTCTGGGGTGTGAGCCCTAAGTGGCCCATCACCGGCACGCCTATCCGGATCATGTGGCTGATAGCCGGCAGGACCTCCTCGCCGCCCTCTATCTTCACTGCATCGCAACCGCTCTCCTTGAGTATCTTCACGGCGTTGCGTACCGCCTCTTCTTCGCTGACCTGATAGCTGCCGAACGGCATATCACATACTACCAGCGCGTGCTTGGCGGCGCGTACCACCCCTTTGGTCAGAAAGATCATTTCCTCTACCGTGATAGGCAGCGTATATTGGTTGCCGCAAACGACGTTGCTGGCGCTGTCGCCTACCAGGATCATCTCTACCCCGGCTTCGTCCACCAGCGAGGCCAGCGTGAAATCATAACTCGTCAGCATGGCAATCTTCTCGCCGGTGGCTTTCATCTGACGCAGCCTGGCTGTAGTCATGCGGGTATTTTGTACGTGTACACTCATTTTATTGATGATTATAATTTATGATTTTGCAAAAACGGCTACAAAATTACTGCTTTTTTTGGATATGTGCAAAAAAAAGTGTAACTTTGCACCGAAAATGAACAAAAACACACTCATATTCTTTTTTTTAGGCATTCTTCTGGTGCTTCTTTTCTGTCTGGATATATGCAGCGGCAGTGTGTGGTTATGGCCGTTTGGGGATCTCAGTCCGATGGAGCGCCAGATTCTGGACGCTATCCGTCTGCCCAAGGCGGTCACGGCTGTTCTGGCGGGGGCTGCGCTTTCCGTCTCGGGACTGGTGATGCAGACCCTTTTCCGCAACCCTCTCGCGGGGCCTTATACCTTAGGTGTCTCGTCCGGCGCCAGCCTCGGCGTGGCGTTGCTGACGATGTCTTCTACTTTGCTGCTACCTTTTTCCTTCTTTCTCCCTCTTGCGGCAGTCATTGGCGCTACCCTGGTGCTGCTTCTGGTGCTTGCCGTGAGCCGGCGGGTGACGAGTAATGTGAGTCTGCTGATAGTGGGAATGATGTTCGGCTCGATAGCCGGTTCGCTGGTCTCGCTCTTGCAGAATTTCGCCAACCCTGACGCCCTGAAGCTTTTTATTGTCTGGACGCTCGGTTCGCTCGGCTCGGTAGGGTGGGTAGAGATGCGGTTGATGGTGCCGATCCTGCTCCTCGGCGGGCTCTTTGTCCTTCTGGCGCTCAAACCGCTCAACGGCTTGCTTTTGGGCGAAGACTACGCCCGCGGGCTGGGTATTGACGTACAACGCACGCGTCTGTATATCGTGTTGGCTACCGGTCTGCTGGCGGGTGGCGTGACGGCTTTCTGCGGACCTATCGCCTTCATCGGTGTAGCCGTGCCGCACATAGCACGGGGTATTCTCCGTTCGTCCAACCACCGGCTTACTGTCCCCGCCTCCGCCCTGCTCGGCGCGTGTCTGTTGCTGGTGTGCGACATACTATGCTCGCTCTTCACCTATCCCCTGCCTGTCTCCACCGTCTCCGCGCTCTTCGGCGCACCGGTGATTATCTGGATAATCCTTAAAAACAAATAACGATGAAACGTATTTTTCTTTTGCTGGCTCTGTCTCTCTCCCTCGTTCCTTTGCGGGCGTACGAGAACCCGATCCTGCCTTTCGATTTCTCCGATCCGGACGTCATCCGCCTGGGTAAGTATTATTATATGACCTATAGCACGTTCGCTTCCACGCCGGGGCTGCAGATCCTCCGTTCCGAAGATGCTATCCACTGGGAGTATATCGACGCGGCGCTGCCGGATACCGTACCCGGCTACGGCCATCTGGACGCCTGTCCTGCCGGTTGCGGCGTGTGGGCGCCTTCTATCCGTTTCCACGAAGGGCGGTTCTATATCTATTACGGCGATCCGGATATAGGTATCTTCTGTATCCGCTCGGCGGCCAAGAGCGAGAAGATCCCCTGCCGTTGGGAGCAGGCGGTGCTGGTCAAGGCGGGCAAAGGGCTCATCGACCCCTGTCCTATCTGGGATGCCAAAGGCCGCTGTTACCTCGTCCATGGGTTTGCAGGCAGCCGTGCAGGCTTCAAATCCGCTCTGGCGGTGTGCGAGCTGGCGTCCGACGGGCTCTCGGTGGTGAAAGATGACGAGATGGTGTTTGACGGCCACCCGAACAACCCAACCGTGGAGGGACCTAAGTTCTATAAACGCAACAGCTATTATTATATCTTCTGCCCTGCGGGGGGTGTGCGTACGGGTTGGCAGCTCTGTCTGCGCAGCAAGTCGCCGTACGGGCCGTACGAGGTGCGCCGCGTGTTAGAGCAGGACACCACCGCTGTCAACGGTCCTCACCAGGGCGCATGGGTGGATGACTGGTTCTGGCATTTCCAGGACGCAGGTACCGCCGGACGTATCGTGCATCTGCAGCCTCTCAAATGGCTCCGGGGATGGCCGGTGATCGGGAACGAGGGGCGTCCGGTAAGCCGTTACAAAGATTATTCGTCCGTCACTTCCGGTATTGCTGTCGAGCCTCTCCATGAGGAGTTCGACGCACGTTCCCTCGCGCCCGAGTGGCAGTGGAGCGGTAACCGAAAGGCCGTCTATTCTTTCTGCAACGCCGACTCGTCGTGTCTGCGGTTGTTCACGTATCCTGCGGACGGGGTTCAGACCGCGCCTAACCTGTTGCTGAGGAAGATCCCTGCGGGAACGGCGATTACGTTCGAGGCGCGAGTCCGTTTCACGCCGCTCAAAAATAATGCGGCTCATGAGCAGGCCGGACTGCTTGTCCATGGCCGTCAGAGCCGCATGTTACCTGTCCCCGGGGACGGGCAATGGTGGTACGCACGTATCGTGATGGATAGCACGTATGTATGTCGTTTCTATCTCTCGCGGGACAGCCGCGTGTGGGAACTCGCCGGCGAGCCTTTCCAGGCGGTGGCGGGCGAGTGGATAGGTGCCCGTATAGGGTTCTACGCCACCCGCGACCGCAAGCCTATTAATGATTCCGGCTATCTGGATATCGATTGGGTGAATATCATGCCGATGCCCTGAGCCTTTAGTTACGGAACCGTAACTCGCCGTCCCGGAGCTCTACTATCACAGGCCGTTTCTGGTCCACCTTGCCTCCGATGATCTGCTTCGACAGCTCGTTGAGGACGAGCCGTTGCAGTGCCCGTTTGACAGGCCGTGCGCCGAACTGCGGGTCGTAACCCTCTTTGGCGATATAGCTGATAGCGTCGTCCGTGACGCGGAGGTCGATACCTTGTTCCTCCAGCATCTTATGGATGCGGCTCACTTGCAGACCTACCACTGCCTTGATATCCGACTCGGTCAGTTCAGAGAAGTGGATGATCTCGTCGATACGGTTGATGAACTCCGGCCGAACCTGTGCGCGGAGTTGCTCCTCCGTGAGGTTGGAAGTCATGATAATCAAGGTGTTCTTGAAATTGACCAAACGACCTTTGTTATCCGTCAGACGACCGTCGTCCAGCACTTGCAGCAGGACGTTGAAGACGTCCGGGTGGGCTTTCTCTATCTCGTCGAAGAGCACGACGGAGTAGGGTTTGCGTCGGATAGCTTCGGTGAGCTGTCCTCCCTCGTCGTAGCCTACGTATCCCGGAGGCGCACCGATAAGACGGGTGGCTGAGAACTTCTCCTGGTACTCGCTCATGTCGATACGTGTCATCATATTTTCGTCGTCGAAGAGGTAGTCCGCGAGTGCTTTTGCCAACTCGGTCTTACCGACACCGGTGGTGCCGAGGAAGATGAAGGAGCCGATAGGCCTTTTGGGGTCTTGCAGGCCTGCACGGCTGCGGCGGATGGCGTCGGAGACGGCTTCGATGGCTTCGTTCTGGCCGATGACGCGTTTATGGAGTTCTTCCTCCAGGTGGAGCAGTTTCTCCCGCTCGGATTGCATCATCTTCGCTACGGGGATACCTGTCCAGCGGGCTACTACCTCCGCCACGTCGTCTTCATCGACTTCCTCTTTGATAAGGGATTCGGTGCCGAGTTGGTGGAGGGTGTCCTGCGCGGATTTGATGTTCGCTTCGGCGGCGGGTATCTGGCTGTAACGTATCTCCGCTACCTTGCCGTAGTCGCCTTCGCGTTCGGCTACCTCTGCCTGGTGCTTGAGGGTCTCGATACGCGCTTTCTCGTTCTGGATGGTAGCTACGTACCCTTTCTCTTTGTTCCAGCGGGCGTTCAGCTCATCGCTCTTGGCTTTGAGTTCTTTGAGCTGTTTCTCTATCTCGCCAAGCTTGGCTTCGTCTTTGTCGCGTTTGATAGCTTCGCGCTCGATCTCCAGTTGTTTGATCTGTCGGTCGAGGGAGTCTATCTCTTCCGGTTTGGAGTCCACTTCCAGCCGCAGTTTGGCAGCGGCTTCATCGATGAGGTCGATTGCCTTATCCGGCAAGAAACGGTCGGTGATATACCGTGCGGAGAGGGTGACGGCTGCGATGATGGCGTCGTCTTTGATACGTACCTTGTGGTGGGTCTCGTACCGCTCTTTGAGTCCACGGAGGATAGAGATGGTCGCGCTCTCGTCCGGTTCGTCAACCATTACTTTCTGGAACCGCCGTTCCAGGGCTTTGTCCGTCTCGAAATACTTCTGGTACTCGTCGAGGGTGGTAGCGCCGATGGCGCGCAGGTCGCCTCTCGCCAGAGCCGGTTTGAGGATGTTCGCCGCGTCCATGGCGCCGCTGGATTTACCGGCACCTACGAGGGTGTGTATCTCGTCGATGAAGAGGATAATCTCGCCCGCTGAGGCTACCACTTCGTTCACCACGCCTTTGAGCCGTTCCTCGAACTCGCCCTGGTATTTGGCACCGGCTATCAGCGCACCCATGTCGAGGGAGTATATCTGTTTCTTTTTCAGGTTCTCCGGCACGTCTCCGCGTATGATACGGTGGGCGAGTCCCTCTGCGATGGCGGTCTTGCCTACACCCGGTTCACCAATCAGAATAGGGTTGTTCTTCGTACGGCGGCTGAGGATTTGCAATACCCGCCTGATCTCGTCGTCCCGTCCGATGACGGGGTCTAACTTGCCCTCTTGAGCCCGCTCGCAGAGGTTGATAGCGAACTTCTTGAGGTTCTCGTTGTTGTTGGAATTGTTGTTGTTCATAGTCGTATATTGTTTGGTTGTTACTTTTGTCTTTTTTCGTACTTTATCTTTTTTCGTACATCAATGCTCCTTCAAATCCTGCGCCAAACAAAAAGAGACTGCCATTTTGTCAGTCCCCTCTCAACTATCTTAACCCCTCTCTTCTCGTATGACGGCTCACGGAAGTATTAATAGAGTAAATCGAAAATGCGCAGTCATTTTGGCCTACGCGGCCTTGAGCGTACTTGCTAATTAGGGTGCGCTCACAAGCGAGCTTGCAGCGCCCCCTAACTACCAAATCCGCCGTTGAGACCCTTGATAGGGCTCAACAATGACTGCTTACAAAAATACGGGCTTA
>CACYKR010000028.1 GCA_902774995.1 uncultured Bacteroidales bacterium | reverse complement strand
TGAGAACATCGAGCGCGCGATTAAGAAATTCAAACGCAAATTCGATAAGACGGGTGTCGTAAAAGAGCTCCGTCGCCGTCAGCAATTCGACAAACCGAGTGAGCTGAAGCGAATCAAGATGGCGCATGCTAAGTATGTGCAGTCGTTGCACGCTCACGACGATATGTAATTCCGTATGGAATTGCATAAAAGGGTTCACAGCAATGTGAGCCCTTTTTCTTTTACATAGAGAGAAAGTCCCCGCATCCCTGCGGGAACTTTCCGAAAAATGCATTATGGAAATAGCGCTCTCACGCTATTTCTTGGTTAGCGTGCTCATTCACGCTGTCTTTTTCCGCCTGCGCAGCGCGGTATAGAGCCCGAACCCTGCCGCCATCAGCAGTAACGGCAGCACCGCATCGCCGATGGGGGACTCCGGATTACCGTTCAAATCCTCATTTTTCTCCTTACTGCGCCGCGGACCGAAAGATGTTTGTGACGGCGAATAGGTGGTTGTAGCTACACTGCCTACCCCTGTAGCTCCTACTGCGGTTACTTGCGAACTATAGGCGCTGCCGGAACCTTGCATAGAAGACGTGGACTGCCACTCTTGGGCTGTCTGTGCGTTAAGGGCGAGGGGCAGCAGGCACACCATCAGCATGCCTAATACTAATATCATCATTATATTGTTTTTCATAATCGTCATTGTTTATTTACCGGATATTCTTGATATACTGGATTTATTAGAACTTATTTTACTTTGTTGCCGCGGGCATCGTAGATCTGTCCTTCGCGGAGGATATACATCGCTCCGTTCTCGATGAACTTATGTGCCTTGCCGTCTTTGAGGGAGCCGCTACCGTCTGTAACGCCGTCTATAGCGGTCGGGACGTTGCGGATATTGATTTCCAACTCAAAGCGGTCGTTGATCGTGCCGCGCTCCAAAGCCACCTCATAGTCTCCGAGAGCGAGGTTGGTACGCGTCTGAGCGAACTTGTCTATCAGCGTTACCGTGCCGTCAAAGTTCGATGGCATAGAGAAAGTGTATGTACCGTTCTGACGGATGATGACGCCAACCGGAACGGTCTGTGTCTCCACGGGCACTTGGCTGTATGCCACATCGTAGTTGCCGGCATAGAGGTAGAGGTTGGGCTTGCCGCTATTCTTGATTTTCATCATATCTTCGCAGAGAACGAAATCACTGCTTGCGCCGTCGCGCATCGCTACAAATGCCCAGTCAGCCGCTTCCCCATTGCGCAGCAGCTCCAGTTTGAGCGTGTGGTTCTTCTTCTCCGCTGTTCTGCGGGCAGCAATAGAAGCGGGGGGTTCAGAGGTAGTCCATGTTATATCTCCGTACCATTGTACCAGTATGCAAGACATGGCATTGAAATCAGTGCTCCTATCATAATCGTTCGAATTCCAAGAGTTGTCGTCGCTGTTCCATGTGTAATAAGAACTCAAAGTTGAACCCGAAGCGTCTGTTGTGCTGCCTATATACGCATTGGCAAAGAGCGGTGAGCCGATGAGGTTCCAGTGGGAGTCGGTATTTTTGTTTTCTTTTGTCACGTTGCCCTCCTTCCACCAACGATCAGAGTAACTTTGATGGGCTTCTGCTTTCGTAACCTCATCATTATTGTCAATGGAAGTTATAATTGCTTTGGCCGGGAAATAGAGGAAGATAGAACTGCCTGAGCTCTTGTTGGTCCAGATGGATGCCGAAGCGTCATTGAGGTAGTCGTTATCCATGATGAGGCAGTATCCTTCGCCTTTATGCATGGTCTCGTCCAGTGTCATGTCTTGCCAGAATGTACCGTCGTCAGCCAGGAACAGACCTTTCTTCGCGCGTTCGGCACCGTTGTATTTTTGAATCACATATTCGCGTCCATAGACCGAGCCGGTCAGACCGAAGATATCGGACATCTCCACATCGAACGGGAAAGAGATGAAGTATTTGAGCAACGGTCGTGTGTCTTCGTTCCATGAGCCGACGCGTCCGATTAACTCATTATAATTAAACTCAATTGCACCTACCACTTCTACGTTTGATAATGAACCACCTGTACCGAAAGTAATCTCTTGCGCTGACTCCTGCGCGTGACGCACCCACAGCATATCCACATCGGACAACGCATCAGTAATTGCTTTCGCAGGCGGTGTCCAAGCCACTATCAGACGGTTGGTCTTGAAATCGTAAGTTGCATGGAGTGTGTATTTAGTGCTGCCGGTTCCGCCCAAGATTGTCTCATATGAAGATGCACCTCCAGTCAGGTATTGTTCGCTCCCGTTATAACGCGCCATAATGCTGGCTTGCGCTCCCGGCTGGGCTTGCAGGTTAAGGCGATATACCCAGTCTCCTTCGTCCGAGAAGAGCAACTCGTTGGCTTTCAAGTCATCATCCCCTGAACCGGCTGCTGCGATGGTGTTACCGTTCGAATCCAGCACTTTGTTGTCACTGCCGTGCAGCACAAGGAATCGTGCATTACCGGCACCCTCTGCATTCTTCAAGTACGAACGGTGTACAGCGTTGGTCTGCTCGTTCCATGAGAAACGCACATTGGCGGTGGCAGGCAGTTTCTGGTTGTATTTGCTGCCGCCTGTGCAGAAAGCATCCGTGCCCAACGTGTCGCTGATACTCGGACTGTACTCGGTTGCCACAGTGAAGGCGACACTCTGGGTTGTCGTGTTCACGAACATACAGTAGTAATGGCTATACTTGTCAGATAACGTCTGCGTCAGCGAATAGGCGGAATACTTCATGATATTGCCTTTCTCCTTGTAGAAATCCCAACCGCCCGAGGTAGCGTCTGCGCGAACGTAGTACTCGCCGGTATAGGGTTCAGAATAAGCGCCCGTAGGTTCGCCGGAAGCGGGTTGCGTGATAACAAAGTTATATACGCCATTGGCGGTAATATTTTCCGTCGGAAGAGTAATCATATTCACATCGCTCCATGTGGGCACACCGCTTGAGCTGATAGCAGTACATTTCTGAATCGTCAGCGACTGTGAGCTGACATTATTAGCTTTATGCACAAAGACGGAAATCTTCTTGCTTGTGCCAGGCTCTTTATGAATAATCTCCGAAGCGTGGGTATGTGCGCTGCCGTCGTTCCATGAGTACAGCACACGGTAGTCTTCATCTGCGGTCAACGGATAAGTTACCGACAGCTTCAATGTTCCGTCCGTCCCGCAAGTGAGGGTAAATACATAATCGCCCGCTGCGGTGGTCTTGATTGTTGTTTTTGTAGGATTTGATTTAACAGCATTTGTACAGTTAAATAATAAGTCTGTGCAATTTGTAGAAGTTATATATTTAGTGCTCGGATTGTCTGAATAGGTAAACCACGAATTGTATGTATAGTCTGTGTTACAATGCTTGTAAATCATAAAGGTATATGAACTATTTGCAGGCAATGCTTTAGTTACTGTGAATGTTTCGCTATCTTGATTTATATTGCGGAAATAGAAATCATTTTGTTCACCATCCCAAGAACCTTTGAGTACATAACCGGACTCAGTACCATTATACCTTCTCCAATAACCATAGGGGAAACGATAATCCGTAGGCTTGCTATCAGCCCACGATTCATTACTATAATACGTACATCCGTTTAAAGATCTTGTATTTGTTTTGTCCGGCACGAACATCGTTGCATAGGAGTCAAAATCGCCACGGAAGACCACCTCCCCACTATTGAAACTTTCTTGATTACCGGTATGCTCATTGCCTAATAGTTTATTATTAAAAGCAATGTTATTCTGCCATTGATCAGTAAAAGCGAATTCCGGAATCAAATATCGATATATATTGTTCCCAATAGATTCCATTTCTTCATACACTCTACCATTATTTCCTGCTCCACGAGAATCATTCCATGTCGCATTAAAAGTAACATATACCTTATCCCATCCGAGATTATTATAGAAATAGACATATGTATTCTCAACGAAATGGGCATAAATAGTGTGGTCGGAAGCGGTGGTCACTTGGGTTTCATCGGTTACTTGCGATCCTCCGTTGGCAGAAGTGAACCAACCGCCGAAACGATATCCGCTCGGCGGAGTAACCGTAGGCAGCGAACCACTCAAACCGGTTCCTTCACCATAGGTAGCACCCATGGTGACGGTAGTGCTCGTCGTGGCGCATGAGCCTGCCCCGTGATTCAGCGTCACGGTATAAGTCTGCGGTGTCCATTTGGCGTAGAGGATGGTGTTTGCCGCCTTGATCCAGTTGCCCAATGCGTTCAGATAGCCGGTCTTAGCAGAGGTTATCCATGCGCCGTTGGCATCCACAATCTGCTCTCCGCCACCATTAGTTGCCGTATAATAGCCGCCGAAGGTATATCCAGCAAGTACAGGAACAGCAACCGTAGCCGCAGAGAAATCCTTCGCGTCATACGTCACCGTCACACTCGCCTGCACATTTGTTGCCGTGCCGACACGACTTGCATCATCCGCATTGAAAGAGATGGTATAGGTGTTAGGTGACCATTGCGCATATAAGGTCTGATTGCTTGTGCTTGTCCAATGACTGCTTACATCGGTATAATCCGTAGAAGCAATAAGTACACCATCCGCATCGGCAATCTTATTAGTACATTCGGCTTCCTTATAATAACCCTCTACATCGTAACCGGTTTTGGCAGGTGCCGTACTGATGGCAATAGTAGTGGCATCATACGTCGCAGTGTATTGACCATGGCTGTCACCGCCGTTTTTGTCCAAGTTATTGGCGGCAGTGTAGGTGTCAGGTGCAAAATTAGCCGTCACAGTCGCGCTAGTTGCGGTTGCAATAATGGTGGTTGTGGCATTGGAACTATTACCAATAGTAACCTTTCCTGCATTCGTACCTGATTTTGTCCAACTGCTAAAATGGTATCCGGTGTTGTTGGTTGCTTCCAATGTTTTGGTAGTGAAATGGTTAATCAAAGCAGTACTACCGTTAGAAATCGTAGAGCCATCAACCGCTACAGAGCCATGCCCGTCATTCGCAAAGGTTATGGAATAACTCTTCTCTGTCCATTTGGCGAAGAGTTCAATATCTGCCGTTACAGCAGTAGAGAAATTATACGGAGTAGTACATTCGCTATTTGTGTACCAGCCCCCGAATGTGTAACCAGTAGCAGATGGTGAAGATGGTTGAGAAGCGGTGGTACTATGCAAAACCTTAGCACTACTTGGCGCAGAACCGTGCCCGTTAGCGTTGTATGTAACTGTCCATATTGCAGTAATGGTCAATGTAGGAGTTCTTGCATCCCAAGTACTACCACTTGGGTTAGTATTTAAGCGATAGCGGCACTCATGTCCTGCTGATAAATCGGCAGGAGCAGGAGTACATTCAAGATAAACATCACTACTGTTATACTGCCATGCACTAGTCCCATTGGTACCCCAGTTTACACCGGAAGCTCCATAAGGAGCATCTACATAGTAATACCCGTTCCCTTCATCTGTTGTGCTTTTCCACGACCAGGAACTAGGATCAGAATTCCAATTATTCTTTAAATAAACTGTTGGACGAGTAATCCAAACCCAAGGATCGGAATTGTGATTGCTCGTTTTTTGATCCACATGAAAGCAAACAATACCATTATTTCCTGAATAAGTGACATTCTGATCCTCATTTCCAGAATAATCCTTATAGAGACGAGTACCTGTACCATCGCTTCCAATAGAAGATGGTTGGTTTGAGCCATCACACCATCCTACGTATTGATCGACACCGGAATGAATGTACAATTTAAAACCATTGTTTGTTGCGGCATATGTTTCAGTGGAATGTTCACCGCTCTCACTATCCCAGAAATATCCCTGAGGTGACCAACCAATACCTTTCATATCTCCGTAAAGGGTAACCTTGCTATACCCCCACATCTCCCCCACTCCAAGGGTGAGCATCAAAACCACCATCGCGGCATATTTCCACATCATGCATTTTTGTCGCATCATTGCGACAACCTCCTGCCCCGCACCTCTCCGTGCACGACCTCCTACCACATAGTCACCTATGCGGATAAGAGTATTTACACACCGGGATAAGGGCAAAAGCGCGTGATTAGCGCGTGATAAGCGCGTTTTTAGCGCGTTATTAGCGGGAAATTCCTCTAACGTAACGCTAACCGCAGAACGACCGGACGCCGACAGAGTGTCGGCTTGAACCTCGGTCTGATTAGCATGATTTATACTGCAAAAACCATGCCATCCCCTTTGTTTTTCCTGTTCGTTTAAGTTTAAGTTTTTCATAATGTATTTTTTTAGTGTTTGGTATTATTTTCTTTCTTCGCATGCATACACGCGTTTTTTTATATATGTGGTTGTTAGCCGGGTTGCATACACAAAAAAAAGCGCAGACCTCTCATTGTTTACTTCACAATCAGAGGCCTTCGCATTGCCTTATAACTCAAATAAACAATAGGAAACCTACGCTGATATGACGAACCGCTTGCCAAGAAAGAGCAAGACGGGTATTACAGTCATACCCATAGGCATCTATTGCTACTTTGTGCTGAGTTATAAATCTGAAAGTTGCGAAGTTTCTGATTGTCAACAACAAAGCGTCAATAAACGCTATTTAAATATGTCAAATCCACCCATTTGCGAAGAGACACTTCCCTCCAGCGCAGATTTTTCTACTACAAAAGTACTGCTTTTTTCTGAGATGTGCAAATATTTTTGTCTTTTTTTTGCGTATTTGCATATTTTTTTGTACTTTTGCATACAATTTGAACAATTATGGATGATTTCTTTTCCAGAAGCGAAGCGCTATTGGGCTCCGAAACGATGGAAGCCCTTCAGACGAAACGGGTGATCCTCTTCGGCGTGGGGGGTGTCGGTTCGTGGTGCGCGGAGGCACTGGTCCGGACGGGACTGGTGCATCTGACCATCGTCGATGGCGACACGGTGCAGCCTTCCAATGTCAACCGCCAGCTGCCGGCGACAAGAGAGACGCTGGGCAGACCGAAAGTGGAAGTTCTCAAAGAGCGGTTGTTGAGTATCAACCCGGATGCGGAAATCATTGCGCTTCATCGGATGTATGAAGCGCAAAGTACGATGTACGAAGAACAATGTACGAAGGAGGCTTTCGACTTTCAACTTTCGACTTTCGACTATGTCATTGATGCGATAGACAGTGTGGCGGCGAAGGCAGACCTTATAATAAACGCGACGCGCGCGCGAGGGGTGAAGATATTTAGTTCTATGGGCGCCGCGCTGCGGTTCGACCCGACGAAAGTGACAACCGGCGAACTGATGTCCATACAAGGCGACGCGCTCGCCAAGGCAGTCCGTGCACGGATGAAGAAAATAGGTCTTCACCCGTACCGGAAAGTGAAGTGCGTCTATTCGACCGAGCAACCGCAAGCCTGCGCCACCCGCGGCAGCCTCATGCAAGTGACAGCCGTGTTCGGCTGCACGTTAGCAAGCATGGTTATAGAGGATCTGAGGAAATAGTAAGCACAAGCGTTCATTATAAAATGACCTAAAGCCTAAGTTCAAGTTGGAAGTGCAACGTTGAGTAGTTAGAAAAGTAGATAAAATTAGCAAGGTACGCGCGGATGCGCGTACCTTTTTTGTATCCGCCAAGTTTGGCGGATGTTAGAGGCAAATCAGAGTCCCAGGCTCTTCTTAATCTCGGGAACGCGGGCTTCGGCCTCGGCGGTGCAGCGCTCGTAGTCGGCACCGGTGAAGGGTTTGCCGATCTCGGTCTTGACCGGAATCTCGAAATAGAACTTGATCTTCGGTTCGGTACCGGACGGACGGACAGAGACTTTCAGACCGCCCTCGGTGAAGTACTGGAGTACATTGGAGGTAGCGTTGAGTGGCATTTCAATGTCGGACTCAACCCACTTGCCATCCTCCAACTTGCATTGTTTGAGGGTCTTGTAGTCCTTGATGAGGCATACTTTCTCACCGGCGATCTCTTTCGGAGCGTTGGCACGGTAGTCCTTCATCATCTGCTGGATTTCCTCGGCACCTGTCTTACCCGGGCGAACGACGTTGATGGTCGTCTCGCGCTGGAAACCGTAGTCGGCGTATATCTTGAGGAGGTAGTCGTAGAGGGTCATGCCGTTATCCTTGGCGTACGCGGCGATCTCGCAGATGAGGCAGATAGCCGAAGGCGAACATTTGTCGCGGACAGCGTCGTACGGCAGGAAGCCGAAGGACTCCTCACCGCCACCGATATATTTGCGTTTGCCTTCCCACATACGGATGCGGTTGGCGATCCACTTGAAGCCGGTGTATTCGTCGGTGAGGGTGACACCCTGTGCGTCCGCAATCTTACGGATGAGTTCGGAGGTGACGATGGTCTTGACGATATACATGTCGGGACGGAGTTTGCCCAGACGCTTCATGTTGTTGATGATGTAGTAGTGGAACATGATGTTGGTCTGGTTACCGTTGATGATGACCCACTCGCCCTTGTCGTTTCGGCAGACAATCGCAATACGGTCTGCATCCGGGTCGGAAGCGATGACGAGGTCGGCACCAAGCTTGGTACCGAGTTTCATACCGAGGGTCATAGCCTCAGCGTTCTCGGGGTTCGGGGAAACGACGGTGGGGAAGTTGCCGTCGATGACCATCTGCTCGGGCACTACGTGGATGTTCTGGAATCCCCAGGAGCGGAGGCACATCGGCACGATCTGACGTCCGGCGCCGTGCATCGGCGTATAAACGATATTGAGGTCTTTCTGGCGGAGGATCGAATCCTGGTCAATCATGACGGACTTAACAGCCATCATGTAGTCGTAGTCCATCTCGCCGCCGATGATCTCAATGAGGTCTTTGTCTGCCTCCCATTTGACATCCGCGAGGGTCACTTTGTTGACCTCGTCGATGATACCCTGGTCATGCGGTTGGAGCACCTGCGAACCGTCCTCCCAGTAAGCCTTGTAGCCGTTGTACTCCTTGGGGTTGTGCGAAGCGGTGACGTTCACACCGCCCTGACATTTCAGATGCCTGATAGCGAAGCTCACCTCCGGCGTCGGACGAAGCGACTCGAAGAGATAGACCTTGATGCCGTTGGCGGAGAAGATATTGGCAACCGTCTCGGCGAACATACGTCCGTTGTTACGACAGTCGTGACCAACGACAACAGCCACGCGGCCGTTCTGTACGTGCTCGAAACCGCCCTCTTTCTGCACCTTCAGCAGGTAGTTGGCGTAGCCCTGGGTAGCCTGTGCTACGATGTATTTGTTCATTCGGTTGGTGCCGGGGCCCATGATACCGCGCAGACCGCCGGTACCGAACTCGAGAGTACGATAGAAAGCGTCGACGAGTTCGGTCTTGTCCTCCGCCTCCATCATCGCCTTCACTTGGGCGCGGGTCTCCGCGTCAAACGGTTCCTTGGTCCACACCTCGGCAACCTCCATTACTTTTTTCAGTTCTTCGTTCATGGTAGTAAAAATTTATATTGTTATTATTCCTTCACTTTGTAGATAGCGTCGAGGTTACGGACGAAGCCGTCGAAGTCGAGGCCGTAGCCGATGACGAACTCGTCGGTAATCTCATGGCCGATATAGTCGGGTTTGGCGTCGTCGTACTCCAGTTTGTTGGGTTTGTAGAGCATGGTAGCCACCTTGACGGACGAAGCGCCTTGGGCACGCATGTGCGCTTTGAGCTGGTGGATAGTGAGACCGGAGTCCACGATGTCCTCCACGATAATCACGTCGCGGTTGTCCACCACCTGCTGCAAGGGCACGATGAACTCCAGTTTGCCGGTAGTAGCCATGCCGTAGTAGGAGCTCACGCGGATAAACGTCACCTCGCACCGCACATCACTGAGAGCGCGGAGCAGGTCGGCAGCGAAGACAAACGCGCCGTTGAGCACCACTACGAAAAGCGGTTCCTTGTCGCGGTAGTCGGCGTTGATACGGGCTGCCACTTGCTGCACATCCTTCGCTATTTCCGACGGAGTGAGCCATTCTTCGAAATGATAACCTTGTTCGTTAATGCTGCGCATTATTAAAATTAATAATTAATAATTAAAAATTAAAAATTAATCCTCGTAGTTCTGGAAGAGGAAGTCGTTATAGGGATAACGCTGGATATGGATTGCCTTGATGCGGTCGTACATGAGCGCACGGAGGGCGTCTATATTCTCTTTGTTCTTCGCGGAGATGAAGATGCAGTCCTCTCCCAGACGCGCCATCCAAGTCTTTTGCAGGTCCTCCAGCGAGTAGTTCTCCCGCTGCATGGGCGTGAGGTCGTCCTCTTCCTTCGGGGTGTAAGTAAAATTGTCGATTTTGTTGAAGACCACAATTGTTTGAGGTTGTTTGGGCTGCTGCGCAGCCTTGTTTGAGGTTGTTTGAGGGTTCAACAATTCGCTGATAGTCTGCTCGACCACCTCGTACTGCTCCTCGAAGTTCGGATGGCTGATATCCACCACGTGGATGAGCAGGTCCGCCTCGCGCACCTCGTCCAGCGTGGATTTGAAGGACTCCACCAGATGGTGCGGCAGTTTGCGGATGAAGCCAACCGTGTCAGAGAGAAGGAAAGGCAGGTTGTCTATCGTCACTTTCCGGACAGTGGTGTCGAGAGTGGCAAAGAGCTTGTTTTCCGCAAACACATCGGATTTGGACAGCAGGTTCATAAGGGTCGATTTGCCTACGTTGGTGTAGCCTACGAGTGCTACGCGTACCATCTTCCCGCGGTGCTGCCGCTGGGTAGCCATCTGCTTGTCTATCGTCTTGAGCTGCTCGCGGAGGAGGGCTATACGCTGCCCGATGACGCGCTTGTCCGCTTCTATCTGGGTCTCACCCATACCACGGTTGGTGCCTCCGCCGCCTCGCTGGCGGTCCAAGTGAGACCACATACGTGTCAGACGCGGGAGCATGTATTGCAGGTGCGCCATCTCCACCTGGGTCTTGGCGTAACTCGTCTGCGCGCGCTGGAGGAAGATCTCCAGGATGAGGATCGTACGGTCTATCACCCTTACGTTAGCCGGATGTTTCTCGCGGCGGTTGATGGCTTTCTCCAGGTTGCGTATCTGGCGCGGAGATAACTCATCATCGAAAATAACGACGTCAATGGGATCACAGACCGCTTCGCTCAAAGTCTTTTCTCTTGCTACTATATACTGCCTGATCTCCTCCAGTTTGCCTTCGCCTACGTAGGTGGAGGTATTGGGCTGGTCGAGACGCTGTGTAAAACGCTTAACGGGCACTATACCGTGCGTGTCAGCCAGGAAAGCCAGCTCGTCCAGATACTCGCGCGTCCTGTCCTCCGGCTGGGAGGGCGTGATCAGACCTACCAGCACAGCGTGTTCTATGTATGGCTTTATCTCAATCATTTACTCGTCGAGATACTCGGTACTGTCGGTAGGCTCTACCCATGCCGGCTCGTCCTCCTCGGCATTATAAATCACGGTGTCGTATATATTGGCGGCTATGACAGCCACGACAGCCAGGAGGCCGAACCCTACCAACCACGGTAACAATCGTTTCATTTTTTTGTGAGTATTATTGGTTTTGCGCTACAAAGGTACTGCTTTTTTTTGATATATGCAAAAAAAAACGTCCGAGGGGACGTTTTTTTGTAGTTTTCGTAATTTCCGTAGATTACGTTGTTTACGTAATATACGTGCAACTTACTTACGAATACCGAGTTCTTTGATGAGTGCACGGTAGCGCTCGATGTCTTTCGTCTTCAGGTAATCCAACATACGACGACGCTTTCCTACCAGAGCGGTCAGGGCGCGCTCGGTACCGAAGTCCTTGCGGTTGTTCTTCAGGTGCTCGGTCAGATGGTTGATACGGAAGGTGAAGAGTGCAATCTGGCTCTCAGCGGAACCGGTGTTCTTAGCGTCGTTGCCGTACTTAGCGAACAACTCGGCTTTCTTCTCAGAAGTTAAATACATAACATTTTTTCATTTGGTCATTTACCATTTGGCTATTTATTGAGCCATTTTGGCAAATGCGGGTTAAACAATCACCACGGAAGCCGAATCTGTCATTGCGACTTCGTGGCATCTATCCGCCTTTTCGTAGAAAAAGCGTGCAAAGGTACTGCTTTTTTTTGACATGACCAAATAAATCGGTGTTTTTTTTATTTTTTTTCTTCCGGATAGCCCCCTATCTCCCGATAATGGACCGACATTGAACCGATTTAGTCGAAAGTCCCCCTCCCCCTCTGAGAGGGGGTCGGGGGGTGTCGCTTACTCGAAGCGGATGTTGGCACGGCGGTTGATGGCGCGGCCTTCGCGGGTAGCGTTATCGGCTACCGGCTCCAGCTGACCCTTCGACTCGCAACGGATCTGACCGGCGGGCACGCCTTTCTCCACCATATAATCACGCAGCGACTCCGCACGCTTCATACCGAAGTAGCGCAGGTTCTGCTCCGCGTTACCGGTGTTGTCGGTGTGACCGGTGATGACAATCTTCATCGAGGGGTCGGCAGCCATCACGTGGCATATCTCATCCACTACCGCCTGCTCGCCGTCCCGGAAGTGCATGTCCGCTCCGGCTATATCGAAGTGTACGGTAACCGTCTCGCCTTGGCTCTTGAGTGCGGCGATACGTGCCTTCTCGGCGGCTATACGCGCTGCCTCGGCTTCCTGTGCGGCTTTCTCGGCGGCGATGCGTGCATTCTCCGCAGCGGCTCTCTCGCGGGCTATGCGCTCCTGCTCGGCTTTGGCAGCGGCAATACGTGCGTTCTCTGCCTCGGCAGCAGCGATAGAGTCAGCCTTGGCTTGGGCTTCGGCAGAAGCGATAGAGTCCAGACGGGCTTTCTCCTGTGCCGCTGCCAACTCACTTAGTACTTGGTCCTTAGTCACTTTGTCACTTTTCTTGCCCCAACCGAAGTCAATAGCTATCTTCACACCCGCACGGATGAGGTTGGCCTTGCCTGTCTCGTTGGAGTCGAACGTGCCGCGGTAGTCAATAACTGCCGGATTGGCGGCATTGATCATGAGCATCTCCTCCGTCTTGGCTCCGTCCAAGAGGTTGGTGAAGCCATAGCCTGCGTACAGACCGAAGTACATGCCCCAGTTGTCGTTCATCGCCACGCGGAAGCCGAGGTCGGCAATCACCGAACCGCCAACCTTCGCGCGGTTGTTCCACTTCGCGTCCTGCGTCGTCGTATAGGTGCTGAAGCCGTGCTCCGGCATGTCGCTGAGAGCGTAGTTACCTAATGCAGGGAACACACCCGTCGTGCTGTAGCTGCCGCTCTTGGCGATATACTTGCCGTAGAGGGGAATGTCCAGCGCCAGACCCACACCGCCAATGAAGGCGGCGCGGTTGTTCAGCGTCTTGCGGAACAGCACCTCTACCGGGATGGAGAGATAGCCGATATTCTGACGCTCCACGAAGTCGTTGAAGCCCGTGGTGAGGTTACTCTTGACATAGGGGTTATCGGAGCGCGTCAGACCCGTGGTCACTTCGTTCCAGTTATAAGTCGCATAGGCGTTTGCCCACGAGAACTGAAGTCCTACGCCCAGACCGACGGTCTTGTTGAAGAAATGACCGTAGTGCAGACCGGCGTCGAAGCCGAAGCCCAGACCCTGTGTGCCGTTAGCCGGCTTGTACAGCGCTGAGTTCAGACCTCCGCCGAAGTTAACACCGATATAGTTGTCATGCTCGCTCTGCTGCGCACTGACCGAAATGGTCAGCGCTGCAGCTGCGATGAGGGAAAAAATCTTATTGATTTGCATAGTATTTTCCTCCTTTCATTATTGTTTCATTACTTTGACTACGATGCCGTCCACGGAGATCATGTAGTTGCCCTGAACGAAGCCGTCCATGTCAACCGTGGTCTCGTTACCCTCGAAGGTGGAGTTCATTACCTCAACGCCCATCAGGTTGACAACGCGCAGACTGTGGTTCCAGTTCTCCGAGTTTTCGATGGTCACCGTGGTGGTGTTAACAACCGGGTTCGGGAATGCTTTGACGGTAGCCTTCGGCTGCTGCTTGTCAGCGCCGTAGAGGGTCTCCATATCCGCCTGACCGCAGGTGTAAGTCGGTATGCCCTTCCAGGTAGCCTTCACGAAATACTCGCCCGTCAGTTTGGCTCCGCCTTCCGGACGGTAGTAACGACCCGTAGCACCCGCTATCGGCTGCCATGCCTCCGAAGCGTCAGCACGGTGGTACCACTGGATGTCCGTGAAGCAGTTGCAGGTATCGACGAGAGCGATGGTGTTCTCGAAGAGCGGCGTCACGTAGGTTTCCGGCAGGTTCACATGGAACGTCACGGTCAGCGGAGCACTCTCCAGCCAGTCGAAGCGGCTGTCGCGGAAGGTGACGGTCATCGTATAGTCACCCGTCGGCATATTCGCAGGGATGTTGATTTCAATCGTACCGTCAGGACCGGAGATCTGTGTCTGCTCGTATCTCACATCCTCGAAACGCTCGTCGTCGAAATCAATCTTGTACTGGTCAGGGTTACCGCTGTTGAGGTGGTAACGCATATATACATGATCGTCCAGACAATAACCGTAAGCATAGACCTCGATACCCTCTTTCACTTCGGCTTCGTCATCTTCTTGCTCTTCGGGGTTGTTGTCCGGGATGAATTTCTCGATAATGACACCCTTCTTAGCGAAGATCTCGGATGTCGGAATGAGGTCGTAGTTAGCCAGCAGTGCTGCATCGCCCGTCAGTTCGTAGAACATGGTGATGGTCTTGCCCTCGCCTACCGTTGCGTCGGAGAAGGTAGCGGTAGTCGAGACGCCTACTGCGTCATTCAGTTTGACATCCATCACCTGACCGGCATTGAGCACGACGGCCGTAGTGTTGCCGTCCTCGAACTTAGCCTCCTGTATGTCAGCACCCTTGATATAGACGATAGCCTTGTTGACCGTCAGCGTACCGTCCTTGTACTCGAACTCGTAGTTCTGCGCCGTTGCGCTGTGCGGGGTGATGGCGTACGTGCCGATATAGCTGCCCGGTGCATACTCGCAGGTGTAATCGAGATCGCTGACAACACTCTTATCGTCCTCGTTCTTAAAGCCTTCGTAAGAAGCAGTGAACTCGGGATGCTCGTCGCCGTAGATCATCGTCTTGTCCTCGGCGGTGATGGTCAGCGTGGCCTTCTTGACGGTCAGCGTACCGTTGGTGTAACTAATCTCGTAGTTCTGTGCCGTTGCGTTGGCCGGTACGATGTCGTACTCGCCTACGTTGGAGGTAACGAGATAATCGGTGCTGTACGTCAGACCGCTTACAACAGACTTGTCGTCCTCGTTCTTCAAGCCTTCGTAAGAAGCGGTGAACTCCGGATGCTCTTCGCCGTAGATAACCTCTTTGTTATCGGCGGTAATCATCAGCGGCGCCTTGTTGACGGTCAGCGTACCCTTGGTATAAGAGATAGCGTAGTTCAGCGCCGTAGCGTTCGCCGGTACGATGTCGTACTCGCCTACGTTGGAGGTAACGAGGTAGTCGCTCGTGAGTGTCAGACCACTCACTACGCCTACCGTATCTTCACCGAGCAGGCCGGTATAGGCAGCGGTGAAGGCAGGTGCCGGTTCGCCGTAGATCGTATCTTTGTTCTCCGCAGTGATGGTCAGCGGAGCTTTGGCGATCGTCACAGTATGCGTCTCAACCGGCAGACAGCGGTGCAGTACGTCGGTCGAATCCACATAGCAATAGAACGTATGGGTACCGGCGTCCTTGATCTGCGGCAGCTCGGTGGTCCAGGTAGCGCTGTCCAGCGAGTACTTGAACTGACCGCCGATAGCCGTACCGTTCGCCAGAATAGTCTGTGCATAGCCGGTGTACACGAGGGTGTCGAAGACTACCGGCTCTTTGGTTACGATAGCGGGTACGGTATCCGGCGCGAAGAACGCCAGGAGGTCGGTGTTGCCCTGTACCTGCGCTTGGGCGCGGAGCTTAGCATCTACGGCAGCGCCGTTGCTCCAGTAGCGGAGGTGGAAACCTTCCGCCGGAGTAGCCTGTACGATCATGGTTGCTCCCGGCACAGCGAAGAACGTGTTGCCTTCACCGGCGCGGACACTGTCGCCCAGCGGTGTTACCGCAGCTACGGTACCCCACTCGGCGTTGTTGGTGAGCAGTTTCATCGTATCCGGCGCCAGCACCGTGACATGGAAGGCAGCGGAGTCGTACTTGAAGTCCGCATCGTTGCGGTGGATAGCAGACAAATCTGCCTCACCTACACCGTTGAGAAGGAAGCTGCCGACACCGAGTACGCCCACTACATCCGGATTCGAGGAGAAGAACTCCACGGCGGAAGTGCCTGCATCAAGTGCCGCAAAGAATTTATCCGATGCTTTGATATTCGGGATAGCAACCAGCGACTGGAAGCCGTGGTAGCCGCTGATAGCGGTGACAGGCTGTTTGTCCTTATCCACCCATGTCAGTTGAGGCTCGTCCTTGTAGGTCACGCGGAGCATGCGATTGCCGGCAGGCATGTAAGCTTGCCATGCGCCGTTAGCCTGCTGCGCGGGCGTAGTCATCATCTGGTCCACACTCGGCAGCGCCGGACGGATATAGGAATAGGACATCATATGGGCTGCCGCCGTGTTGATATCCACGACCGTACCGTCCGCATCTACCTGTACGGCTGCCTGTTTGTTGAAGGTCACCTCGCCTCCGATGGCTGCGCCGACGGAAGCGGTGTTGCCGTCAATCAGTCCTCCGGTCATCCAGAAGCCTCCGGGCAGCTCATACGCTGTGTTATATACGCCGCCGCCCGCGTCGGTTGCGGTATTGCCGGTGATCTCGCCTCCGTAGAGGGTGAAGGCACCGTTGTTGAGCACACCGCCTCCGATGGTGCTGGTGTTACCGCCGGTGATCTTACCGTTGCCGGCGTTGTCCATGATAGCGAGCGTACCGTTATTGATGATCACGCTACCGTTGGCAGCGGGAGCTGTCAGGGCGCGGTTGAGCGTGTGTCCGTTGAGGTCGATCACCACGGTCTTGCCGGCGGGCACGGTGAGCGCCTCATCCGTAGCGGCAGCAGTCACGTCGGTGGTCAGTTTGATGACGCCGCCGTTGTTGACAGCCGTCTGCAGGGCCGCCCAGCCGGTGATCTCACCCGCCTCTTTGTTCATGTCCAGCCCTGCGTTCTCGCTCTGGAGACCGGTTATCTCACCGTCTTTGATGGTGATCTTGACCGTCTCGGAGCTCAGTCCGGTGTATGCCGGCAGGGGCAGTTCGAGCGTATAGGTGAAACTGCCGTCCGTATTCTCTGCCTTGGAGACTGCGGTGAAGTCGCCGAAGGGCACATCCAAGGTATAGTTACCACCCATGAAGGTAGCGCGGAACTCGTTCACTTCGTCGCCGCGGCTGTAGCTGATGACGCCGGTATTGACGCCGTAGCCCGTCCATGTCTCGTTGCCGAGGGCGGCATAGAGCTCCGAGAGGATACCGAACTTCTCCAAATCCGGCATGACGGGTTGTATATAGTCGTATTTGACCATACCTGTCTTAGCCGTTGCGTTGCTGACGGTGCTACCGGCAGCGTTCACCTGTACGACAGCCATGTTGCTGAAGGTCACATCGCCTCCGATGGCAGCAAAGCTGCCGGCGGTGTTGCCGTCAATCAGTCCGCCGGTCATCCAGAAGCCTGCCGGTGCTGCCGCAGCGTTATATACGCCGCCGCCCATGCCGGATGCCTTGTTGCCGGTGATCTCACCGCCGTAGAGGGTCAGCACACCGTTGTTGAGGATACCGCCGCCGTTGCCGGTGGTCTTACCGCCGGTAATCTTGCCGCCGTTGGTGGTCTGGATAGCGAGTGTACCGTTGTTGATGATCACGCTACCGTTGGCAGCGGGAGCTGTCATGGCGCGGTTGATAGTAAATCCGTTGAGGTCGAGCACGACGGTCTTGCCGGCAGGTACGGTCAGTGCCGCATCGGCGGGAGCAGCCGTGATGTCGGCTGTCAGCTTGATGACGCCGCCGTTGTTCATAGCCGCCTGGAGCGCCGCCCAGTCGGTTATCTCGGCTCCCTCTTTGCTCATCTCCAGTCCTGCGTTCTCGCTCTCCATGCCGGTTATCTCACCGTCTTTGAGGGTGACGCGCAGCGTCTCGGACGCCATGCCGGTCTGGGCAGGCAGGGAAACATTCAGCGTATAGGTAGCAGAGCCGTCGGTGTTGAGGGCTTTGGTGATAGAGTTGACATCGCGGAAGGGGATATCGAAGGTATAAGTACCGCCCATGATGGTAGCGCGGAACTCTTTGGGTTCGTCACCGCGGCCGTAGCTGATGACGCCGGTGTTGACGCCGTAACCCGTCCAAGCCTTCTCGCCGAGGGCGTCATGGAGTTCCTGAAGGATAGCGTCGTTGGCTTCCCAGTGCGCTGTATAGCTCTTTCCCTCCGTGGAGCCCTTGGCAATCGTGACTGTCAGTTGCACCTCCTCGCCGTTGGAGCCTGTCCAGCCGAGGAAGGTATAATCCTCGCGCACGGGAGCCTTGAGCGTAAAGGTCTCGGTCTCGATCGTATAACTTGTCGGGTTGCCGGTATCCGTACCGCCTTCGAGGTTATAGGTGATGGCGTATGGAACCGGTATCCAGGACGCATAGAGCGTCGTTGCAGCGATCTTGTCCCAGTTCTTGGCAGAAGAGCCGTCGGCGTTGTAGTATTGCGCACCTGCCCCCTTTGCCTCGGTAAAATAGCCTTGGAAAGTATAACCCGTGCGGGTAGGCTTTGTCATGGAAGGCATCGCCGCAGCATAGGTAGCCGTTACGGAACCCGAACCGCCTTCACCGCCCTGCCGGTCAAGCGTCACGGTGTAGGTATTGGCTGTCCAGTTAGCCGTATAGGTCTTATTTCCCGTCGAACCCTTCGCTATCTGCACGGTCGTTTGCGCCGTGCTGCCGTTAGAGCCCGTCCAACCCTTGAAGGTATAACCCGTGCGGGTCGGGTTCTTGAGAGTGAAAGTGTTGGTCTCCACATTGTAGCTCGTCGGGTTACCGTTTACGCTACCGCCGTTTAGCGTATAGCCGATGGTGTAGTTCACTATCGTCCACTGTGCGTAGAGCGTCGTGTTAGCAGTCTTGTTCCATGTACGGGCAGAAGTACCGTTGGCATTGTAGTATTTCGTACCACCCGATGCTGCATCGAAATAGCCTTGGAAGGTATAACCCGCGCGGGTCGGCACACTTACCGTAGGCATATTGGCATCATAGGTAGCTGTAATGTTTCCCGAACCGCCGGTACCGCTCTGCTGGTTAAAACTAACCGTATATTTGTTCGCTACCCAGTGAGCATACAGATATACATTACCTTTATCGCTCTGGGTAGCAGAAATGCTGGCCTGGTTATTATATACCTTACCGCCGGTAGTCGAAGTAGCCCAACCGTCGTAGGTATAACCCGTACGGCTGAAAGCATTAGCGTTCAGATTACCGCTGTTCTCGATCGTCTGAACGTCCATCGAACCGCTTGTTGCACCGTTGCCGTTGAAGTTGATGCGCTTGTAGTAATCGTAATCCCAGGTCATGCTGACGTTTTTGAACGCACCCCACTCATGCAGATCACTCTTACCGTTATCACCACTGGTAATCACGTGTACCAGAAGCAAGTAGTTATACTTGTTCGCTGCGGTAGTACCTGTGCTGTTATCAAAATAAAAGGTCTTGGTAGTTTGCCCGGAATACGCTTTTCCTTCCGTTGTGTGCTTGAACGGGTCACCCAGCCTGTAACCTGATCCGGTTCCATCACTATAATTCTCCGTGCAATCCACCTTCGTATTTTTCAGTACATCAAGATAGATGAATCCACCATACAAACTCGTGATCGAATTGTGCTGCTTCTTAGACGCTCCCAGTTTGAAGGTCCAATTCAAGCGCTGGCGCGAAAAGGACTCCACGTTCACAGAAGCGCGATAGATGGAGTACGTACATTGCTTTTCTTTGGAGCCGCTTTTGCCTTCAACGGTCAGTCCTATACCGTCACTGTCTCCCCATTGGCTGGGTTCATCCCACCATCCTTTGTTTAGATCTTCGTACGAGCGGGCATAGTAACTCGAGTTCGTTTTGTCGTACCTACCGGTCCTAAACTCAACATAGCTCCATGGACCTTCTTGTGTCCCCGCCCATGCGCCGGTTGCGCTAAACACCGTTAACGCAACGAGCATTAGTTTTTTTACTATATTATTCATAGTTTTCATCTTTTTATCTGTTTATGCTTATTGGTTAACAGTTCCGCCGTTGGGGTCGATGGTGGCCTTGAGCAGCGTCTTGTCGCCGCTGACGGTCAGTGTCGTACCCGCTCCGGCAGCCCGGATGCCGTATTCGCCTTCCTTAGTACAGGTGATCGTGTTCTCACCTACGACAACTATCTCGGCATTGCCGCCGCAGAGGACTGCCGGGTGGCTACCCGTGTTCGTCAGGTTCACGTCCTTGAAATAGACTTTCGCATCCGGCACGATGACCACCGTAATATGGCCGTTCGCGGTACCGGTGATGCTGTCGCCGTCCAGGATGTAAATCACGCTGTCGGTTACGGTAGCGAGGTCGAGGAGATACGGTACTATCTCAACCCGCTTCACATCCTCGGGTTTGACAGGCATGATGTCGAACCGGTCGTTGGCTGCGATGTTCTTGACAGCGCCGTTGACTACGGCTACCTCTTCGTCGTTCACCTTGACGCTCCAACCCTCGGGGATACCGAAGAGGCCGTAGGTGGCAGGATAGTTGTAGGCGATGGTAGCGATGACGGTAACCGGAACTACATCCTTGTAGTCGTCGGTAGCCTGTACCTTATAATATACCGTGTACGCGCCCGGGAGGAGAGCTGTCGGGAGCTCCGCACTGTAGTTCTCTCCGTCGAGCGAATAGAGGACTGTACCGTGCTCGGCTGCGCCGGCAGTGATGAGCGTCTGTGCTGCGCCGGTGTACTGCAGAGCCTCCACAGCTGCCGGAACGGTGGTCACCGTTGCGAACGGACGGGCTGCATCGTAGGCTGCCTCGGCTGCGGTGAGCTTATCGAGGTTGCTGACGTACGACTTGAGTTCGTCAGAGAGCGCCTCGTAAGCCTCGCGTGCATCTACGATCTTTCCCTTGCTGTCTGCAGAGAAGGTCACCTCGCCGATAGCGTCAATCATGCCCGCTACTGCGGTAGCGTCCTTGATGAGCAGTGCGAAATCGGCTTCTGCTTTTGCCAGTTTGTCGATGTCTGCATCGTCGAGCAGGCTTGCGTTCTCGCCCAGCGCGGTTACGGCTTCGCGAGCATCCTTGATAGCGTTCACACAAGCGGCATCCAATGTAATCTCTGCCGGGATAGCGTCAATCAGGTCTTTCGCTGCCTGTGCGTCAGCAAGAGGAGAAGAAGCACCATTAACGGTGAACACGATAGAATCAACATACCAGTAGTTAGTAAAGGTACGACCTTCCCAAATCTTAACGGTTGCTGCATCACCTGTCCATGTTGCGGTTTTATTTTCATTGCTGATAGCCCAGCCGCTACCCATTCTATCTACCTCTGTCATAGTAGAAGTAAGCGCGGTAGTGGATTCGATGACTACTTTCGTTATATTGTAGCCATTCTCATTCGCAAAGGTGAAACCGCCATTCTGACTGTAAAACATGAAATTCATTCTACCTTCCGAATTCTGGGAGAACGAGCTACCGCTACCGGTTGTGACGGTCATCCCTTCGTATGCAGGACTTGTGCTTCCAGGAGTGACATTCGCGATACCGGTGTTCTTGTTCCAAACAATATCCACCGGTTTTGTGCCACCGCTGATAGCCGCGAAGGCTGCTTCTGCTTCTTCGAGTTTGTCGTAGTTGGTGACAGCGGCTTTCGCGTCGTCGGAGAGGGCGTTGTATGCCTCGCGCGCGTCCGTTACCTTATTATATTCAGAGAGTTTCTTGTCTGCGTCTTGCAGCGGCGTAGCCGGCAGGGCATCAATCTGATCCTTAACAGCTTTTACAGCCTGAGCCAGCAGCTCGGCATAGGTTGCTTCGGCTTGCGTCAGTTTCTGCAGGTCGGCATCGTCAAGCAGGCTGGCGTTTGCGCCAAGGGCATCCACTGCCTCACGGGCTGCCTTGATAGCCTCTTTGCTGGCCGGATAACTTACTTCGCCGATAGCCTCAATCAGGTCTTTCGCTGCCTGTGCGGCTTCTGTAGCACTAACCGTTGCGCCAAGCGTGAATTGAATCGTATTAACATCCCAATAAGAGGTTGCAGTAAGACCGTCCCAAATCTTAACGGTTGCTGCATCACCTGTCCATGTTGCGGTTTTATTTTCATTGCTTGCAGCCCAACCTTCACCCATACCGGCGAGAGGTGTAGAAGGCATTGCATTGGTAGAAGAGATTATTATCTTTTGGAAGTTCCCTCCCAGCGTATTGGCAAACTCAAATGAGAGTCCTAATCCTGCTATGTTGAAACGCAGCATGTCATTTTCTGGACCAAACCCGCCACCTTTGATGCTAATAGTTATACCTTCGTATGCAGGACTGGTGGTGGTTCCGGAAATATTTTCAATACCGGTGTTCTTGTCCCATGTGATTACGGTTTCACTTCCAACCGAAGGAATCGCAGCGAAAGCTGCTTCTGCTTCTTCGAGGATGGCGAGGTATTCAGGAATAGCTGCTTTCTCCTCATCGGTCAGCGCGTCGTATGCCTCACGCGCGGCTGTCACTTTCTCATAAGCCGAGAGCTTGAGGTTGCTCGTAATCGGACTCGGGATAGCCTTGATAGCGGCGATAGCCGGTTGGGCAGCGTCCAATACGAGGTTCTTGTATGCCGTCTCGGCTGTCGTCAGCGTAGAGATATTGGTTACGAAATCTTTGTCACCGTCGCTCAGCGCGTTGTATGCCGCACGGGCTTCGTCAATCTTAGCCTTGCACTCGGCGGTATAGGCTACCTCACCGATAGCGTCAATCAGATTCATTACAGTCTCATAAGCCGGAGCGGCGCTGCCATCGTGAACGGCAATAGAATATACTTTTTCAATACCGGGGCGACTTCCAACACTTGTTATCACAATACCGTCAGAATTAGCCGTTACCGGATAATTCCTACTGAGCAGTTGGCCTCCTGAATTGTCTAACAGAACATAATAAGGACCATCGGCAGACACGATGGGATTCCAACTGGCATCAATATCCGCCCTTGCCAATGTATAAGGCGATCCATCGGCAAAAAGCTGATAACCACCGCTTATTTCTACTGTACCGGAACTGAGGGTCAGTTTGTCACCTAAATGAATGACATCCCCCACATTCAGATTGAGAGCGGACAATTCTGCTGTCGAACCGCCGCCGGCCTTCTCGGCAATCGTAGCCTCGATGGTTACATTAGCTGCCGGCATCGCGAAGCTATATGCACCGGTCTCAGGAGTAAGCGTTGCGTCGATTGGATGCATACTACCCACCTGACCTTTTACCACCACATAGTAAGGCGAGAAATCCGTGATCTCGTATCCCTCATTCGGAGTAACGATAACGATTGCGCCTTCTACAGCAGAAGTTGCACTCAGCGTTACTTTGTCGGCATTGGCTGTGCCGTCTTGCAGCGCTACGGTATAAGCCGCCGGAGCCGCTTCTTCGATGGTGCACATGATAGTGACTCCCTCACCGTTACCCATAATTTCGCCGCTGAACGATACGCTGGAAGCATTGCCTGTCCAAGTCTGGCGTTCACGATTGCCCGACCAGCCTGTGCCTGATATACTAACCTCCATTGCATTTACTTCAATCTTGGTGAAGTTGCCGAGGGTGGTGGTAAATGTTCCGCCGTCCATGATGTTGCCAAGCTCACCGTGTATAAAGCCACCAGCCGAAACGGTTACGCCGTCTTTAGTGAAAGACATGTCCCACGAGGGGAAGTCGTTTTGGGTGATGGTCACATAAGTGGTTGCCCAACTCAACCCTATACTTGCCGCGAGGGCGAAGAAGAGGGCAAAGATTTTTCGTTTTCGAGCCACTAAGGCGCGAGTCATTTGGAAAAAACTTTTCATTTTCTTGTTGTTTTTAGTTAAACATTTAGTTAGTTATTTTGTTGTTTTTTCTTAATATATGCAATATTTGGCTACAAAGTTACAAAAATAAACGCATACGCGCAAGGCGTACACGCAAATATTTACGTATTGCAAAGTTTTAGGTGCAGAAATTTACGAAGTGCAAAGTTTTTTACCCGTTACGAGCAAAGCCCGCCGATTTTTCCACGTGACGGTGGCAATTTTTACACATAAGGCAGGAGGGGAGGAAGGGGAAGTATTAAGAGAGTAAATCGAAAATGCGCAGTCATTTTGGCCTACGCGGCCTTGAGCGTACTTGCTAATTAGGGCGCGCTCACAAGCGAGCTTGCAGCGCCCCCTAACTACCA
>CACYKR010000027.1:24507-42893 GCA_902774995.1 uncultured Bacteroidales bacterium | reverse complement strand
GCAGCGAGAAATCAATGATGTAAAAGATTACATTGAGGATATTTTGAAAGACCAGAACGACATCAATGAGGCGCATAGTGCTCAATTAGAGGCAATTAGCATGGCGCTCACTGAATTACAAGTCCAAAAGAGGCAAGAGAAGCCCCGCAGACGTATCGGCTATAATGCAACAGATGATGACTGGATATAAATATCCCTGATGCACTCTGCCAGCCCTGCCGCCAATCCGAGCATGGGTTTCATTCCCGAGGAAGGCGACCAGTGGTAAACCCGCTGTTCCCTGTGCATAGATTTATTCCCCGCTAAGGGCAAGCAATACCCCCCGCAGACCAAACCTCTGCGGGGGTGTTTTTGCTAAAAAAATGCCCCATTCTCTTGTGTATGTCAAAAATTTGTTGTAATTTTGCAGCGAGAAAGGAAATTGGTATGTCTGAACGGATTCTGATTATAGACGGCGATGTGAGTCTGTCCACGGTGCTGTGCGACTACCTGGAGAGCCGGGGGTACCAATCGCGCCGTGTGAGCGACGGCAAGGCGGGGCTGGAAATCCTGTCCGCCGGACCGTGGGACGCGTTGGTGACAGAGATACAGGGTATCGGCATCAACGGCTATGACCTGATCAAAGAGGTACGCCACCGTTTCCCCACCCTTCCGCTCATCGTTCTCACCACGCGTGCCGACCGCGAGGACCAGATGCGGGCGTTCCAGTTAGGGTGCGACGACTACCAGACCAAGCCCTTTACCATGGACATACTCATATGCCGGATAGAGGCTATCCTGAGGCGTATCAGGGCCTTCCGCGAGAGCAAGCAAAGGGTGTTCGTGCTGAACGGCCACACCTTCGACGCCACCCGCCAGACCTTCGACGGCTCCCATATGTCGGCGAGGGAAAGCGAGCTGCTGCTGATGCTTTGCCGGCAGGAAGGCGAGATAGTGGACAAACACAAGATCCTGAGCGCCTTATGGCGGGAGGACAATGCGTTCACCGCCCGTTCCTTAGGGGTGTATATCAACCATCTGAGGGGGTATCTGCGGCCTACAGGGTACGAGATATTCGCCGTGCGATATAGAGGATACAAGCTCGTTTGCAACGAGAATTAAGAATTGAAAATTGAAAGTTTATGAGACTGATAGCACCGAGTGTGTTGTCCGCGGATTTCGGACATCTGGCGGATGAACTGGAGATGATCAGCCGCAGCGAGGCGGACTGGCTGCATGTGGATGTGATGGACGGTACGTTCGTGCCGAATATATCGTTCGGTTTCCCGCTGATGAAGCCTTTCAAACAGTACTGCACCAAACCGCTGGACGTGCATCTGATGATTGTGCACCCGGAGAAATACGTAGAGCGGTTCTGCGACGCCGGAGCGTACTCGGTAGGCTTCCATTTAGAGGCGGTGGAGGACCCGCTGCCTATCCTCGATCTGATCAAGGCAAAGGGCGTACGCACCTGCCTGACCATCAATCCCGATATAGCCCCGGAGCGTCTGGTGCCGTATCTGGACAAGGTGGACATGGTGCTTCTGATGAGTGTCTTTGCCGGGTTCGGAGGTCAGCGGTTCATTCCCGAAACGATCGACAAGGTCCGTTACATCCGCGCCGAGATAGACCGCCGCGGACTGGACACCCTCATTGAGATTGACGGCGGCGTGAACACCGGCAACGCCCATGCGCTCTTCGAAGCAGGCGCGGATGTGCTGGTAGCGGGCAGTGCCGTCTTCGGCACGAAAGACCCTATTGCCGCCATTCACCAAATGAAGTTCATGGAATAATGAGCCGTTTGAGAGCCTATCCGATGATTGTATTGCTGCTACCGGTGGTAGTGGCAATACTGCTTTTTGTAGAGAAGCCCGGGCGCTATCCTGCCAAAGCGGCTCCCAATGCGATGCAGGAGCGGCTCTACAGGCGTCTGGAGGCGGCAGGGCTGAGCGGCGACGAGTTAGCGACTACCGGGGCACTGACATTGGGTTACAAGGAGGGGCTGGACAAAGAGCTCCGGCGGCATTTCCAAGCCTCCGGTGCGGCACATGTGCTCGCCGTGAGCGGTCTGCATACAGGTATCATCTACGGGGTGCTGGTATGGGTGCTGACCCTCGGCGGAAGGCGCAAACCGATGTACGAAGACCGATGGGGCAGACGGCTGCTCAGCACAGTGATTATCAGTGCGATGTGGGGGTACGCGTGGCTGACCGGGATGACGCCGTCGGTGGTGCGCGCCGTGCTGATGGTGACGATTTTCGAGACAGGCAAGATGTTTTACCGCAGGGCTTTCTCGCTCAACACGGTAGCCGCAGCGGCGGTGCTGATCCTGCTGGTCAGACCGACAGACCTGTGGAGCGTCAGTTTCCAACTCTCTTTTGCTGCCACGGCGGCAATCATCCTGTTAGCTAAAGAATGCGAATTGTACCTTCACCGGAAAGATTGGCTTCATAGTTGGTACGGCAGGGGACTTTCCTGGATAGCCGGTATCGTCATCATCTCTATCGCCGCACAGATAGGCACACTGCCTATTACGATGTATTATTTCGGCCTGGTCTCCTGTTATTTCCTGCTGACGAACCTGATCGTCCTGCCGATAGCTACCGTCCTGATGCCGTCAGGGCTGGTGACGATTGCTTTAGGGGGCAGCACAGTCGGGGTGCTGGCGGGCAGAATCACCCGGTCTCTGGCGTGGGTGATGAACCATTCCGTAGAATGGATAGAGCACCTGCCGGGCAGTACGGCAGAGGCACATATAGGTCTCGGGATGGTTGCCGCTTACTATGCTATGTGGTTCGTTTTTTGTCTGTTTTTCATAAAAAATGAGTAATTTCTCAGAGAAAAAGCCGATACTCTTGCATAAATGCGAAAAAATTAGTAACTTTGCGGCGTTTTTTATCTGACAATCATAACGGTCACTGATTATTATGAAAAAACTGATAGCCATAATCGCTCTAAGTACCATGAGTCTGTTCTCCTTCGCCCGTAACCGGTGGAGCCTGGACGAAGACAACTACCATTTCGGCTATGTAAGCGCCAGCGCGGGTTATACCTCGCTCAGTTACAATTCCGGCAACATCGTTGCCAAAGGGAGTCTGGGTTATGCCGCAGGACTGGGTTACGAGTTCCGCCGTCATAATTTCTGGGTAAGCGCAGGCTTGCAGTTCCAACGCCTCAGTTCCACGCTGGATGTCAATGACTATACCTATATCCCGCAATCCGGGGGAATGGATCAGTACGGCAGGATCGTTAAGGAATACCGCTATACCATCCGCCAGCAGGACAAGCAGGAGTGGTTTGATCTGGATATACCTGTCATGGCCGGTTATTACAACAACGGCTTTTATATCGGCGCCGGTTTCAAGGTGGCTTTCCCTGTCCAAGCGTCGGGCAAAGTGAGCGGCAGTTATGACATCGACGCCGTCTATGACCGTTACGTAGGCGTCCTGAGCGACGTACACGAATACCGCACATATTCCTACGAAGGGGGCAACAGCAAGTATTCCCTGCGCCCGATGGTGTCCCTCGTAGGCGAAGTGGGCTATGATTTCCTTTCATTGATGCCCACCAGCGACAGGATATGCCATGTACTCAAATTAGGTCTGTACGCCGAATACGGGCTGAACAGCCTCAAGACCGCTCCGCTGGCCGAGGCCGTGACGGTCAATCCCCGGAATATCACCGAAGCTACCCTCAATCCCTATCTGGCAACAGAGCGGGGGAGCGAAGGCCGCATCGTGCCTTATTACATAGGCGTCAAGCTGACCTACATGATCGGCGGCAGCCGCAGCGCAACCGCTACATGGCACAAAGGATGCCAATGCTATGGATATTAACCGACTATTTGTTTGACAAGATATGAATCGCTACCATCATTCCGGCTTACGGCTGTTACCGATGCTGATTTTAGCTGTTATCATCAGTCTCAACGCATACAGCGCCCCCTACACCAGAGTACACCCCGTAGAGACGATAGGCACCTGCGACCTGCCGTTCCAATGGCGGTCCCTTAGCGGCATACGGAAAGACGGCTTCTACCGCGACACCGTTGTCACACGCGGCAGGACCGATATCAATACTCCCGCTCAAGACACGCTGGATATCTATATCCTGGAGTTCTTCACCCATCCTATCCGTACCGTGCGCGCCGCCATCACCGAGGGCAGCAAACTGTCCTACCGTGGCAAGGATTATACCACCGCCGGCACGTATTTCGACACCCTCCCCGGCGCAGGAGGATGCGACTCGCTGGTACGGCTGTACATCACCTATGCCGACTATTTCCATATGTACGACACGGCGCATCTGTGCGAAGGAGGCAGCTACACCAAATGGCGCAACCGCGAGCTGAGCCAGCCCGGCAACTATTTCGACTCGCTCACCTCTGCCGGCGGAAAAGACAGTATCTACCAGATGACGCTGATTGTCCATTTCCCCGCAGAGACATGGGACACCGTCAAGATATGCCCCACCGGGGACCACTATTACTACTGGAACGGCAAGCGTTACAACGCGAACGGGGACTACACCATGAATATCAAAAGCCCGTACGGCTGCGACAGCACCTGCCACCTGCATCTGGAGTTCCTGAGCGAACCCAAACCGAAGGTAATAACCGAATATTTCTGCTCGAACATCGGCGTGGTCATCGGCGGCACCCCGTATTATACCACCACTACGATGATTGACACGTTCCCCTCCGCGAGCGGCTGTGACAGCGTTGTCGAGACCCATTATATCCCCTATCCCACCTATTTCTACGAACAGGTGCTCCAGCATTTCGAGGGAGACCCCGTTGTATGGCGCGACAAGGTCTATACCGAGGACGGTATCTATTACGACTCGCTGCAAACCGTCTCCGGCTGCGACAGCGTCTATCAGTTACGGCTGGTTACCAAGAAAGAGATATACCGCACGGTGAACCGCTGCGAAGGCGAGACGGTCATGCACGGCAACACCGAGGTGCTGACCAACCGGATTTTCATCGACACGCTCCGGACGAAGATGGGCGGCGACTCCATCATCCATACCACCTATAACTTCGGCAAGCCGTTCTTCTCCTACGAAGACATCACCATCTGCTCCAACCAATATGTCATCTGGGAGGGGCATGAGAAATGGTCCGGTCCCGGCACCAACGCGATGCTGCACGAGGCGGGTACGTACCGCGACGCCCACCATACCGTGACAGGATGCGACTCCGTCTATGAGATCCACGTGAACGTGCTGCCCGCCTATCTCAAGGACTCCGTCATTATCATGTGTACGGATTCGCTGGCGAAGATAGGAGGACATATCACCTGGACGGACAGCAAAGGCGTGACCCATACCTTCACCAGCACCTCGTTCCTCGACACCACGGTTATTGACACCTTGTCCCATACGGGGACTGAGTTTCTGAATTATCCGGCGGCCGGGGCTGGCGGTCTGGCCGTAGAAGGCGGATGCGACTCTATCTTCCGCCTCCGCGTGGTAATCACCGACCGCTGCTCGACGCTGGAGCGGATTCCCATGTGTCTGGACGAGTCCGTGACCGTGGACGGCATCGTCTATACCGAACCAGGACGGTATTCCAACCTCCTCTCCTCCAGCCGCAACATCGGTCTGAGGGACAGCACCCACAGCTTTGAGATATACACCGTCTATCCGGAGACCGTGTCGATAGACACAACGGTCTGCCAGAAGGACCTGCCGTTCTTCTACAACGAGTCGCGTCTGACGGAAAGCGGGGATTATGACTTCCATTTGCAGACCCGTTACGGATGCGACAGCCTGGTACAGCTGCACCTCACCGTCATCCCTACCAAATACAGCCCTATCCGGGAAGAACTGTTCTGCCCCAGCGAACGGTTTGAGTTCACCATGCCTAACGGACGCGTCATCACCCAACCCGGCGACTACTACGACACCATACCCTGGAGCGGTTCCGGCGAGGTGTTATGCGACAGTATCGTGAGATGGCGCATCAAATGGGCACCGACCTACTACAAGGCCGATACGGCTTATTTCAAGCCGGGCGAGTGCTATCCGTGGCACAGGGACGGCCAGCCGCGTATGCTATGCGAGGAAGGCGTTTACTGGGACAGCTGCAAGAACGTGTACGGATGTGACAGTATCTATTATCTCTATCTGAAGGAAGCCAAACCGTTCTTCATGCAGGAACCGGATGTCAGCCTCTGTACCAGCCAACTGCCGTGGACATGGCCCGGCCATAACAAACTCATCAACGAACCAGGCGTCTATTACGACAGCTGCAAGACCTATTTCGGTCTCGACTCCGTCTATCAGGTCCGGATATCCATCTATCCTTCGTATCTGAACAAGATACAAGTCTTCATCTGCCCGGAGGAAAACTATTACGTGAACAACGTGCTCGTCACCGGTACCGAATACCGCGAAGAACAGCAGACCGTGGACGGATGCGACAGCGTCACCATCTATTATATCAACCGCAGCATCCTTACCAGGCGGGACGAGACGGCGCGTTTTGCGGAGAACACCACCTATCCGTGGCGCGGCAAGGAATATACCCACGGCGGTGATTTCTACGATACGATCCGTTCCCAATTAGGCTGCGACAGTATTATTCACCATCTGCACCTGATAGAAGAGCACTCGTACCACTACAACGTGGATACCGCCGTATGTCTGGGAGATGACGAACATTTTGAATGGAAAGGCAAGCTCTACCGCACCTCCGGCACCTATTATGACTCGCTGACCACCGTCTTCGGTCTGGACTCCGTATGGCAGCTGAACCTGACCGTCAACAGCGACACCCTCATACAATGGCAGGACCGGCTCTGCACCGGCGGAACGTATAATTTCTTCGGTCATGAGATCACCTCGCCCGGTATCTACAGAACTACTTTCCCGCGTATGTTCACCGGCTGCGACTCCGTCATCCAGCTCAACCTGCAAGCCGTGAGCACCGAGGAGACCGTGCTGCAACATATCTTATGCGAAGGCGAGTCCATCCTCATCGGTGATTCGAACGTGACGACCTCCGGTATCTACCGCGACACGCTGGCTTCATCCCTGGGTTGCGACAGCGTGGTACGCCACGTTGTGACGGTAGGCAAGTCCTTCTTCCAGTCCACCGAACAGCTCATCAACCCGGGCAGCAGTTATATATGGCATAAGAACGGCCGGCCGGTGGTTTACACCCAGCCCGGCACGTACTGGGACAGCTGTACCACCGTCCTGGGCTGCGACAGTATCTACAAACTGACCCTGCGGTTCAACCAGACCGAGTATATCTTCCCCACGGAGCGGGATTATGTATGTTCGGCCGACCTGCCCTATGTATGGCATCACCGCAGCCTGACGGAAACCGGGTTGTACTACGACAGCCTCAAGACCGACAAGGGTCTGGACAGTGTCTATAGCATCTACCTGACGGTTTTCCCGACCATCCGTACCCGCGAGGAACTGAATTTCTGCGACGGAGAACGCCCCGTGATCAACGGTATCCCGTATGAGTCCGACGCCGTATTCACCGACACGCTGACCAGTTATACCGGCTGCGACAGTATCGTGGACTATGTGCTGCATTTCCGTCAGAACTACTCCGTCTCGCTGGTCAAGAACATCCGTGACGGCGAGTCTTATACGCTCGGTGACACCACCATCACCACCTCCGGCGTCTATTACCGCCATTTCTACTCCGTCTATGGCTGCGACTCGCTCGTCACCGTCACCGTCAAAGCCTGTCCGAACACCCGCGAGAAGGTCATCTACCATGACCTCTGCCAGGGAGACCAACTCACGATAGGCGGCAAGGTCATCACCACCTCCGGTACGTACTACGAGACCCGCACCGCCTCCAACGGCTGCGACTCGCTCGTCACCCATATCGTCAATGTACACACCAAATACCTGTTCTCCACCTCGGATGATTTCTGCTACGGCAGTTCGTATGTTTGGAGAGGCCACCATCACGACACGGTGCTCACCAACCAGGGCGTGTATTACGACAGCCTCACGACAGTCCACGGATGCGATAGTATCTACCGCCTCATCCTCAATTACAAGCGCGTTGACCGGACAGACACCATCATCAGCATCTGCCGCTCGGATCTGCCGTTCACCTATCAGGGCGCTTATTACTACCGGGATACCGTCTTTGCCGACACGCTGGGTATGAACACCGAGGGATGCGACAGCATTCTCAGATGGCATTTCCGCGTCAATGAGCATTGCTCGGACTATGTGCAGTATAACCATTGCCAGGGTGAGATTATCAATATCGACGGTCTGATTATCACGAAAGAAGGTGTCTACCAGCAGCACCATCTCACCGAGGACGGTCAGGACTCGCTCTACCGTTTCACCGTCCGTAACGTACCGCGATACGAGATCACGACCAAACAGTACGGATGCGACAGCGTCATCTATGACGGCAAGACCTATTACGCCCGCGGAGCAGGACGGGAGACCTTCACCGTGGACCTGAGCCACAAGACCGTGGACGGGTGCGACAGTATAGAGCACCTCATCCTCACCATATACATGTCCTCGCCCGTACATTATTACAATAAGACGATTGCCGATTACGACTCCGTGCGATTCGGACCGTACTATTACAACACCACCGGATCCTATTCGCTCAACTACACCAATATCCGCGGGTGCGACAGTACCGAGGTGCTGAACCTGACCGTGCTGAAGACCGAGTATCCGGATATCGTGCATTACTTCACCTGTCAGGGCGACCCGAGAGGCGTGGAGGTCTTCGGCAGGATAGTGCACCCCACGGCAGACTATACCTATATCTCCGATACTACCTGGATTGCCGGCAAACCCATTATCCGGACGGCCGACATCGTGCTGCAACATCCGTTCACCGTCACCCGGTTCAACCCCTACGAGAATCAGATCCTGTGCTCCGACCAGGAGGTGATGTTCTACGTGGACTATACCACGAAAGACCCTGCACTCCTGCCGGATTATTATGAAGTCGATTTCTATGTAGGCAATATAGAAGCGCATCCTATCCATCAGGAAGGTACCGTGGACGGCAAGAACACCCTGCCTATCACGCTATCCGGACAGGGCCGGTATGTCACCCCCGGTACATACAAATACCGCCTCAAACTGCGTTCGGAGTCCTGCGTGGCAAGCGACACCATCCTGGAGGGCTCTGTCGTAGTCCGCTATCCGGAGAGCATCATGGAGAGCGGCTGGAACGATGTAGTGATGCTCGTCAATGAGAACTACAACGGCGGTGGATGGGTATTCCGTCCGCCCTATAAATGGCAGGTGCTCTCCGCCCAAGGAGTGGATAAGACCGCCCGTGTCGTCACCGATGCCTCCCAGCCCTATCTCTATTCATCGGAGTTGGAGGAAGGCGACCGCATCACGGCATTCCTATATCGCGAGGGATATGACACGCCTGTCCCCTCCTGCGAGTACGTCTTCAAGCCGGCTGTACCGGTGATGGATCATTCGGTACTGGTATATCCTTCTGCGGTCCGGAGAAACATGCCCGTCACCGTCTCTTCCTCACAACCCGGTTCATACCGGCTGGTCAGCGAGACAGGCCGTACCTGCAATACCGGTTCCGTCACAGCCGGCGAGACGCTGGTTACCATGCCGGCACGGGAAGGATGCTATATCATAAAGGTCACGGATGAGAACGGAAACAGCCATGTACAGAAACTCATCGTCTATTAGTTTTCCGCTGTCTCCATGGCATCACTGACTCTCACGGAACTATGTACCCTCATCGGCGAAGCGCTGGACGAAAGTCTGGCGCCTTCGTATTGGGTGCGTGCCGAGATCAGCAGCCTCAGCGTCAAAGGCGGACATATGTACCTCGACCTGGTGGACGGCAAGACGGCAAAGATGCGCGCTACCTGCTGGGCGGGAACAAGAGAGATGCTCTCCGCTTATTTCGAATCCGAGACAGGGCAAACCCTCCAAGCCGGCATGTCCGTCCTCGTGGAGACGGAGATACAGTGGCATCCCGTCTATGGGCTCAGCCTCTCCATCGTCAATATCGATCCCTCCTACACCCTCGGCGAAGTAGCACGGCTGCGTCAGCAGACCATCGCCGCTTTGCAAACGGACGGACTGCTGGAGGCTCAGCAACTGCTGCCCCTCCCTACCCTCATCCGCCGGCTCGCCGTCGTCTCATCCCCTTCTGCCGCCGGATATGAGGACTTCAAGCACCAGCTCGCCCGGAGCGGCTACGCTTTTGAGACCACGCTCTTCGGCGCTACCATGCAAGGTCCTTCCGCACCGGCATCCGTCATCGCCGCCCTCGAAGAAATCGTAAATCTCAAATATCAAATATCAAATCTCAAATCCTTTGACGCCGTCGTCATCATCCGCGGCGGGGGAGCCGTCTCCGACCTCTCCTGTTTTGACGACTACACCCTCTGCGCCTACTGCGCCCAGTACGAACTGCCTATTCTCAGCGGCATAGGCCACACCCGGGATGTCTCCGTGCTGGATATGGTGGCGCATGAAGCACTCAAGACCCCTACCGCCGTCGCCGAATGGCTCATCCACCGGATGGACACCCAGAAAGAGCGACTGGAGACGCTCCGCACGCGCCTGCTACGCACCGCCGAACGCCAGATACTCATTCGCCGCCACCGGGTAGAGATGCTGGAGCAACGGCTGGCGGCGTGCAACCCCGAACGTATCTACCGCATGGGCTACAGCCTGCTTACCAAAGACGACCGTCCTGTCCGTTCCGTTGCGTCCCTTCGTCCCGGAGACATCGTCACCACCCATCTTGCCGACGGCGCCGTACAATCATCCATCATCAATCATAAATCATAAATCAATCCATGCTTCTTGCCAAGGAACAACGTCTCGGTGCCGCCATCCTCTTTGCCGTCGCCCTCATCGGATGGATGGTAGCCGCTTTCTGGCCGCAGACGCCCGAAGTCTCCGCACCCCGTCCGGGCAAGAAATCCTGGGCGGAACGACGCGACTCCATCAGGCTGGCGGACTCCATGCGTTACGTGCAATGGAAAGAGGAACGCGAGGCACGCTATGACTCAGTCAAACAAGCACTTGCGGAACGTCATGAGGCCTACAAAGCGGAGCTGCAGCAATGGTTTGACTCCACGCGTCTCGCCGACTCACTCTGGCGGGATTCAATGGGGATACGGTACCCCAAACACCTCAAAAAAGACACCGTCATTGACCTCAACCGGTGCGACACGGCGGAGCTGCAACTCATCCGTGGCATAGGGCGGTACACGGCTGTTCAGATTGTCAAATACCGTGAAGCGTTAGGCGGTTTCTACAGTCCCTCCCAGCTCACCGACGAGGCGCTGCAGAACCTCTCTCTGGACACCCTTCTGCATCATTTCATAGCGGACTCTCCGGACGTAACAACCATTCCTGTAAACCACTGTTCTACAGAACGTTTACAGCGTCACCCGTATTTGCGTTACAACCAGGCGAAAGCCATCTACACCCTCCGTCGCCGCCGTGTCACACTGCATACAATAGACGACCTCCGGGACCTGCCCGAACTGAGCGAAGAGGACCTGACACGTCTGACCCCGTACCTCGGTTTTGAGCAGTAACAGACATGCCTTTTGATACGAAAATCGCCCTCCATGGCGATTTTTTTTGTATATATCAAAAAAAAGCAGTACCTTTGTACCCGAAATGAACCAAGCAACACAATCCTAACTCACAAGAATAATGAAAAAACTATTCCCGTTCTTCCTGCTCTTCGTCCCGCTGATGGCGGCAGGGCAGACCCCGGAGACCGCCAAAGACCCCCATATCATTGACGGTCTCACATCCGTGGCAGCGATTGCCGGCGAGACAAAGACGCCGGAGACCGTTCAGGACACTGCGGCTGCGCCTGCTCTCCCGGAGATACCCCTCTGGAAGAAAAAACTCTACTATGGCTATAACTTCGACATCTATTTCCACAGCGACTCCAAAAAGGACAGCCGGGAGAACGGCTGGTCATTCGCCCTCACCCCGGAGATAGGATGGAAACTGACGGAGAAGATTTACTTGGGTATGCGGTTCGGCGGTTGCTACGCCAATTATAAGAGTTCCTATCTTGTATCCGTGATAGACACCTCCTATTACACCGATCTGCGTATTCATGTAGGCTCATGGGAAGTAGCGCCGTACGTGCGGTACAAGATGAAATCGCTCTTTAACGACAAGGTGGGCATATGGCTGGAGGCGCACCTCTATGCCGGCATGGACTTCCCCCGCGTGACGGAAGGCAAGACTGCGTACACCGATTACGACGGATTGCGTTATTCCACCACATACGGGTTCCAGGTCTCGCCGGTCATCACCTATCAGTTCAACAGAAAGAGTACCTTCCAGATATTCTTCTCCATCCTCTCGCTCGGCTACAGCGGTACCATGTACAGCTATGCCGGTCACCGCGAATTCTCGAATGATGTCATCATCTTCTCCGGCAAACTGAGCAACCTCCTTTCCAACCAATTCACACCGGGTCTGTATGGCTTACGGTTCGGTGTGCAGAAGAGTTTCTAAGTGAAGCGTCTCCTGTCTCTGTTGTGGAAGATCCCGCTTGCGCTGACAGGCGTACTCACGGGCGCGGTGCTGCTACTGTTGATAGCGGTAGCCACGGTGCTCTATGTCCCTTCCCTTAGGCAGAAAGTACTGGAGAAAGGTATCGCTGTCGCCAACGGGCAGACCGACTGGGACATCGACCTCGGGCGCATGTACCTCTCCCCTTTCCACCATTCGCCGGAGGTTCTCTACCGCGCGTACAAAGGCGAGGAGGACCTGCCTGTGCAGGTGGAGATTGACAGCCTCTTTGTCGGTCATCGCGGCCGGGACACTCTGGCCTATGTCCGCACCCTCCGTCTGTCGGCGCTGCTTAAAACACGAAACGCCCCGCTCTTTGAGGAGGGGAAAGGTCTCAACCTGCCGCCTATTGCGGTGGACACCCTCCTTCTGGACCGCACCGCTTTCCATTCCGGCACGCTCATCAAGACCGTTGGCGTGGATGTGGACCTGGGCGGACTCAATGTCTCCAGCCCGGAGATCCGTATTGCCGAAGGCCGTTACCCGCTCCATGGACTGAGACTCAGCGATGTCTTCGTGGGCATCGACCTCCGTCCAGACACGGCGCAGAAGGCGCAGGACACCGCGAAAACAGAGCCTGCCCCCCTGCGTCTATGCTTCGACCTGCCGGACGGAGAACTCCGTAACGTCCGTTTCCGTCTCACCCCGCTGGGGCTGGATATACAGACCGGCTCGCTCTCTACCGAGGCACTGGTGGACGTGGGGGCCAACCGCTACGACGCACGGCGGCTGGAGGTAGGCGCTTTCGCCCTCTCTCTCGGCACGCTGCGCATCCCCGCCGACACCATCCATGGTAGTGCCGTAGCGGATATTCAGAATAACCTCATCACCTCCCCCGGCATCTATGTCCGCTCCTCGGAGTTAGGCGCCACGGCGGATCTCTCCTACGCCTCCATGGACCTGGCAGCCATGCGGGCCGAAGCGGTCGGGGACGCGGAGTACCAAGGTTCCAAAGCCTCGCTGAGAGCGTCCTATGACATCGACGACGAAGCCTATGACGCTACCGTGCATATCGACCGTGTCAACCTCCGGCCTTTTCTCCCGGACGCGCCGCATATAGCTCTCGCCGGAGACATCGAGGCAGCGGGTAAAGGTATCAATCCCAAACGTCCCCTCTCCTCGCGTGTCAGCGTACGGCTGGACGAAGCCGTCTATGACACCTACGACCTCTCCCGTACCTCCATAGACCTGGCTACGGACACCGTTACCTCGCTCTCTCTTGTTACACCCGGCATAGACCTCTCCGCCGCCACGCCGATGCCCCTTTTCACGTTCGTCAACAGCCTCCCGCCGTTGATACAGACCGTCACGGACTCCGCCGTACTCGCCTCGCTCACCTCGCTTGGGGACCTCACCGTCCTGGATACTATCCGGACTCATATACCGGCGCTGGACGCCGACATAGCCCTGCGGCAAGGCAGTCTCCTTCAGCCTTTCATCGACTCCCTCCATCTGAATCTGGACAGGGCAGACCTTACCCTCCGTTCCGATACCGCAAAGACGGACATCGCCTTTGACGCAGCCGCCGCGCCGCTGAACCTACAGCCCTCGGCGGTAAACCTCAGGCTGGCTCTGACCGAAGGCGTGACCTCCGCTTCACTCACCGCCAATACGGCCCTTACGGACGGCGTGATGAGCGTCGAAGACCTCTGTACCGATGCCGCGTTGCGGATGAACCTCACGCGCTACGGACGCAAACTCAAAGGCACCGGACGCCTCACGCTGGACAGCCTCTCCTATCAGTCGATGGACCTGGGCTCGCGCGCCATAGACATCGCCCTCTCGCCGTCGCAGGAGTACCCTGACGCCTTGCGCGCAGAGGTGCAGGCGGACGACATACCCCTTTCTATCCTTGACGGCTTTGTACATCTGCCGGATATAGACATACAGGGAGCCGTACGAGCCTCTGCGGCGGTGGACGGACTGCCGCGGAAAACGGACATCTCAGCCGAGGTGCAGCCTATAGGCGTCGCCGCGGAATACAAGCCCTACGGGATAGGTATATCGCTCGGCGGGACACCTATCGTCATGTCGCATAACAAAGTGGACCTCAACGGTCTGCCGGTCTATGCCGCGGATAGCACGTTCGTCGCCCTCTACGGCGGACTCGACCTCAACACCATGCGGATGGACGTCACCCTGGAGGCGGATAGTTTTGCGCCTGTCAAACTGCCTCAGGGCGGTCCGTTTCCTGTCTATGGCGAACTGGCGGCAGACCTCCGCGGCTCGGTCACAGGCCCCCTCGACAGCATCCTCGCCGACGTGGATATCACCGTCCTTCCCACTACCGACATCACCTACCCCATTGACAAGAAAAACCTGGCGCAAGTCAAGCCGTACGGCACTGTCAATGTGCGTTTTAATACCGCCGGAAGCAAGCTCGACTTAGGCGGCCGCATCAACGTCGATGACGGACTCGTCCGGTACTCGCCGAAGCTCTATCCCGTCATGCCTTTCCGGGTTGATTCGGGTAGCCGGGTGACCTTCAACGGACCGATAGGAAAGACCCGCCTCGACGTCTCGGCATCCCAGCAGGTCAAAGCCGATGTGGAAGCCGAAGGGGAAGACACGCGGCGGGTGGATTTCCGGACTGGCGTACGCGTCAACGGCGTGGTTGACTCCATTGGCATCGAGTCCATCGGTTTCTTCCTCGAAGCCCCTGACGATGAACGCATCACACGCGAACTGGCGTCCGTCGATGAGGGCACACGCGAAGGACTCGCCGCTACACTCCTCGCTACCGGCATGTATGTCGGCGAGAGCAACGAGGCGGCGCAACGCGATGGATATGCCCTCACCTCCATCATCAACAGCCGTATCAACGCCGCCATGGCGAACTCTAAAATAGGCAAGTTCATGGACGTGGATTTCAGCAGCGGACAGACACACCACGCCGCCGGCAAGTCCAACGATATGAATATCGCTATCAGCAAGTCGTTCTTCAAAGACAGGCTGCGTATCACGGTCGGTTCCACAATCTCCGACAACCCCGATGTGAACAAGGCCAACGGCCTCTTCTCCTCCCTCACCGCCGACTATAAGATTCTCCCCAAATCTCAAATGTCAAATCTCAAATCTCAAATCTCAAATGTCAAATCTCAACTCTCCAATACCTCCTTGCTCCTCCGCCTCTACTCCCAGCGCGACTATAACAATATCCTGGAGGGCGAACTGCTCAAATCCGGACTCAGCGTGCGGGCGGACAAGGAATGGCGGAGACGCGAACTGTTCCGCGGAGACAGCATCACCCGCACCTACGGACTGACGGCGGACGCCGGCGTAGCCTACCGTTCCAACAACAGCATTGGTCCCGACCTCACCCTCAAGCACACCATCCGCAACATCCTCGGCAACGGCGAGTCCTTCACCCTCAAAGCCAACGGAGCGTACTACTGGGCGTTGAGGAACAGACACCCCGGAGACCCCAAGAAAACCGACACCTACAAACTCGGTCTCAACGCCTCGCTCGTCTTCCCTTATCTGCATTGGACGGGCGACAACAACCCCGAGGGAGACACGCGCTACATGCTCGGCTACCAGTATGAGAATATCGCCGGCGGCTATGGCGTGCATAAGCTCTCAGGCTCCTTCACCTATTTCATTCGCTCCGCCCGCAACTCCTTCATCACCCATGCTTTCACGCCTTTCTCGCTCTCCGTCGTGCTCGTCAAAGCCGAATCGGAGAACCTGCTGGACAAGGCCGAAGAGTACCCCCAGCTGATCAAGATCCTCGCCGGAAACGAGTTTGTGCCCTCCGTCGGATATAACTTCATCTATAACGACTACCGTGCCAAACGGACGGTGAACACCATGCTTGACCTCGGCGTCAAGGAGTCCGGCAACCTCATTAACGCCCTCTACTGTCTCTTCGGGCAGAAATGGAACGACCCCAAGAAACTGGGTGGCATCACTTTCAACCGCTTCGTCAAACTCTCGGCTGAACTCCGGAATAAGTTCAACCTCACCGAGCAAGTCTGCATCGCTACACGCCTCTTCGCAGGGGCGAACATACCGCTCGGCAACTCTTCCGCAGCACCCCTGTCCGAAGCTTTCTATACCGGCGGACCGAACAGCCTCAGGGCTACCTCGCCCTCCTCCTACGGACCGGGAAACTTCTACTCCGCCAAATACAACCAGCCCTTCTTCCATGCCGGCGACGTCAAACTGGAGGCGAACTTCGAACTCCGTTTCCCAATCGTATGGAAACTCTACGGAGCCGCGTTTGTCGATGCAGGAAACGTATGGAACTGGACCTCCACCGCGGACCTGCTCACGGCGGCGGGACTGGAAGATTACAAATCCAGAATGGAGCTCTCCGACGACCTCCATGACGGTATCCTCAACAACCCCGACTGGGCACGCCAGATAGCCCTCGGAACGGGTGCCGGACTCCGTCTGGATATCGACGGACTCGTCATCCGCCTCGACATCGGTGTAGGTATTCACGCCCCCTACCAGACCTTCAAATACGACAAGGACGGCAACCCCGACAAGACGCAACCTATCTCTACCTATTTCAACATCCCCTCTGCCCTCGACGCCCTCCGCGTCAACTTCGGCATCGGCTACCCCTTCTGATAGAAGTTTCCTAGTTCTCCTAGCCCCCTATCCCCTCCCCCTCTCCTTTCTCCCTGTCTAATCCTCGCGGCTGTTTCCGCGAGCCTTGCCTTCTCTTGTTCCGTTTATCCCTCGGCATATATGCCGACCCCTGACCCTGCCGGGCAACCTCCCGGATGAGCGTAGCGGTCCGGACTTTCCGGATTTTCCGGTCCTCCCTCTCCCTTCTCCCCCTCTGAGAGGGGGCCAGGGGGTGTCTCTTTAGGGCTCCCGCAGATTTGTAATCTGTGGGAAGAGGAGGAAGCACAACAACTACATTTGTTACGGAGTAACTTAATCGTTGATTGTCGCTTCCGACGAAGCGTAGGCGGTCCGGTCTTTCCGGATTTTCCGATCCTCCCTCTCCCTCTCCCGCTGGCCTTCCGCCTCGCTCTTTTTCCGCACAAAAAGCGCGTGATTAGCGCGTGATAAGCTGGTGATAAGCGCGTTATTACCGCGTTATTCCTATATCGTTACAGAAGAATGCACTGTTCCACTCTCCGCGGCGTCATCATCTCCACCCTGAAGTCCGCCCATTGAAGAACATACAGCCCGCGTTTTTCTCAAAACAGCCTGCCTGCGTCTTTTCTCCATAGTATCGACCATGCATGGGCGATTTTCCCAGATTAGCGACAGCGGTCTGGTATCTCCGGATTTTCCGGTCCCCGTCGCTAATCCCTCATTCCATCATTCTCGACTTTCACCAATCCACCATTTAGCTCGCTCTGCGAGGCTCTGTCCCGTCAATCCTTCATTCATCAATCCATCATTCATCAATACATCATTCCTTACGCGCCCCTATTTCTGCTTACCTCTGCTTACCGCTGCTTATTCCTGCCTATTCATGCCTAAAAAGGCCTATTCATGCAAATAAATTTGCATATATCAAAAAATTATTGTACCTTTGCAGGCGAATTACTAAAATGAGGAATAATACCCTTATGCCAAAGAAGAGAAAATATAATATCATAGACCTTTTTGCTGGGGCAGGTGGCTTGTCAGAAGGCTTTGTCCAAGCCGGATTCAACCCGATTGCACACGTAGAAATGGACAAAGACGCATGTGACACTTTGCGGACACGTGCTTGCTATCATTATCTTGTGGCAAATGGTCAAAAAGATGTATATTATTCTTATCTCAAAGGCGAGATTTCAAGAGATACGTTATATAAAAGTGTCCCGTCCAAAATCGTTGATTCCGTAATTAACGTAGAGATTTCAGACGATACCATCAAAGGCACTTTCAAGAAAATCAAGAAA
>CACYKR010000027.1:0-24499 GCA_902774995.1 uncultured Bacteroidales bacterium | reverse complement strand
TTAGCCGGTTCTAATCATATCGACTTTATTATCGGTGGTCCACCTTGCCAAGCCTACTCCTTGCTTGGGCGTCACGATAAAAGGATGGAGAACGACCCCCGAACGAGATTATACCTGCAATATGGTAAGTTTTTACAGAAGTTTCATCCTTATGGTTTCGTCTTTGAAAACGTGCCAGGCTTGCTGAGCGCAAAAAAAGGCGAGCACTTTAGAGATTTAAGAGAGTATTTTAACGAACTAGGATATAGTTTGCATTACAGGATGCTGGATGCATCTGATTACGGAGTTCTTCAAACCAGAAAAAGGCTGATTATCGTTGGTTGGCGTCAAGATGATGATTTGGGGTATCCTGATATTCCCAGAAAAAAAGCAGACGCCGTCATTAACGACATATTGGGAGACTTGCCTGAATTATATGCAGGTAATATTGAAATGGTAGCACCATATAGAAAAGCTGCCAATTCTTATTTGTTGACAAGTGGAATCCGCAACGAGGATGAGTTTTTTGTCACTCAAAATATTACAAGGCCTCTCAATCCCAATGATGCCAAAATCTATGCGTATGCCATTCAAAAATGGAATGAGGAGCATACCCGCATAAAAAATAATACACTACCAGAAGAAATCAGAACACAAAATAACGAAACATCGTTTCTGGACAGGTTCAAGGTAGTTGACGGACAGGGTTATTCGCATACCGTAATAGCTCACTTGTCAAAGGATGGGCACTATTACATAAATCCGAACGAAAAATATAATCGTTCAATAAGTATGCGCGAAGCAGCACGCATACAATCCTTCCCTGACAATTTTTATTTTGAGGGACCACGGTCTGCCAAATTTAAACAAATCGGCAATGCCGTTCCACCGTTAATGGCAAATGCAATTGCAAAATCTATACAAAGAATGTTATGATGGAGAACGAAACTTCCGCTAACGAACGCGAAATTATTGCAAAATTCAAACCGCGTGCTCGCTTGCTACTTCAATTGGGAGATCAATTGATTAAGAATGAGAGTATCGCTCTTTTGGAACTTGCCAAAAATGCCTATGATGCAGATGCGTCTGTGGTTAGTATTATTATGCGCCAGCCTGATTCTCTGGAGGATTGCTATATCGAGATTGAAGATGATGGATTCGGTATGAATGCAGATATCGTAGAAAATGTTTGGTTGGAGCCGGGTAGTAGTTTTAAGCAAGAGCAGTATGAGGAAAGAAAAATTACTCCGAAATTTCACCGATTGCCTATAGGAGAAAAGGGAATTGGTCGCTTTGGTGCGCATAAATTGGGGAATGTTATAGAAATGACCACCAAACGAGCCAATGATAAGGAAGTTTACGTAAAAATAGACTGGAGACAGTTCCTAAAAGAAAAATACTTGGAAGACGTTCCTATAAAAATTATAGAAAGGGAACAACCGGAATATTTTACAAATGGAAGGACTGGAACAAGAATCCTCATAAAAGGTTTCCGTAAATTATGGGAACGCAGTATGGCTCGTGAAGTCCAACGCGCTATAACATCATTGACTTCTCCGTTTGATTCGGTGGATTCTTTCACCCCAATGTTTGATGTTATTGACAAACCGGGATGGTTTGATGATATACTAACATGGGACGGAGTAAAAGATTATGCACTCTTCCAGTTCGATGTCACAATGCAAGGCTCTTCGGTTACTGATTTTACATATAAATTCACGCCGTGGGCATCGATGACCAAATTGCGTGAGCGGGTAGTTGGAATTTCAGACCCGCTTGTTGAGAATTATTTAACAATAAAAGCGGATAATGATGTTGTTAATCTGAATAATTACAAAATTGGTCCTATTCATTTTAAAGGATATATCTTTGATATGGATACTTTCATAATGAAAATGGGGGTATCCGATAAAACTGGTTTTAAGAATTATCTGAAAACAAATGGTGGCATTCGGGTCTTCCGCGATGGTTTGCGTGTATATGACTATGGAGAACCTGAAAATGATTGGTTGGCATTAGACTTCAGACGTTTCCAACAACCGTCCAAAGCAATAAGCAACAATCAGATAGTTGGAGCTATTGAAATCAACCGGGCAGATAGTGCCGATTTGGAAGAAAAAACAAACCGGGAAGGATTTGTGAGCAACGATGCATATAATGCGTTTAAAAATACCATTCTGCATGTAATTGATGTTGTAGAGATATTGCGACAAACAGACAAGAAAAACTTAAAAGAAGTTTATGGTCCGACACCAAAATCAGAGCCTGTCATGAGTCTGCTTGGGGAAGCGCAACGTTATGTGGAAGAAAAGGTAAAAGATAGCGAAGTCAAAGAGGAAATAAAGAAATATCTGCACAAGATAGAGCAAGATTACAAGATTGTAACGGATAATTTATTAAAGGCAGCTGGAGCAGGTCTCAACATGTCAGTTGTCATTCACGAAGTAGAAAAAATCATTTACGAGGTTGACAAAGTTCTCAAGGCAGAAAAGGCATCGGACAGAGCTCTGAAATTAGTTCAGCATTTATCTTCTCTTATTGATGGTTATGCAGAATTAATCCGTAAATCAGATTTGGTTAATGAGAATGTTCTGAAAATCATTGATCAAGCCTTATTTAATGCTGAGTTCCGCTTAGAGACTCATAAAATTGAAGTCATCAAGCAATACAAGAAAGATGATTTCGCACCTTCTGTAAGATGTAAATTAGCTCGGAATTTGATGATAAGTACCATTATGAATCTTATTGATAATTCTATATATTGGCTTGATCAAAAGGAATATAGAAAAATAGAAAATAAAGAAGAATTTGCAAAGAAGATATATATAAATGTCAATGTAGAGACGAACTACATAAACATTATTTTTGCGGACAATGGTACTGGTTTTTTACTACCAACAGAAGAAATCACAGAACCCTTTGTTACAGGAAAAAAGAATGGAGCAGGAATGGGGTTAGGCCTTCACATTGCTAGTGAGGTTTTATCAGCACAAGGCGGAAAGATTTCTTTCCCAGACGCTGACGAGTATGAATTACCAGAAGAGTTCAAGCATGGCGCTATTATAGTATTGTCTTTAAAAAAGTAACTAATGATATGAGTAGTAATCTTATTCCATGGAATGGCAGAATTGCTATTGTAGACGACAATGTGAATCAAGCTTTGCCTTTAATGCGTGTATTTGCCAAGAACAACATACCGTATGTATTTTACAAAGGGAATGATATCACATATTTGCCCGAAGCACCAGAGAATGATATCCGAATATTATTTCTTGATTTGAATCTTCTGGGAGGATTAGAAGTGCCGTCCAAAAATATACGTGCTACGTTAATTTCATTAATCAAGCATATTATTTCTCCGACAAACTATCCATATATATTGATTTTATGGAGCAGACAGGAGAAAGAATATGGAGATTTGTTGAGTGAGATTTTTAATACAGAGTTGAACAAGTGTGCTCCCATTGGAATTTTCAACTACGTAAAATCGGATTTCTTTCCGAGTTTTGCAGAAGAAGAGGATAGTGACAACCCTGTGGACGATAACAAAATACTAGAAGAGTTAAACAAGATTTTGTTGCAACTTCCCGCATACAGCCATTTGATGCAGTGGGAAAATTGTGTTCATACGTCTGCTGATGCCACAATACAAGATATTTTCCATGACTTTCACAATCCTGGGGAATGGCATAATAACGCAAATTACATTTTGGATTCTTTTGCCCGTTCGTATTTGGAGAAACACTATACTGATGCAGCGCCAGAGAACAGGACAAAGGCATCATTAATGTTTTTAAACGATGTTTATAATGATACCTTAGAAGGTGAAATCAGAAAGCTGGATTTATCTCGCGTTCAGGAATTACAACATCATATCGATGAAAATACACAAGAGAAAGTCATTGCAAAAATCAATGAACGTATCTTACTTTCAAAAGTAGTAGAATCCGTACGCCAGCCGGGTAGTGTACTTTTCCCAAAGTTGACTGAAGAATGTGTTAGACACTATCATGAATTATTCAACAATAGTTTCAATAAGAAAGACCTAGAAAATAAACAGGCTAAATCGTTAAAAGAAAATATTTATAAAACACTACAACCATGTGATGTAGTTGTAACACCTGCGTGTGATTATGCACAAAACAAAATAAAATTCGATAGAATAGTGCAAGGAATTATCATTGAATCTAAATACAAGAAACTAATAGACAACAGGTCCGAAGCAATATACATTTCTCCGACTTTCATATATCAAGACAGACCTTGTATCCTTGTATTAAATTTCCGTTATTTTATTACAGAAGATCTTAGTCAGAATCTAACAAAACCGACATTGAAGTTAAGAAACAGAGTTCTTGCTGAAATCCAATCCAAGTTGGCAAGACATATAAACAGGCAAGGAATTTTAAATCTGTAACAATCCCATGACCAGCCAGCAGAACAAATGGACGCGTGAGGAGTTGATTTTGACTTTGAGCGTATATTTCCAACTTCCGTTTGGACGGTTGAACCGTACCACCCCGGAAGTAAAGGAGTTGGCACGCTTAATCGGTCGCACGGACAACTCCGCGGCATTGCGTCTTGTTAATTTTGCTGCCTGTGATCCATATATTACCGAATCTGGGCGAAAAGGAATGCCGGCAGGCAAAGCTGTTTGTGAACCCATTTGGGATGAGTTTGCCAATGACAAAGAACGTCTGTTTATAGAGGCGCAACAAATTAAAGCGCGACTACAGAACAAGAGTATTGAAGATTCTTTACTAATCACCCCTAGGGAGTTAGAGGGCAAAGAGCGAGACACAGTTATTCGTCAAAGAGTCAACCAATCGGCATTCCGTTCGATGATTCTTTCCAATTATGAAGGGCGTTGTGCAATAACCGGCATAAACATTCCTGAGTTGCTGGTGGCAAGTCATATTATCCCGTGGGTAGATAGTACGCCCCAACAGAAACTAAGTCCTGAAAACGGGATTTGCCTTTCAGCATTGTATGACAAAGCGTTTGACAAAGGATTTATAACTATCTCGCCGGACGATTATACAATTAGTTTATCCTCTGCGTTGAGGGAGTACGAAACACAGGATTATTTTGATTCACATTTCGGCTGCATTGCCGGACATAAATTAATCATGCCAATAGAGCACACCCCTAATCGCGACTACTTGGCATATCATAGAGACAGAATTTTTAAAGGGTTATAACGATGCCTAAAAAGAACTCCATAGAATCGCAATTATATAATACTGAATGTACAGAAACAATGCGTACATTCGCAGATAAAAGTATTGATTGCATTATTACTGATCCTCCGTATAATTTGGGGTTGTTTATGCACAACCGCAACACAAACTTGAAGAAGATGAGAGAGAACCAGTTTGCCTATGCAGGTTGGGATAATCTTGAGTTTGATGAGTGGCAACAAAATATGCGATTGTGGCTTCAGGAATGTAATCGAGTTTTGAAAAAAAAGGGGACTCTGATTATCTTTATGGCTATCATTAAGGTTGGAGATGTTATTAAGTTAGCAGAGGAGGCTGGTTTCTATTACAAAACTACTGGTATTTGGCATAAAACAAACCCAATGCCCAGAAATATGAAGATTCAATACGTTAATTCCACCGAGTGTTGGATATACTTTGTGAATGAAGGCACTTCTGGCACATTCCATAACAACGGGAAGGTATGTCATGACTTTATGGAATCTTCCGTTTGTCCTGGGTCTGAAAAGAAATTTGGCAAGCATCCTACTCAAAAGCCGCTTTCTATAATGAAACAACTTATTGAAACACTTACCAACCCTGATGATATTGTGCTGGATTCGTTTATGGGGAGTGGGTCTACTTGTGTTGCCGCAAAGCAGTTAGGACGTAGGTATATTGGAATAGAGTTAAACGAAGAATATTATAACATTGCGAAAGCGAGATTAAATGCACTTGATAAAAAATGATTGTAGGTGATTTATTTGCTGGTGTTGGCGGCATGTCCGAAGGCTTTAGACAAGCTGGCTTTGATATTGCTTTCGCAGTGGAATTTGACAAAGACATAGCTAAGGCTTATCAATTGAACCACAAAGGTACAGATGTTTATGCGGAAGACATTTGCCAAATTGATGTAGAGACTCTTCACAGGAAGCATCCACATATTGACGTAATTATCGGTGGGCCTCCCTGTCAAGGTTTCTCGCAAAAAGGAAAGCGATTGAGTCTCGATGATCCTCGGAATTTCTTGTTCCAGCAATACGTGAGATTTGTAAAGGAATTCACACCCAAGTATTTTGTATTGGAGAATGTTCCCAATATCATAACAACTTCCGATGGGTATTTTAAGAATCAGATTGTAGAAGCATTTGAGAAGTTGGGCTACCAAGTAAAATACGGAGTCTTAACTGCAACTGATTTCGGAGTGCCACAAGACAGAAGGAGAGCCGTATTTATTGGTCAATTAGGCGAGAATACTATTGATTTCCCACAACCTAATGGAAGGCATACTACCGTGAAGGAGGCTATTTATGATCTGCCCTTTATCGCATCTGGAGAAGGTGAAGAAACTGCTGAATATGACAAACAGCCCACTACGGAATACCAAAGAGAAATGCGCAGAAATAGTAAAGTCCTCTATAACCATGTTGCTACTGCTCATTCCAAATTAGCGCTTGAACGATTGGCGCTAATTCCAAAGGGCGCAGGTAAAGAAGTACTACCTCCGGAACATCGCACCAAGTCTATATATAGTGGTACGTGGTGCCGTTTACTCGAAGACGGTATCGCAGCAACTATCACGACTCGTTTTGATACTCCTTCTTCCGGTCGCTTTACGCATCCCATTTTAGACAGATGTTTAACTACTCGTGAAGCTGCGAGAATACAATCCTTCCCTGATGACTTTATCTTCTATGGTACGAAGACTATTCAGATGAAGGAAGTTGGCAACGCCGTACCACCATTATTGGCTAAGGCTATTGCCCTTGAAATAGTAAAAAACGAAAACTTATAAGATATGGCAAACTATCCAAGTCAACTAAGAGAAAGAGAAGAACTCAATCTTAGATTAGGAATTAAATCCTCTTTGTCGCAATTACGTTCTGTTATTGCTTCATTGTATGTTATTTATGTCGCTAACAATAAACAAGCGCAAGTGACATATTCAAAGGAGAGTATCAACAGTGGTCTTACAACTATTGCGCTGGATGACATTCTGGCTCAGCAGATAGATGCTAAATTCCCTGCTGCAGCAGAAAAGATTTCATCTTTGGTAAACAAAACTCCTCTGTTCACCGCTCAACTTGAAGCGTTACAAGTTGGAATCGAGTTGTTCTTCCATTTGGCGAAGATCAATTTCGTTGCTTCTGGGTTATCTGAACGTACAGGCTCCAGTCGTTTCCAAAAGAAAATGTCTTTTGCCACCAATATGATTTTGGTAGATTTATACCTATCAAGTCATTCTAACGAAGATGTTAATAAACTTCTTGCCGCTTGGTTAGAGGATAAGCCTTTCGCTTCTAAATTAGAAGAGGGCTTAAAGATGTTACTGAACACCTTTACCGAAGAGACCCAATACAAGATTAGAGACAACAATCTCGATGAAATCGTCTTTAATCAAGAAAGCGTATACAACACAATCCTTAATGATGGAGAAGCTATCAGTAGAGACGCTTATGAACCTGTTGGACCTTTCCGCATTTACAAATCCTATGTTGCTTCTGGCATGCACCCATATCTTATCGAGCAGAAGCAGGAATTTAAATTAAACGGAGGTGTTTCACATGCTGACTTGGAAAATTATGCGAAATTAGTAAGCACAGCTCTGGATATTACTCCACGTAAAACAACAATTGAACGAGAAGTAAAACCTTCAATCACGGTAGAGAATAGTTCTCCGCTCAATGAGCCGACACAAGTAATTTACTATGGTGCTCCAGGAACAGGTAAAAGTCACACGGTGAAAGACTACACAAATGCTTTGCCGGAAGGAAATGTGTTCCGTACTACTTTCCATCCCGATAGTGACTATGCTACATTTGTCGGATGTTACAAGCCGACTAAGGTGAGAAAAGCTGTGCGTGATATGGCTGGTAATATCGCTCTTGACAAGAACAAGAACGAGATTTACGAAGAGAGTATCACGTATGAGTTTGTTCCGCAGGCTTTCACAAAGGCTTATATCCGTGCATGGCAGACCGAAGAACCGGTGTTCCTTGTTATCGAAGAAATCAACCGCGGTAACTGTGCGCAGATCTTCGGTGATTTGTTCCAACTGCTTGACCGCGAAAACAATATATCCGAATATCCCGTGAAGCCGGATACGGATCTTGGTACGTTTATTCATACCGAGTTCAAAAAAGGCGGTTGCAGAGCAAAAGAGGAATCGACCGTGTTCAAAGGCGAAGAACTTATCTTACCGGCAAACCTCTATATCTGGGCTACAATGAATACCTCTGACCAATCGTTGTTCCCGATTGATAGCGCGTTCAAACGTCGTTGGGATTGGCGGTATGTACCTATCGAGAATGCAGGTTTGGATTATAAGATTAAGGTCAATGGTCACGAATACGATTGGTGGCGGTTCTTGGAGGCTATCAATGACGAAGTGCTCGAATTGACCAATAGCGAGGACAAGCAATTAGGCTACTTCTTCGTTCGTACCAGCGATGGTATCATTGACGCGAAGATGTTGGTTAACAAAGTATATTTCTACCTCTGGAATGATGTATTCAAAGACTATGAGATAGATAGTCTCAAAGCATTCCGTCAAGAAAACGGCAAAGCCATTGCTTTCAAGGACTTCTTCAAAGGTGGCTTTAATGAAGTATTGGCAGAGCAAGTGCTGAAGAATCTAAAATTGGACGAACCAGCTGAGCAAGCAGAATGAGAATCCTTGTTGAGGAATATCAATACGATGCCGCAATAGTGCGCGATGTACTATACGGTGTTGACGCGTTGCAAAACGTGGAAGGCTTGGTGTCACTGAGCTATGTTGGCTATTTCTATAACACGAAGATAAAGGATTGTGTGTTCATCTTACCCAAGGTATTGATGGACGAGAAAAACAAAGTCTTTGGCAAGTACGATCCTGAACAAATTATCCATGTCGACCAATGTAAACTCGAAGAACAAGAACGCAAGTTTATCTATGAGTTTGCCGTGTGGATCTATCGTGCAGTAGAAGTGTTCCAACGCACGCACAAGGATAGCGATATAGTTTATCATCGTCAGATATCCCAAGTGGGTCGCGGTATGCGGAAACGTACCAACACGCTTTTGGATATTCTGCTTTCGCTCATCCAGTTCAACAAGGATAACCAATCGTATATCACCTTTATCATCAAGAACATCCACTCCGGTTTCAATAAGATTAACTGGACACGGACGATAAGCCACTCCTCGGCATTTGTAGAACGCCAAGTGCCGCTCTATCTGGATCCCGTCAACAAACAACGGAAGATTAACTTTGACGAGGAGTTGCTGATCATCTTCTATAGTATTCTCAATTATATCCATGAGGAGTATGGTTTTGCGGTAACTATCAATGTTGGTTTCCCGTTGATCACCGGAGCTAAGTTTGAGAGCTATCTCAAAGGGCGCGGAGTAATCCGGCTGCGACAAATCAAATACAAGTATTTCTCCGATAAAGCTTTAGAGTTATGGCAATTATGCTACGCGTTCTTTGCCCATCGCACAGAGATTACCACTTCTGCGGAATTAAAAGAATATCTGCTGGTCAAGAATTTCTATGTGGTATTCGAGGCTATCATTGATGAACTAATCGGAGATAGTAAGGAAGACTTACCTGCTGATTTCAAGGAACAGAAAGATGGTAAGATTATTGACCACCTTTACACTTATCCCGGACTGATTGAAGCCGATGAGGAACAAATGACGTACTACATTGGCGATAGCAAGTACTATAAATTAGGCGCCAAACTGGGTGATAACTCCATTTATAAACAATACACGTACGCGCGTAATATCGTGCAGTATAATATTGACTTATGGATGAATGGAGAACACCCCGAAGTGCGTTTGCGCGATGATGTGACGGAAGGATATAATGTCATCCCGAACTTCTTCATCAGCGCAGCCATGACGAAAGGCGATTATAGTTATAATCATAGAGAGATTGAGTTAACGGAACTGATAGGAAAGAACAATCCGGAGATAAAATTCCAATTCAAAGACCGACTCTTTGACCGCGATACTATGTTGCTTTCGCGGTATAATGTCAACTTCCTTTTTGTTATTTCTCTCTATGCGCGTAATAGGCAAGCAGAGAAAGCGGCTTGGAAAGACGAAGTGCGTCAGCAGTTCCGTGAAGAGATACGTAAGGTATTAGAGGAAAACTACCATTTCTATCCGATGCGTTCCAAGGGTGTAGATCTAAACGAATACATGACCACTCATTTCCGCGAACTGATTGGAAAAGTATTTACGCCTTTTGAGGATAGAACCATCCTATCATTAGCACTACAAAACACTACCGACCCGGTACTACAAGCAACACAAGAAGGATTGCTTGCTATGCTGGAAAAGGATTTTTATATTGAGCGTAACTATAAGTTAGGAGAGACACCAGAACTACCGCAACCGATAGATATGCGATTTGGAGTTCAAGACACCATCATTATCGGTTATTACCGAGACGAAAATCAACTCAAATGGATTCGTGACAAGCAGCGTTATAATCTACGGATAGGTAAAACAAGAGGTTCTATAGATATTTCTGCTGAACTGGTAGGTGCTAAATATCTTTTCCTGTATGGTTCACAAGGTCAATATAAATATCGGTTAGCAAGTGAAAATCCTGTCATCTGGAGCAAAGATGATATGATTAAACAAGGCTATATCAATCCGCATCATGAATTCTACTTCATATTCCAGATAGAGGAAGCATTGGTTAATGGGGATATTGCCAAGATGCAAATTGATGTGAAGAAAGTGGAAAATCTCTTGCGGGAGAAAGGGAAGATGCATCTTGGATTTGATAAAGACTCCATCGCTATTACCATGTCCGAATTTGTAAATTGTATCGCATCTGATACAGATTCGCCATTAATGGGACATTGTATCCGTTGCGGAAAACAAATACCACGCTCTACGTCTAAATTATATAGCCATTTCTATTGCGAAGCTGATTATCAAAGTTGGGCGAGATATGGAAATAACAGATATAAAGAAACATATTGTCATATATGCGGAAAGAAAATTTCCGGTAATGACTTTATAGACGCCGCCCATCCATTGTGCCACGATTGCTGGTTAAAAGAAGGAAGTACTATCAAATAACTCATGCCCGATGTTTTGACATGGTTAGAACCGATGGGGTGAAAATGAAGTAGCAATTAATTAAAACAAGATATGAAAAAAATGACTGATTTGGATTACATGCGGCTTTCTATTGAAGAAATGCGTAAATCCATTCAAGAAAGTAGAAACGATGACAAAATAAGTCCTAAGGTAGGAGCCGTTCTTGTTAGAAATGACGGTTCGTATGTTGCTGCTCATCGCGGTGAATTGCGTGAGGGAGACCACGCAGAATATACATTACTCGAAAGAAAATGTACCGCTGAAAATGTGACAGGAACGGTGGTTTTTACCACTTTAGAACCATGCTGCGAAAGACACATGCCTAAAGTTAGTTGCTCACAACGGTTGATTGAAGCACGAGTAAAGAAAGTCTATATCGGTATTGAAGATCCTGATCCGACTGTATCGGGAAAAGGGAAACAGAGATTGATGGAGGCTGGTATTGAAGTGGCAATGTATCCGCCCGAGTTGCAGAAAGAGATAGAAGAAGCGAATAAAGATTTTCTGCAAGGTGCCTACAAACGCAGACTGATGAAAAAAGAGGAAACAGACGAACCTGTAACCGGCTTGGCGGCTGTTGCTTCCAATGTCACGATAGCTGATCTGCGGAGTATAGATTTGAATCGTTTTCTTCGGATAATTAAAGTAAAAGATTTGCAATCGGAAGAAGGAATTTCCGCATTAAAACAGTTGAAAATCATTGGAGAGAAAGAAGGAAATCTTGCACCGACAGGGTTCGGTTTACTACTATTTGGAAAGAATCCTCAATTTACATTCCAAAATGCTGCTATCAGAGCTATTTATAAATCAGGAGCCCAAGAACGTGACATGCAAACTTTTGGAGGTGCTTTAATAGAACAATCGAAAAAACTATATGAATGGTATCAAGATAAGATACCGTCACATATTGACAGAAATTCCCCCGTAAGACAAAAAATATACGATTATTCGATAGAGGTTATCTCAGAATTGGTTAAAAATGCTATCATACACAGAGATTACACTATTTCGGGTGCACCTATATACTTTGAGATTAATGACGAGAATATTATTATCAAATCACCGGGAAAACCTGTTGATCCTATTAAATTGTCCCAAATACAAACATTTGATGCCCCTTCCCTTAGTCGTAATCCTCTTGTAATGTTTGTTTTTGAGAAACTGAATTTGGCCGAGCAAAGAGGTTTAGGATTCGGTACGATACGTCAACTTCCCCGAAACCAGAGACCGATTGTAACATTTGAGGATCCATACATCGTTTTTACATTGCCATTAACAAAAAATACAAGAAATAATACTATTGCACCTAATGATATTTCTATGTTTTTAGAAGATCATCCGACTTTTACTCGTGCTCAATTTGCAACATTTTTCGCATTGTCAGATAAAAGCGCTATCCGACTTATAAATAAAATGATTAATGAAGGTATAATTAATGCTTCAGGAGAAAAAAGAGGCGTAAAATATGCTAAGATATGAGATGGTTATGGATCTTTTGAGACACTTTTGAGACATGTCCTAAAACAAAGAATCACAATAGCTCGTTTTGGGACTCTTTTGAGACATGTCCCCAAAAAAATATAAAGTAATCTGTCCATGCCCGACATTCTGACACCCACCCAACGCCACCGCTGCATGTCGCATATCCGCAGCAAGGCGACGAAGCCGGAGATAACGGTCCGGAAATGGCTGTGGACACACGGATACCGGTACAGACTGAACGTGAAGAGCGTGCCGGGCAAGCCGGATATAGTGATGCGCAGATACAGAACGGCAATTTTCGTCAACGGCTGTTTCTGGCACGGACATGAGGGATGCAGACAGTTCGTACTGCCCAAGACCAACACCGCCTTCTGGCAGGCAAAGATAGACCGCAACCGCGAACGGGACAGACAGAACTACGATGATCTGATGAATGCCGGCTGGCAGGTAATAGTCATTTGGGCGTGCAACCTGACCAAAGACAAAACAGAACCCACCATGCAGCAGGTAGCCGTCACCCTCAACCGCAATTTACTGGCTCTCGCACAAAAAAAATGAAAAAAAGTTGCTTTTAAGGTGATAGATTTCAGGTCTTTTTTGACTTATATATGGAGGGGTATATAAAAACACGAATCTATTAACACTAAACACAACCGCACATGAACACAACAACACATTTTGACCCTTGGCATGACAGGCACGAAATCAATATAGAGCCGGACCAGATGGACAGGTTTTCGGACGAGGACAGCCTGTTTGCCGGACAGCCGAACGAGAAACAATATGCCATAGCCGATGCGCTGGACAGCTTGCCGAACGAACGCTACCGCCGCCTGCTGGTCGGACTATACCGTGAGCATCTTTCCATGCAGTTCATGGCAGAAGAAATGGAAGTCTCCCTTCCTAATCTGTACAATCTCCACCGCCGTGCCCTTGCATCCCTGAAAGCTCACATGAGCAAGGCTCAAGCCTGAAAAACTATAACGATAAAATACGGCAAAGAATTAGACACAACGAATAACATATGGCTAAGAAAAAAACATCAAAAGAAATAACTATTCGCAGTTCGGCTGCTGAATATCTGACTTTTGTTAGTGCCATTGGCGACCAACCGCAAAGCGTAGAATTGCGCTATGAAGACGAAAACATCTGGCTGACCCAACGCCTGATGGCGGAATTATATGGTGTGGATGTTCCTACAATCAATTATCATATCCAGCAGATATACAAAGATAATGAATTAACAGCAGAGGCAACTATTCGAAATTTTCTAATAGTTCAAACCGAAGGCACCCGACAAGTGACGCGTGAGGTGAAACATTATAGCCTGCAAATGATTATAGCCGTGGGCTTTAAGGTAAATAACGAGCGCGCTGTACAGTTCCGCAAATGGGCCAATGCCATAGTGAAAGACTATACGATTCAAGGATGGGTGATGGATTCCGAGCGATTGAAAAATGGCGGTACTATTCTTACCAAAGATTACTTTGAGAAACAATTGGAGAAAGTGCGTGAGATACGCCTCTCCGAACGTCGTTTCTATCAGAAAATAACGGACATATACGCCACCAGTATTGACTATGACCCGACGGCTGCTGCTACCCAACGCTTCTTTGCTGCCGTACAGAACAAGATGCACTATTCGATTCATCAGCACACTGCGGCAGAACTGATTTATGAGCGTGCCGATGCCGAAAAAGAGCACATGGGGCTGACATCATGGGAAGGTGCACCGAACGGGAAAATACATCGTTATGACGTGGTTGTCGCTAAAAACTATCTCACGGAAGACGAATTGCAGCAATTGGCGCGTATCGTGTCTGCCTATCTTGACTTTGCCGAGATGCAGGCAATCCGGCATATCCCAATGACGATGGCGGATTGGGAAGACAGATTAAACCGTTTCCTCAAATTATGGGACAGAGACATATTGCAGGATAACGGAAAAATCTCCGCTGAATTGGCACAGATTAAAGCCGAAACGGAGTTTGAGAAATACCGCGTTGTGCAAGACCAACTTTACCAATCCGACTTTGATAAGTTCACTCTGCCAACATTACCTTTTGACGAACAAAAAGATTAACCACTATGTCCTGTTTACAAGTTCTATTGGCTGTTATCTTTCCGCCGCTGGCGGTGATTGACCGCGGATGCGGATCGGTACTGATTGTCTTTCTACTCACCTGCCTCGGATGGGTGCCGGGAGTGATTGGCGCGTTAATCATCTTAAACAAAAACAATTGATATGCGTAAACTATGTATCTTTTTAGCCCTTGCCGCCATGACAATGGGCATCGAAGCCAAGACGATAGTAGTCTATTTCTCGGCTACGGGCACGACCAAAGCGGCTGCCCAACAAATCGCTAAAGCACAGAAAGCCACCCTCTGGGAGATCCAACCGGCGGAACCTTACACCGCTGCCGACCTCGACTGGCGCAACAAACAGTCGCGTTCGTCGCTGGAGATGAACGACCCCGAAGCACGGCCGGTCATCAAACAGTGCACCAACATCATGCCGTACGACACTATTTATGTGGGTTACCCGATATGGTGGGGCATCTGCCCGCGTATCATCAACTCATGGCTGGACAACAACCTGCCGCAACTGGAGGGCAAGACACTCATCCCCTTCGCCACCTCCGGCGGTTCCGGCATAGAGCAGTCCGTAGAGTACCTCCGCAAGACCTACCCCACTCTGACATGGCAGGAGGGCAAATTAAGGAATCGCTAAATCGTACATAATTATGGCTATCAAGACGACGGAACTGATACGCACCTCCAAGAGTTGGGACGGCGCGCTGCTGCCCGATTTTCCTGCGGGACAACCGGAACTGCGGGTCCTGAGGCTGGAATTTCCTATAGGCGCCAAGACCGGCTGGCACCATCATCCTGTAATCAACTACGGCATTGTTCAGCAGGGCGAACTGACGATCGTCTGCGAGGATGGCAGAGAGAAGACCTTTCATGAAGGAGAGGCGCTGGTGGAGGTCATCGGAACCGTCCATCGAGGCGAGAACAGAGGTTCCAAACCCGTCATCCTCAACATGTTCTATTTCTCATCCCCCGGCGCAGAGATAACTATCCAACACCCGGAACTGGAAAATAAATGATACAACATAGATAAAAATACACACCTCATGAGAAAATATTTCTTACTTGTCACCGCCGCCCTGCTGACGTTCTCTGCCGCACTAACAGCCGCTGAGACCTACGCTTATGTGGAGCGCGACTCCACCCTTTATCTGGATTTCTATGCCCCTGCAGCACCCGCAAACGGCTATACCGTCCTGCATGTCTTCGGAGGAGGTTTCATGTCCGGCTCACGCTCCAACAAATGGGACACAGCCTACTGCCATTCGCTGGCGGAAAGAGGTTATGCCGTAGTCGCTATCGATTACCGTCTGGGGCTGAAAGGCGCTACCAAGGTAGGCGTGACGAACCTCAAACCGATGGAGAACGCCTTCTATATGGCGGTTGCCGATTGCTCCGCGGCGGTGCGGTATCTGGTTTCCCATGCTGCGGAATTAGATATAGACCCCGATAAAATCATTCTGGAAGGCTCTTCTGCCGGAGCGATTACCGTGCTCATGACCGATTACGGACGATGCAACACGCTCGATTATACAGCCGATTTGCCCGAAGGTTGGAAACCAGCAGCCGTCATTGCCTACAGCGGAGCGATCTACTCCACCCGCGGCGCTCTCAAATGGGCTACGCCGCCCGCGCCTACGCTCCTCTTTCACGGCATGCTTGACAAGATTGTCACCTACAAACAGATCACCTTCTGCAACCGCGGTCTCTTTGGCGCTAACGCCATCGTCAAACGCCTTGCCAAGTTCGATTATCCCTACTCCGTCTATCGTATTCCGGGTCTCGGACATGAGGTCAGCGTAGCTGGACCGATGACACTTGACGAACTCGACCTCTTTGTCCGCCAGCGTCTCATCAACGGCCGCACGCTCTTTCAGGATGTCACCCTCCGCGACACTGCCGTTCATCCTACCAAATGGACGAAAATGTCCGTCGGCGACCTTTACAAGAAGAAATGAGAACCTATTGCATCTACGGCATACTGATTTATCTTGCAGCGATCAACATTGCCGCGTTTTTCCTGTACGGCATCCTCTTCCTCCACTTCGCCGCAGTCCTTGCAGCGGGGTACTACTATTATTACTTTGCAAATTAACATATTCTATGGCTGAAACACAATATACATATCCGGACATAGAGCGGCACCCGTTGCAGCCGTTTCTGCCTGCTAACGCGCAGATACTGATGCTGGGTAGTTTCCCGCCACCCAAAGAACGGTGGTGCATGGATTTCTTCTACCCTAACCCGCAGAACGACATGTGGCGGATTATGGGACATGTCTTCTTCGGCGACAAACAGCACTTTGAAGTACAAAGTGATCAGGTACGAGGTACAAAGTGGCGTAAAGCGATCTTTAATTACACAGAGATCGTCTCTTTCTGCCGAGAGCAAGGTATCGCTATCTTTGACACAGCGCAAGCCGTTAGACGCTTGCAAGGCAACGCGGCTGATGAACATCTGGAGATTGTCGAGCAGACAGACATAGCCGCATTATTGCAACATATCCCGCTATGCCATGACATCTGCTGCACCGGCGGCAAAGCCGCAGAGACATTAGCCAAGCTACTACATACCGCTACGCCCAAACCAGGCGAATATATCGAAACCGCCTTCGCCGGCAGGACTATCCGTTTCTGGCGAATGCCGTCTTCCTCTCGCGCTTACCCGCTATCGCTGGATATGAAAGCCGCTGCCTATCGGCGGATGTTCGAAACTATCGGTCTGCTATGAAAACCTTTACTACCACATATACCTCACCTCTGGGACCTATCGTCATCGAAAGTGACGGTCAGGCAATAACGAGTCTGCGGTTTAGTAACGAGCAAGCCTGTGACACCTCAACAGCACAAGAAAAAGCCGGAGAAGAAGCAGCTACTGCCCTACCGATTATCGCGGAAACAATCCAATGGTTGGATGATTATTTTGCGGGCAAACGACCATGTAATGTGCCGCGACTCGGCCCGCAAGGCACCGCTTTTCAGAAGCGCGTTTGGACGGCTTTGTTTACCATCTGGTTTGGTCAGACCAAGACGTACGGAGAGATTGCCAAGATGGTGGATTGTCGTTCCGCACAAGCGGTCGGACAAGCCGTCGGAGCCAATCCCATCGCCCTTATCATCCCTTGCCACCGAGTCGTTGCAGCACATGGCAAAATAGGCGGGTACGAATACGGAACGGAGATAAAAAAGAAACTTCTGGAACTGGAAGGAAATCCTACTAAAACATCCGTAATGCTAACGAGATGGTAACGTAAATGACTGCTAAAACAAAGCAACTATGATTACTATTCAACACCAAGAGACCGGGAAGAACGGCATTTTCGAGGCATGGCTGAGAGCCACGGAAGAAGGTGCTTGCACGGAACCGGTACAAGTCGGCGAAATGACGTACCAACGCCCTACCCCGCAACGGATGATAATTGACCATACACGCGTTTTTGACGGTTTTGAGGGACGCGGCATTGCCCGGCAGATGGTTCTTGCTGCTGTGGACTTTGCACGCCTTAACAGCCGATTCATCATCCCTGTTTGTTCCTACGCCCGTGCCCTTCTCACCCGCACAGACGAATACAAAGACATCCTTGTATAAAGGAGAGTTGATTGTATAGACGCAAAAGAAAAGTATGTTCCGCACGTAATCCTCGGTGTGGGAACACCTCGGGCACGAAACTCGGAGTGCCATCCGAGGCACTCCTTCACCGGCACAACGCATGCAGTACACATCGGTTCCCTCGGTACGCACTGCGTTGTGGGAGAGGAGGTAGCCGCCACTTTCGGAGACACCGAGGATTTATCCCCGAGGGCTCTTTGTTTGTGTCGCTACGCGCCACCGGCTACCTACTCACCCGCGCTGCCTGCCTTCTATCTGTCCGTCTTAAAAAAAATGTCGGAACGAAGAGACGACCGCAAGACGTGAGGTTTACCGAACTCCTTATTGGGGGAAAGAAAAAGAATCGTTCGGTTGTAAAAAAAATACAATATCACCATATTGAAAGAAAAGAATATGCTATTTGTTGCATATCTCGAAAAATTATAGTACCTTGAATGGCATTTTGTTCTGTTTCTCACGTCAAACTGCAAATAAATTTGCATATTCCGAAAAAAAGCAGTACCTTTGCACGCAAAACGTGCAATATGACGGAGACTAAACGGTTCAAAGACATAGTGGTCACGGAGGACCTGCGGGACTTGCTTTCGGAGCAGGGCGCGGCACACGGACGGGCGTACATGTGGCAATGCAGACGCGGACAGATTCAGTTTAAGTATGCCGACAACACCTATACCATGCGTCGCGACGACCTGCTGTTCAGCCCTGCCAACCGTCTGCCGGACATCCTCAATCAGTCACGCGATTTCCGATGCACGGTCTTTGCCTTGGACGGCAAGAAGACAGAGGACATCCTCTATGCCTGTCTGCGCAAGGAGACCGACTGGATAGACAAACTGCATTTCGTGCTCCGCCATCCGATGATACACCTGTCGCCGCGGCAGGTCAAGTTGATTGATTCATACCGCCAACTCGTGCATTTATATGCGGACGAGACAGGCCGCTACCGCCGCCGTGTGGCGTTCCTGCAAGGGCAATCCATCATCTACGAACTGCTTTCGTGGGTGGACGAGGTAATGCGTCCTTCCGGGGATTCTCGTACCATCGTCTCGTCCCGGATGAATCAACTGTACGTGGCCTTTCTGAAACTGCTGGATGAAAACGGTGGTACACAGCGGCAAGTGAGCTGGTACGCCGTGCAATTACAGATTTCTTCCGCCTATCTGAACCAAGTCTGCCGCATATGTATTGGCAAGTCGCCACAAGCCATGATACAAGATATCTTGTGCAAAGAAAGCAAACGGCTTTTGCTCTCTACCGACCTGAATGTGAAGCAAATAGCATACCATTTGCGTTTCGCTACGGAGGCTGCTTTTTGCAAGTTCTTCCGCAAGCAGGCAGGTGTTTCTCCGGCTCAGTTCCGCGCAAACAAATAGTTGTCCAAATCGCAATAAACATTTTCTTCGTCTTGGTTTGATTTGGATAAATTAAATAGATTTAGTACCTTTGCATCCGATTTGATTTCGGACAACTAAATCTATTAGTCTATGGCAACACCAACCAAACACATGTTTTCTTACATCAACCGCTCTATTCGGGAGGGTTGGAACAATCCCGCATTGACCAACTATGGGGAGTTTTTCACGTACACATACGGCGCGATGGCAACCGAAATGGCGCGGTTGCATCTTTTTTATGAGCAACTCGGGCTTCGCGAGGGCGACAAGATTGCGCTTTGCGGGGCTAACTCGTCACGATGGGCGATTGCTTTGATGAGCACGTTCTCCTATGGGGCGGTCGCCGTCAGTATTCTGCCGGATTTCACGGGAGCAGATATTGAGCGGCTGGTCAACCATTCCGACGCACAAGTGCTGTTTGTCGGTCCGGCGGTGGAGCAGAAAGTCAACCTGGCTAATATGCCGGCTCTCAAAGCCGTTATTTCTACGGTGGATTTCCATCCGGTCTTTGTATCCGATCCGGCATACCGCAAGGCGTATGAACAGTTGGACAGAGCCTTCAAAGAACGTTACCCGAAAGGGTTCCGACCGGAAGATGTACACTACCGCGAAGACAATCTCGATGACCTCGCTTTGATTAACTATTCGTCCGGCACGACGGGCAATCCCAAGGGCGTTATGCTTTCTTATCGTTCCCTTTCGTCCAATGTACAGTATTCGATCGATAACATGGAATGTCACCCCGGTGTCAATCTCGTTTCCATGCTGCCTCTGGCGCACATGTTCGGAATGATGATTGAGCTGATTTACCAGATTGCCGGCGGCTCGCATGTATATTTTATCACCCGCCTGACCACGCCGACGCTGATGAAGGCATTCCGCGAATGTCAACCGCTAATTATTCTCGTCGTGCCCATGGTCTTGGAGAAACTTTACGAGAAGAAAATCCGCCCGGTGGTCAGCAAACCGATTGTCCGGTTGCTATGGAATACACCCATTGCAGGCAGGTTTATCCGAAACCGTATTCGTCAAGGACTGATGGACGCTTTCGGCGGGAAACTCAAAAGCCTCATCTCCGGCGGGGCGGCACTCAATCCCGAAGTGGAGAAATGCCTTATGGACATCCGTTTCCCCTATCTGTCAGGTTATGGTATGACCGAGTGCGGTCCGCTTGTCTCGTATGTGCCGTGGCAGCAGTTCAAGGCGCACAGCTGCGGACGACTCGTCGATCGGATGGAGATACGCATAGACTCGTCCGACCCGGCTACTGTTCCCGGAGAGATTTTGCTCCGCGGCGACCATGTCATGTTGGGCTATTATAAGAATCCTGAAGCAACGCAAGAGGCTTTTACCGCCGATGGCTGGATGCGAACGGGAGACCTCGGAACTATCGACAAAGAAGGGAATATCTTCCTGCGCGGACGGTGCAAAACGATGATTCTCGGACCTTCCGGTCAGAATATCTATCCCGAGGAGATAGAGTCTCTGCTGAATGCCCAACCTGCGATAGACGAAGCACTGGTGGTGAGCCGCGACAACAAACTCCACGCACTCATCTATCTGACCGACGAACATGTGGAACAGATGCGAGAGGAAGGCATGAATCTTCAAGAAGCGGTTTTGCAGGCAGTGGAGGATGTCAATCGGCAATTACCCTCTTATAGCCGCATTGCTAACTTTGAATTTATGTTCAAGGAGTTCGAGAAAACGCCAAAGCGCTCAATCAAACGCTATCTCTATCAATAAAATAGCAACTCCTCTCATGGGGCGATTCCGAACACTGATATGATTACTCCTAACAACCAATACGTACATCATTATTCGATCACGGCGGCAGATATGGACACGCGCTACCGCATGACGCCGAGTGCCGTGCTGCTTTATTTTCAGGATTGTTCAACGCGGTTCATGGCTTGTTTGCACCTCGCGCCGTTTGATGTGGCTCCTATCAACCGCATCTGGATCATTACCGAGTTTAACGCGTGGTTCGAACAGCAGACCGCACTCTGGTCCGACGACATCGAAGTGACCATCTGGAATAGCGAACTGACCGCACTAAGGCTGTACACCGAGTTCCGTATCCGCAGGTCGGATGGCGTCGAAGTGGCACACGGCTACGGCTGCTGGTCACATCTGGATATAGACACACACCGGCTTGTGCCGTTTACTCCTTTCGTTGACAGGATTCCTATCGTGCCCGAAAGAACTTCCGAGAGCCATAAGAAACGCCGGTTTGACACTGAAGGCATGCTTCTTCAGCAAGTTGAGCACCGCGTCAACCCGATTAATCTTGATTTCAACGGGCATGTCAACAACCGCACGTACGTCTCTATCGCCATGCAATCCGCAGAACAGGCGTTCATGGACGCATACGCCATCCGTTGTTTAAGCGTTCATTGGCTCAACGAATCTTTTCTGGGCGATACTCTTACCTGCCGTCTGAACTTGCTGCCCAACGACACCACCGAAACGATTTACCATTACCTGCATTCCATTACCTGCAATGATTCCGTTACCTGCAATGATTCCGTTACCTGCAATGATTCCAAAACCGCCGCACAAATCTATTCCGAATGGATTCCCCGCGCATCCGCTCCTGACATCTCACTCCGCGCCTCGCGCTGCTAATCTTTGCAGAAAATCTTTGCATAAAATGGACTATTTGCAAACAATATTATAAAAAACTTGTATAATTCAAAAAAATGTAGTAACTTTGCAGCCGCTTTCAGTAAGGAAAGCGACGTCGGTTCTCTTAGACGTTAAACAGGAGGACATATTGTATAGCACATAGTGCAACAACAGGCATATTGCTTTATAAAACAAAAGTCGACAGCTTTTTATCTACAAAGAAGAATATGTCCCTGTTACTCGTGTCATGGCATGGGTTGCGGGGCATTTTTGTAGGAGCTTGTCGACGCTTTGTTTTATAGTGCCCCGCATTCCCGTGCTTTTTATGCTCTCCAAAATTCTTTAATTATTCCATGAAACAATATGTTATTAACCAGTTCCATTTTTATGGGGCTTTTATTGCCGGAGATAACTTCGACATTCACGACAATCATTCTGTCAATATTTATCAAGGACAGCAATCCCCAACAAACACCCCAACCGCAAGCACCGCCACTGTGGAAAATGTCACGCCCATTGTGGAGCACGCTCCGTGTCCGTTCCTCGTGCCGGACAAACTGACCGAACTAGGATTATATTCATTAGAGCAATTTGAAACAATGTTTCGCGAAGCAGCCGAGAGTGACGCAAAGACCTTAGCTGCCTTTTTCAAGAAGTACCGACAAATGGGTGTGCTTGATTTCAAGGGTATGGACAAGAAGCAGATTTTTGCCGAACTACGAGCATGTTTTCCGACCATGAAACGGTATAGTTACAGTAATTTTATCTATTATTTTTGACCATTTATCATTTGTTTTGCATTTGTTTCATTTGTACAAATAAGCCGTAAAAAAGCCGCTCTATTTGTTTTTCATTTGTTCCATTTGTTTCTCATTTGTTTAGGGGCTTCCTTTCGCGAGGAAGCCTTTTTTTCTCTCTAACTTTGCATTGCATTTCGCTAATAACCGCACGTTGCGGCATGTAAAAAACGGAGTGCTGTGTATTATGATTTACAAACCTATTTCTGTAGATGCGTACGGTTTTACAGACGAGAGCCAATCGGTTGTGCGTATCTACACGGAGGGCGGTGGAATGATTACCGCCAAACGATGTCCAACAAACAAACCTTTGTACTGCACAAGGGACGGACATTTCTTTTCACTCACCAAGTTCGGGTTACGGGAGGTCAAGCCATGCTTCGCCGTGCCCAGAGATCCGCGAGTGTGTCACACGCGTTACCCCTTCATGCGGCAGTTCGGGAACAGGACATGCCACATGCTCATGGCTCTCACATGGATTGGTCCAAGACCTGAGGGCTACGAAGTTGACCACATCAATGGAGATATGCTCGACTGGTCGGCGGATAACTTGGAGTATGTCACGCCAGAGGAGAATAACAAGCGTGCGAAACTATTGCGCGTGCTCCGTTCCATCGGTCGCGATCCCAAACAGATGAGCCGTGAAGAGCTCCTTTCAATCTTCAGCAAATACACATTTACTAATCCCCAAAATTTAGACTAATTATGAAAACCAATAATTTGAAAGAACTGCGTGAGTTGCGCAACCAAGAGAAAGCTATTAAAGCACGTATTGACGAGATTTCTACCAAGGCAACCAACGAAGCCGTTGCCATTCTCGCCGAAAAAGGTTTGGAAAAAGGCGAGTTTGAGGTGGAAGGCGTTGGTAAGTTCCAACTCCAGCGCACCGAGATTTTCGACTTTGCCGATTACCACAAGTACCAACAGGAACAGGCGGTGAAATGGCGCGAGAATGCCAAGGAGAAAGTCAAAGAGCAAAATCTGGTCAAGGCGCGCACCGCTGTGATGGCAGGGTATGTAAGGACGTTCGTGGAGCTATATCCGGATAAGGAGCCGGACGAGGTGAAACTAACGGTCAAGGTCGTTGAGTAAAAGACAAAAGAAAAAGAAGCAAAAAGAAAAAAGAAAATTCGTAGTAGGGAGACTATCTGCATAGTATATACTCCCTCTGTAGTCTCCCTCTACTACTTTTTGAAAAATTATTTATGGAAGCCTTAGA
>CACYKR010000026.1 GCA_902774995.1 uncultured Bacteroidales bacterium | reverse complement strand
ACTTATGCATCACACGTTCGGAGGCAGGATTATCCACAAAACAATCACACCATAGCACCTCAAAATGCTGCTCTTGAAAACAGTAGTCAATCATCAAACGCAACACCTCCGAGCATATACCTTGATTCCAATAAGGCTTGGCAACCCAATAGCCGACCTCTGCATCATGTTCGCCGATGGCTATATTGCTCTCCCCGTACAGGTAATAGCCCATACAACCGATTGCCTCGCCGGTCTGTTTGAGTTCAATAGCCCACGTATGATCATTGTGAAAGACCGTTCGGATTATCTCCAGACTCTCTTCCACGCTCTTATGCGGTGGCCATCCGGCACGAGGTCCCACATTCGGATCAGAAGCATATTTGAATAACGCTTCTGCATCACTCTCCTGCCATGGGCGCAATATGATTCTATCTGTTTCCATGCAAACTAATTACTGCAGAAATGGCTTCGACGAGGCCAATGACGAAGTAGAAATTACCGACAGGATTGAAGCCCCAAATCCAACATTCGATTGCAATCCAAAGCATCAGGATAATACCGCATACAAGTACTGCCAGATGTGCCAGCGGATGGGTCTTGAAAAGCAGGTAAGCTGCTACAAATTGCGTAAGACCGTTCACCACCAACAGTACTATACCAGACGGAATAAAGTTACGGAAGAACACATCCGGCCACGGCATCTTTGCGCGGAGCAATTCCAATAATGGTTCTCCTCCCCATGATGCGCCCGTCGGGTCAACCCACATCATCACCGCACCGACTACTGCGCCGATGCCGATGAACAATGCCAGTATTTTTTGCAAGGTGCTCATTGGTTACTTTTTAGTCTTTATGTTATCTACCACTGTTTTGACAAGCAACGACACATATTCTCTGTCATCCACATCCGAAATAACATAATGCGGTTTGGCTCCATCGTAAGGAGGTTGCATCCGTTGGTCGCATTCGTGCAAGAGCGATTGTAATTGTGGCAGCGGTTTGAGATACAGATAGTCATCACAAATCAAGCCTACCACTTTGCCGTCGCAATAGAGACAATAGTCGCCGAACATCTTCTTCGCCGTCACTTCACCTGCCTGCGAAGCCTGCTCTACGATATATTGTACCAAATCAGGGTTGGACATAATTAGTTTGCTTGCTCTTGGAGTTCCACACTATTACGTTCGTATTGGCGATCAACGAAAATGAGCAACATCGGCACTTGCGTCCAAGTGTTTTCTTCTGGAGCTACATCGACGCTATAAGTAAATATCAACTTTTGACCGTCATCAGTCAAACTCTCTGCATGTAGTTCGGTGCTATGATTAGTCTCCGGTAGCACTACGGTGATAGCGAACTGCTTCTCAAAATCAATAGGCGTTGGTTGCCCATTCTTGCCCATGAAAGCCGCCATGCCGAAATAGTGCTCAAACTCGTCTTGCGAAGCGATCTTTGCCGGAATAGGTTCCGTAACATCATTCCGCACGAAGTAGTTATGCGCTTCCATGAATGAGATATTAGGCTCACTTTGCGGATTTCCGGAAATGAGGAGTGCATAGATACATGCGCCGATGAGACATGGAATTAGCCCTATCAACATTCCCCAGCACGATTGGACAAAATGGTATTTCTTTTGATGATACGCAGCATCCATGTGTTCAGTGCCGGGCAGACGAACGGACTTTATGTTCGCAAACAGCACCCAGTCCAAGAAAAAACAATCGTACCAATCTATGAACAGCCATATTCCATAGCCAACGCACAGTGCCGACCAGAAGTCATATGTTCCGGCTAACCATACCACCAAAAGCAATAGAGCCAATGCGATAAGTAGTGCCATGCCTTTCTTGAGCAGCACAGTAGGCGTGAAGAACTTCGATGGGATGCGTTCGTGCGTCTTGAAATACTCTTCTTGGATATCTTCCGGATAGTCAGCTATCCACCATACGGGGTTCTTCACTAGCGGGATGAGTATCATCGCCGTGAATAGTGCCGTAAGCACAAGGGCTTCTATTATAATAATCGTCCAGTTCATATTATCCTAAATCTGCGAAGATGATCCAATCGGGGGCGTGGTAAGTCAACACGCCGATGGCAATGATAGCCAGCACGATGAGCACTATCCACAGTGGCCAAAGACGTTGTACGAATGCACAAGTCCGCCAACGATTAGCAAGATGTACTGCGCCGACCATCGAAGCGATATAGATAACGATATCCAAAAGCATCAACTCGTGGCGCACGAAGACCCAATAACTGAAGAATACGGCTACGATGAGCGGCATCACAGCCAATGCGCCCAATATAGGTGCGCCTATCTCGCGGATGTCGCGACGCGAAATGCACAGATAGATGCTCAGTAAAAGCATCGGGTAAAACACCATCTTCATGTGCGCCATCACACTCTCCGTCACGGGGAAGATATAACCCAGAAAATGATTAAAGAACGGAACATGATGCACAAAGTGCATACTCGTTCCGAAAATGATTAGCAAGATCGTTGCTATGATTGTTTCTTTGCGTGTCATAGTATAATCACTATATTTTATATTCTCGTCATGTGATAGCCCATGCGTTTGAGTTGAACAGTTGCGCCGAAGAGATACAACTGATGCAAGCAAGCGACGTAGGCAAGGAAAGCCTCTTTGGTTCCCGGTTCGATGTCCTGATGCATCAGCGTGTTATGCACGCGCGAGGCACACTCGCTGACGAGTTCTTCCGTCGCAGCAAAATCCGCGCCTTTGAGTTTGAGCACGTCTCGGCGGATATACTCATCCATAGCATCGTAGCCGCGTTTGTCACGCAGATAGACATACAGGTCGTCTTTCGCAGCGTAGTACTGCCAGTCGTCATCCCACATCTTCGCCAGCGCCATGCCGAGATACATCATCCAACCGAGCGACGCAAGCGGATAATTCTGAAACTCACGCACTCCGTCCGGGATATACGCATTAGCAATCGTCTCCCATTTGCCTTCCACATCCGGGCATTCCGGCAGACGCTCGTCTATTTCATTCACGCTCAGCAAGTACTGCTGTAAGTCGCCATGTATCTGTTCTTCAAATTTTTCCATTATGGTCTATTATTAGTCAATCACTACGGCTGTTCCGGAGATGGAAATCATAATCATGCCGAAGATAACCTCTCCGGAAACAAGCCCTTTGTACTCCTTAATGGTGTGCCCCCTCAATGGTCGGTGTAGTGGTAACTATCATTTCTTGAACTCCGGCGTAGCGGAGTGAAGGTCGAGCGAAGCTTGATCCTTCCAAGTTTCGCAAATCATAAACACGTCAGAGCGGGTCGCGCTCTGGAGATTGGTCCGGACTGAAAGGCTCGTAAGAACCAAAAGTATTTCTTGAGTAACTTACCGCTGGTCATGGCTATTGGTTGTTAAAGTAAATCACTCTTTGCCTTCGGCTGCTTTTCTCTCCAACATCCCTTTTTTGCGGACCTCGTATTGTTCGCGATTCCATTGATCTAATTGCTCCTGCGTTGGGGCAACGTCCTTCATCGCTTCAAAAAGAGTATCAATATGCTTTGCAAATCTCCAACCGTTTTCGTTGAGGGTGAAGTTGTGGGTCACTTTAGAACCATCCTTCGGGTCCTCATCCGGCCAAGGTTCAACATCACCGAACACAGGCAGGTAATTATTCTCGAAAATCTGCTCGGTAATAGAGCTATTCTCTTCGAATGCTCCTCCAATTGGACCAACATCCATCATACCGGCTGTGCCTCCGGCTTGTGCAGCGGCACGTACAAAAACCATAGCTTGTGCAAACATGTCGAATGCAGTAACTCTGTTTAGCATCTGCATGACGAATGCATCCATCATTTTAATGTCGTTCTCTTCCATATTGTGATTTAAATTTATTACCAATATCGTTTTCCTCGATAAAAGCGCCTTTCTAAACGCCTTTCATCATTTATATCTTCATAGTCGGTGCGCAAGCTCTTGACATTGAAATCGCACTTAGGATAGTTGCTGCACCCATAAAATTGTCCATATTTTCCTTCCCGAATGACTAACTATCCTCCACAACGTGGACAAATGCCAGATTCGATCTTTGCCCGTCTTTCGTATTTGGCGGCATTGGCTGCCTGATTATGTTGCTTGCGCAGTTCCGGATCTGTGATATTCTTCTCTAATAGAAGATTAGCCTTGAACTCAGCCGTGGAGTTACGTATTTGTAATTGTTTGGACATATATCTGATAATCTGTTATCCGTTGTGTTTAGTGTTAATCGATTTGTGTTTATATATTCCCCTCCATATATAAGTCAAAAAAGTGCCCAAATCTATCACCCCAAAAGCAACTTTTTTTCATTTTATTTCTGCCGGTCTATTCCTCGAAGATTACATAAAAAAATGATATACGCAAGTATTTTACCACTTATTCCGTGTTTTTTTATGCAAATTATACCACTTATTCCTATTTTATACGTTAGAAATACTCCACTTATTCCGTTTCTTGTCTATACAAGGGTTTGCACGCTTTTCTTATTTCTGCCAATCTATGCCGCGGAGGCAGGCGGGGAGTTTGGTTCCGTGTGCTTTGTGATGTGCAACACCATTCCATCATTCCACCATTAGCGCGTAGCGCGCTCACCATTTCACCATTCTACCATTCCATATGAGCAGACAGGGCGTGGTAGTTAAATTAGCCAATCAAGATAATTGTCGGGAGTAACGATAGCAGTTTCTTTGATGTTATATGCTTTGAGAAATGATTCCGGGAGTTTGGTGGTTCCTTTCTTCGGGTTCCATTTCATTTCAAAAGCCGACATCATACCATCCGACTCCTCAATGTAGTCTATCTCCTGCTGCGATGTTGTGCGCCAGAAATACATATTACAATGATACCCCGTGTAATGATTGCGCTTGATACGCTCGGAGATAAAGAAGTTCTCCCATAATTGCCCCATGTCATTGCGTAATGATGCAGGTGCAAACTGCTGTATCACCGCATTGCGTACGCCATTGTCATAGAAATAAATCTTCTTTGCTTTCTTCAACTCGTTACGCAGATTGCGACTCAGTCCGTTAAGCCGGAAGATGATGAAGCATTTCTCCAGCAAATCTATATACTTTTCTACCGTCTTGCTGTCTGTTCCTATGGTTTGCGCCAGTTCGTTATAGGACACTTCCGAACCGACTTGAAAAGCCAATGCTTGCAGCAGCTTATTTAGCACTTCCGGTTTGCGCAAACTATCCATCGTCAATATGTCTTTATATAGATAGCTATCCGAAAGGGAGAGCAAAAGACTCTGTGCGTTGCCAATGTTGGAGAGGACATCCGGATAAGAGCCATAGATAAGACGTGTTTCCAATAAGCGTTTTACATCCAAATATCCTGAAGATTTATAAATCTCATTGGTGGAGATGGGGAACATCTGGTACTCAAACTTACGTCCGGTGAGAGGCTCGTTTAGGCGATTTCGCAATTCAAACGCCGATGAGCCGGTGGCGATTATTTGTACATCGGGTATGTTATCTACAATCAGTTTGAGCGTCAAACCGATGTTATTCACTTTCTGCGCTTCGTCAATAACAATAAACTTGGCGCTACCCACCAGCAATTGCAGTTCGCGCAAGTTTCGGTTGGTGAGTGCTTCCACCACTTGCGGCTCGTCGCAGTTGAGATACTGCACTTCTGTTCGCTGCTCTTGGATAATTTGCTTGAGCAGTGTTGTCTTTCCGACCTGCCGTGCTCCGAGAAGGATGATCGCTTTCCCATGAAAACATTGGTCAACGATAATCTGATGTAAATCTCGCTTAAACATACCCTATGCTAATTAAAATCGCTGCAAAGGTACAACTTTTTTATGAATTGTGCAAATTTTTTGGAGTATAATCCGAAAATTTATATTATTTTTTGGAATACAATCCATGAAATCCATGCTTTTTGTGATTATGTTTATCAAAATCAGACTGGATTATATAAACTTGAAAATATTGATGTTCACATATATGTATGCAATCTCTCCCAATCTATCCCTGTAAGCATGCCGGGAGTTTGGTTCCGGCGGCTTTATGATGTGCGACGCAGGCGCAGCAACGCCCGTGCCGCGGGCAGTCCTTTGTACAAGGGCAATCTATGTTATTATACGGACAGGGCATGGCCAACAAGACTTAGTTATTGAGGTATTCTTTCTAAGGCATATTCATAGGGGATCTTTTCTTGCTCCAAACGCAGATTATTAATCTTCAAATATTGGAACATGTCATTTTCCTCAGAAGTTAAGCACAATTCTTTTTCTACATTTGTCTCTTTGCCTTTATCACCTTCAAAGAATTTATCAAAAGTTTCTCTATCCATTAAGAAACTCTTTATATTAGGGAAGTGAGTTCGAATTTCTGACAAAATCTGAAATCCTTGTGCATCAATATCACCCCAATAGAACATTTTTTTCTCTTTAAGCCATTTTGCCTCTTTTAATATATCTACCCGAAATCCCATCCCGCATATTACGATACTATTCTCACAAGCAGGGAAAGATAACATGTTGGTTTTATTCTCTACTACATAAACGTTTCGTATGGGAATGAGCAACTTCTTGAATTGGCTAATGGGAATGCCTATATCTTCAACATCGGAAAATAATTGATGGCTTATAGATTGGTCTAATATTCGGAAACGTACTATTGGCTCATCATATTTAAGATGGAAACGGGACTCAAAATTTTTTGCGTCATGATCTATATAATCAGCAATCAATATATCCAATAGTTCCTTAATAATACCTTTATTCCTTTCGATAAATTTTGTATGTACCTGTATTGGAAGTTCGCGAATGTATAAATTTGGCTGTGGTGTATGCTTAAAATAGGTGCACACCTTTAATATACTATCCCAATCGTTATCAATGACCTTTTGTGGATATTTCAGAACCCAATCTTTTAGTTTGGAAAAAGCAGAAAGGATGCTAACAATATCTTTTTTGAATTTAGCTGTTTCTTTTTCCTTTCCGATAAACTTTAGAAAATCGTTTTCGGTCTGAAATACAATAGAAGCCGGCAACCCCTGCGTACCCATCAGTTTTGTCTTAACTGTCTGATATTCTATTACATATCCAAATCCTTTTTTGTTTTTGGAATGGTTGATGAGCTCCGTCAATTCTGCTTCAAATTTTACTGGATCTGCATTTGGTTTTTTATTCCCAGCAATAGGAATAGGGCTGAAGGGTATTCCTTCAACGACAGATTGCAAGTACGAGTTATACTTATTCGAGGCCTTTTGTCTTATCTCAGTTGGTGTGATCATTGGATTGGTATTTATCGCGGTTTTCTTTGAATTCAACAATTGGCATATCATATAGAACAGATTCGTTGCCACGACGTTCAACATAGTGCACGTAGGATATATCATTTTCCACGATATGGATATTATCGCTCGGGGTAACAACTAAAAGTTGAAGGTGTAATTGTTTGCACAAAGAGATGAGATAACGTGCTTTGTCTTCATCCTGTGCTCTGAATGCTTCATCGATGGCAATAAAACGGAAAGAGTTAGCTTGCGTGCCCGTTGTAGTCAAGCCAAATTGATAGGCTATGGCTGAACCCAAAATAGTGTAAGTAAGTTGTGCCTTTTCTCCGCCAGACAATTGCCCCATACTCTCATAAGTATTTTTCTTATTACCAGTTTCTCTCCAAAATTCTTCAGCCTTGTAGGAGTACCAAAGTCTCACATCCATTACGCGGTTGCGCCACTGCTCGTCGCTGAGTTTTTGAATAAGTGGGACTATCTTGTTTTTAAAATGGTTGCGCTTACCGTCAATCGAGTTGTTGACCTCTTGGACATTGTACATCGCCTCATTCAATTGCTGTTTAAACTCAGCAATTTCTTTAGATGTACGTCTGGTATTCACTAATTGGATGTATGTCGAAGGGATAGATGTAAAGTCAATCAATCTAAGAGACTTATTAAGCATTTGGATAGTCTCTTTAATAGACTCATCCCACTGTCTAAAGAACATCTGGAACGCAGTAATCTTTCCTGTCAGAGTCTCTTGAATGAACTGATCGAATCGTTTCTCACAACGTACTAAGTCATCGTTTACCAGTTTATGATAGAATTGCTGGTATTCACCGACTAAGTGCAAGTTCGTCGGTTCCGGTAACGCATGCACATCTGACCGCCAATCACAATATTTCTGGTCGATATCTGGAGAGGGATTTTTGAAGCGAGTTATCAAATTAGCGACAGTAATCTCAATATTGCTTTTGGCTTTTGATGCTTCAACTTCTTCTTGATTAATTTTCTCCTGATAGCGTTTCTGTACAGATGCTATCGTTTCATACGTAACATCAAGTAAATCGGGATTTTCATTCTCGAATTCAGAGGTATCTTTCTTTCCGTAAGGAAGAATGAAGTTTGTATTCGTATTCAATCTTTCTTCGGCGGCTTTGATTTCAACCTGTTTTACTGTAAAGATGATTTCATCGTGATTTTTAATAGTCTTTTCTTCCAACTCCAATAAGTCAGATTGCACTTTCTTTAGCCGCTCGGTAAGGATCCTTGCCGTGTCGTTCGATTTTTCAAGGGACTCTTTCAACTTTGTCTTTTCTTGGATTTCTGTTGCTATAGTTGCCCAATTGATTTCTTCATACGAAGTATATATTTTGAGTAAATCGCCGTAATGCTCTTGACGATGAGTTATTTCTTTTATTTGAGCCCTAATAGCAGCAATAGCATTCGCGTTGTTTGCATATTCAACATGTAGTTTTTCTGTACTCTCGCGAAGTGCAGCAATTTTCTCCTTATTATCCCAGCCTAACACATAGTTCGAACGGTCGTTTGCTTGTTTACGATCGTCCTTTTCGTGTTTATTATGCACCGATTTTATTAAACCTTCAATCGTTACAACTTTATCCCGGTAACGATAGAACTCTTCCATGTCAGATACGCATATGTAGTTATATTGCTCGGATATAACATCTTCCAGCCATTCTTGATATGGGCTATTCGTGTTAAACTCAATTTTACTGAGCAAACAATTATCCGGAATATCTTGGAAATCTCTTAACGCGGTGGTGTTTTCCAGTTTCTGGAATACGATACGACCATTCAGATTGTTTGAATTAACATAATTACAAACAGCCTTATAGTATTTTTCCGGCACAATGAGACGTAACGCAAAGTTATGCAAAATCTTCTCAATGGATTTTTCCCACTTGCGTTCACTATCTTTGACGCGAATCAGTTCACCGATAAATGGAATCTCTTTAGGGGTAGCACCCACAGCGCCCAAGATTTTTTCTCGGATATCAGCCACACTACCGGAAATGTTATTGGCGTTCTTTCTTAACTGTTCAATGATTGCAATATTTTCCTTAATTGTAGCATCCAATTGATCTCTGCGATTTTCGGCAAGGCGCAATTTTTCATTTTCGGCATCCAATTCTAAAGTGCATTTTGCTTTTTCTTTGGTTGCTTTTTCCTGATTTGCGTCAAATGACTTTTCTGTAGGATTCTCTTCTAATCCCAACGATCTAACGCACTCATCGTATTCTGAGCGGCGTTTAATACGTATTTGCTTTGTGGTTTCTAATTGGGCTATACCGTGTGCTAATTCTTTAATCTGTCGGCTAACACCGTCATTATCAATATCTCTTTTTAAATCCTCTTCTTCTTTCCTTAGTTTATCTCTTTGACCAATTAACTCTTGATGTTGTTGGTTGAGTTTTTCCAAGAGTGCCTTTAGTTCTTCTAATTTCGCAGAGGATAATTCGATATTCTTTACAGCAAACCAATATACAGCCCATTCTTTATTCTTTTGGATTTTCTCCAAGGTTTGTTTTAGTAGAGCTAATTGTTCTGCTTTTTCATTGATGGGCTCTAATTGCTTTATCTGCTCTTTGACTTTTTCGATTTGCGTTTTGGCATCCATGAGAGTTGAGAAGCTATCATAAAGGTTGGCCCATTCGCTCTCAGCATCCCGTTGCTCCAACATATATTTACGGATAAACTCATCGAGATCGTTAAGAACCTTAACGCCTACGACTTGATTAAATAGCGTTAAGGCTTTCTCAGACCGCAATCCCAATGCAGTAATAACGCGATCTCTATAGTCACGGATTACATCATAGAAATCAATACGTCTCTTGGCTATACCTGTATTGTATTGCCTATCCATGGTACGCCTCCACTCACCCCTTCCGTCAAATTGCGGGAAATCTTTTATTCGGAGTGGAACACTTGCGAAACCGCAAACACATTTCAATTCATTGCTGCTAAACCATCTAACTTGGAATAATGTCACCACCTTTTCGTGGTTATTGGCGAAAGAAGCCAAAATGATGGAGTATGTGTTGTTTTTATCACGGAGACGCTGTGTGGTAACAGATGATTCTCCTTCAGATTGAATATTTCCGTAGTTTCCAAGTACATAAGTCTCTTCGGTTCGATCTCCTTTCTTATCATTGCCCGATGATTGGTTATAGAAACGATCCCTTTTAAAAGGCACGAGCAAAGTCAATAAGGCATCTATCAGGGTACTTTTACCTGAAGCATTAGCTCCAGTAAGCAAGGAGTTTTTGCCGTGAGGTTCAATTCGATAGATTGTTTTATCGAAAGTACCCCAGTTGAATAACTCTAAATAGTTCAGCCGATAACCCGACTCTTCCGGGCTTGCTGCGAATAAATCACCTTGTTCCTCCAACATACTCTGCTAATTTTTGTCTGAATAAATCTAAATCATCGAGAGTCACCTTTTCTTTGATGATACGGTGAATCACATATCGGGTGTCGTTATTACCATTCCAAACTTCTTTTAGGAATCCTAATTTGACTACACTTTGTATATGAGTGTCTAAGTCTTTTTCCAATTTAACCTTGTTGTATTTCTCAGGCAAGAATAGACGGACTTCATCTTTAATCTCGTTAGCGCTTACAAACCGCTCCGTGGAGTGTGTGTCTGTAGGATTATTGTCGAAGTCCTCTAAAAGTTGGCGTAGTACGACGAGTATAATAGACACCTCAAAGGTGAGTTGACGTCGTTGTACGAGACTGAGGGTGGAGTCATCTTCCATGACAATTTGCTTAACATAAGCAAACCCCTCGTCTTTTTTTATTACCAACTCTAAGCCAATAACAGATAGATATTCTTGAATATCACTCTGATATCGGAGGATGTTATTCCACTCCAGAGAGTTACTCTCTACAGTTTTCTTTAGGAGAAGGACAATAGCTTTGGAGTATGGTTTAATCTCGTTCATCGTGATATGATTATTTCAGGGATTATTATTTGTCTATTTTGCGCAGCGTCAAATACTATTGTTTGCTGCTTTTCGGAATTGATAGATTTATTTGGGAATCTACTCAGCACGCTGAAGTATGCAAATAATTCAGATAGTCCTTGTTGTAGTGGATGTTGCTGAACTATGTCCGCAATAGTCGTTTGACTTCTTTCTGTGAGGATGTTTCGTATATTCTTTTCGAGTGCTTTCCTATCCACATAGGTGCGGCCAAGTACCTTTCCTAACTCATTCAAATCGTCTATGGATAGTGCATTTATTTCCGGTTTTTGAGTGTATTCGGCAGTGTCATTGATAGCGAAAGTAAGTTTTCTCTCCAACGGAATATTTATATCAAGGCCATCGTCAACGGTCAACGCAATTTCCGGTTTCTTACCTGTCTTGGCAATTTCAATGAGATTGTTCTTGATATCTTGAATGATTTGCCTCGTTAAATCAGACTTGGCATCTTCGTTGTCATGGATGATATGACTTAATTTCTTAGCCATTCTATCGTTGCTCTCGTAAACCTTTATGCCTGATTTATAGAGATAATTCACCATGTTTTTTAAGAAAAGATCATTGTTTTCAATGTTTCTTTCTTCCAAGGTGTTGAACAACTCCTCAATAAGGTCATCCAGTTCTGATTGCAGATCTTGCGCCATAAGGAATTCCCAAAACGCATAGAAACTCTTCCCTTGAGGACTGGCTTTCATTTCATCCAGAGCATCGAAAGTGGATTGCAAAATACCACCTTTGCTGAGGTTGGAGTCGATTTGTTTTTGGTAGATTTCCTTAATAATGGTCTTGAAATTATCATCGACATCTTTGAAGTCGGACAGCAATTCCTTAGCCCGTTTGTTGATTTCTAAGAAACGAGGTACTATTTGGTATTCATCGAATACTTCGACATCATCATCCATTTGCAAGCGTTGAATCTTTTGCTCAATCTCCAGTTTTTTCTTTTCAAGCATCTGGATTCGTTGCTCCTTGTTTTCGTTTGTGTTTTCTACTAGTACTCTAAGTTGATCAATGATGAATTTGAATTTGGATTCAGTACCTATATATTCCTCTCGTTTTAGGCTACGAAGCCAATCAATTACTTTACAAGTGTGCGAAGATAACTGGTATAGTATTTCGCCTTCCTCGTTCGTGTAATTAGTCAGATATCCGCTATCTGTCCATTTCTTGATATATCTTTCTGCTTTCTCTTCACAAGATTCGAATGCGGTATTGATATCGCCCTCTTCTAGATTTACACTTTGATCATTGAGATATTCCGAAAGATGGTTAATTAGATTCTCCTGAGAAATAGCAGAAGTCTCATCAAGAACGCTCGTAAGGAATTCCAGAATGATGTCACAATGGTAGGCACGTAAAAGTGCTACACTAGGAGAAGTGTTTAGGATATCAACTATGTTAACTTCTTTAGCCATAAATTATAAACTATATTGTTATGGTTCCTATATATCAACTCTCTGCCTTTCCCAATTTTTGTTTCTCGCTCGTCTCTCGGTCATCTCCCGCTATCGGTCGGTGGGGACAGACGATGCTATTTTTCGATTATCTCCCAATGGCCGCTATAGCCACTGCCAACATATTTGATATGCGGTAGTTTGGCAAGGCGGCGACCGATGGTCTTAACACTCACATGCAATAATGCCGCCAATTCCTCACGCGTGATCTTCGGATTCTGCTTAATGAGCGCAGTAATGTCTTGAGGGACACCTTGAAGGACACCTTGAGGGACACCTTGAGGGACACCTGCCTCTTGGCTTGCCACAAAGGCTTCTATCTCCGCTTGCAAGTTGGTGTTATGCAAACGCATCATAACAGCAGGGAAGATTGACTCGTCTTGCTTGTCGCGCGTGTCGTTAAGCGCTTGGATATACTCGGCTTTCTGCTCTTTGAGCACCTTAGTCGGGATGAGACCGAACTCAAACTGAAGCATGTTCATCACAAGACGCGACATACGTCCATTACCGTCTGCCCATGGGTGAATAGTCACTAACCGGTAATGTGCCACGAAAGACAAACGATAGGCGGCAAGGATATTGTTCTGGGGTAACGAAGCACGCTCATTGTTGAGCCATCTACAGAAATCCGCCAACGCCTGCGGCACTTTCTCATGTGCCAGATAACTGCGTCCGCCAAAACCTGCCGTCACATTTACTTTGCGCAACTCACCTTCGGCAGCGGAGAACGAGCCAAGCGGCGTGTTGTACGTGCTACCGGTATTCTTCATCACGATAGCCGACAGGCGACAGAGCATATCGACGCTATAGGACATGTGCCGATCCGCGAGCCGTTGTGCTTCCTCGTAAGCCGCTTTGAGGTCGAGGTTCATCATCTGCTCTTGGAGCGTACGTCCCGGAGCCGTGATGCCTTCGTCAAACAGCAGTTGGTTCTCAATCTCCGTGACGGTTGAACCTTCGATGGCCGTAGAGTGCGTGATGATAGAATACAAGTAGAATTTCTTGTAGTCTATCTGCTGGTCAATGCCCAAGGCTCGGTAGCGTTCTATGGTTTGCAGTATATCAGCCATGTTTGTATTATTTAGCGATTGCGTTTTACCTTACACACAAATTGCGTGCAAAGATACGAAAAAAATCTGGATTATGCAAATTTACTTCTTTTTCTCTCGTTGTTTTGGGCGGTTTCGTCCTGACGAACTAACAAGAATTTCTTGTGAGTTGCTTCGTCAATTGGGCAATGATGAAGCCACGGAGGGTGGAATAGTACTTCTGTTTGGATTGCGGCGTGGTGTTTGGGTCGATGCCGAAGAACTGCGCATTGGCACGAGAGAGACTCTTGTTGGCGAGTTTGACGTACCGGTTGTACTGCTCCTGCCAAAAGGCAAGACGCTCGGGGTTGTTCATCTCCGCTTTGCAGAGCTTGACCGCCTTGCCGAACACGTCACTCTGCGCTTGCTGCTGAGCTGTCACTTTCTTCGGGTCACGATGCAAAGGGTAATTGCTAACCACCGTCTTACCATGCCGATGGGTAGTATAGAACTTGCTGTCGCCCGTTAAGCGGCCGCTCAGTTTATTCAGTAATATGTCTAATTCTGCTTGTGCCATCGCGTTCGGCAAATGGATTGCAAGAACGATACCGCTCTGCTAAATCGTAAGTGCAACCATTGCCTCCGCTCTTCGGTCCGAGTGCACTTCGTTAGCGCTCGTCCCGAGGTTAGGAGGTTCCTCCTTGCCAAGAGGGGATATTATACATTCATTATGTTTTTCTTCCGTTGTTCTCCCGAGGACAGTACGGTCCGTTTCCGTGTCGTCTTCGTCTCGTTTTCGTCTCGTCTCCGTGTTTTGCAGGGAGATTGACGCTATTTATCTATTATCTCCCAATGACCGCCTTTATCTCCTCCGACGCGGACAATAATTCCTTTCGCTTTTAATTTCTTGATTTGATAAAAAACACCATCTTCGCTCAACGTTAGCATATCAGCCATTTCTCGGTTAGTAAGATATGGATTACTATTAAGCAAATCAAGCACTTTCTCCGTAGTTTTCTTCGTAGTTTTCTTCGTAGTTTTCTCCGTAGTACTCTGGTCACTTTTCTGGTCACTTTTCTGGTCACTTTTCTGGTCACTTTTCTGACCACCTTCACCATTGTTCTTCATGCCGCTGAACGTCAGTTCGGTGAAATTGATTTGCAGATTGTCCTCCAACTTAGGCAGCGTGTGGAACTTCTTCTCCCATGCAGCCACCATCGTCGGGAAACCGGTTCCAAGGTTCTCTCCAAAGCCAATCATACGCAGCATATTCTGCATACGCGGGTTACGTGCACGATGCACATGCATTAGTGCGCACACGCACAAAACGGCTGCAAAGATACAAAAAAATCTTGAATTATCCAAATTTTCCAAAAGGAAAATACAAAAGTTAGATTTTTTGCCCCTAAAAGCATGTGTTTGAGATCAATGCGATGAGAAACCACAATGCCAATCCAGCTTCAAGCAAGCCTATTAGTAATCCCATTATGCTATCCATAATGCGCCGATTTTTTTAATCCGGTACAAAATGAAAGAGATAGACCGTAGGTAAGTATAAAAGAAAAACACCGGCTCATCAGGAGTCGGTGGACAAACTTAATGGTACTAAAAAATGGATACTATGGCACGTTTTTTGTTCTGTTATCAGAAAAAAAAGATTGTTATGAAACGAATACTCTTTTTGCTGACGGCTGTACTTTTGATGGCAGGAAGCACAGAAGCCTGCGTTAAGAAAAGCCGCTCGGTGGTGACAGAACCGCTGACCGTCATCGTGACCGACACCACCCGGTCGCTCCTTGCGGGTGCAGAGATAAAGGTAGGCAAAGAGGTGCTGCGTACCTCGTGGGACGGCCGCGTAGTCATCCAACCCGAGAAACTCCTTGGCGTGAAGAAAATCTCCGTGCGGTGCAAAGGGTTTGAAGACCAGAAATTGAAGATAGAAAGCGTACAAGAGCCGCTGCTGGTCTCACTCGTTCCCGCCAAACGCAAAGCCGGCAAAGGGGACAAAGAGGAAGGTCCGATCCATACACTGGGCACCGCGCGCAGCGGAGTTATGTACAAGACGATGCTGTCCGCCTCACCGGTGATGGCCGAACCGGATATGCCCGCCACCGCCGATTACGCAATGATGGAAGAAGCGATGCCAATACTTCCGATAGGTGCTGCCATAGTCAACGACGCTACGGCCGGCACGCTCACGGCAGGCGAGGTGAATGATTTCGCCAAATGGGGACTATGGCCGGGCATCATAGACGACAGCCACAAGGCCTTCGCCGCCTCATGGCGCATCCAGCCGAGGCACCGTTATACTGTACAGGTGACGAACAAGAACGGTTATCCTTTCGCCTCCCGCGCCGTGACGTTAGAGGACCTAAACGGCAACACGCTCTACCAGGCGGTGACGGACAACACCGGTAAGGCAGAGTTATGGTACCAACTGATCAGCAACGGTTTATGCGGCAAGCACGGCACGCTCCGTATCCGCGTGGACGATCATGTGCAGGACGCCAAAGACTGGTACGAAGGGTTGAATACATTCGTGCTGGACGAGCCGTGCGAAGAGGGCAAGGGCGTGGATGTGGTCTTCGTCTTCGACGCCACGGGTTCGATGGGTGACGAGTTGCGTTACCTGCAGGAAGAGATGAAAGATGTTATCCGCCGTGCCACTGACGCCACCGGCGGGCTGGCTATCCGCACCGGTGCCGTAGTCTATCGCGACCACGGGGACGAGTACCTCACGCGTCTCTCGCGGCTGACGGATGACCTGAACACCACCCAGACTTTCATCGACAAACAGGAGGCCAACGGCGGCGGTGACTATCCTGAAGCGGTGCCCGAGGCACTCATGGCGACAATCAACAGCTCCGGATGGGATGAGCAGGCGCGTGCGCGTATTGCGTTCCTTATTTTAGATGCACCTTGTCATGAGGACTCCGCCACCATGGCCTTGCTACACGACCAGATTCTCAACGCCGCCGCCATGGGCGTACGTATCGTACCGGTGGTATGCAGCGGCATGGGCGAGAGCGGCGAGTACCTGGTGCGTTCGATAGCACTGGCGACCAACGGCATCTCGTTCTTCCTTACCGACGACTCAGGCATCGGCCACTCCCACCTCAAACCGACCACCGACAGCCTGAAAGTGGAGCACCTCAACGACATGATGGTACGTACTATCGTAGAGTTCAGCACCATGCCGAGTTGCGCAGGTCATTGGACGGAGCAGGACGAGAGCGACGAACCGGTCTTCATACCTAACCCCTTCGAAACAAGTGACTTGACGGATGCCGAACTCACGGAGAAAGATTCGCCCACGACGCTCTATCTGGTGGACATCTCCGGCAAGTTAATCACTATCTACGAGGGACGGCTGGAAGACGCATCCGACAGCCAAATCGGCCGACTTCATCTGCCGATGCTGAGTACAGGAGTCTATTTTGTCAAAGCCTTCTACGACGGCAAATGGCACACCAAAAAGATTCTCATTCATTAAAAAAATGCTTCTAAGGCAAGAAAAGTGGCATACACCCTTGTGTATGTCATTTTTTTTTTGTACCTTTGCAGCCGTTTTCGGCTGCGAAAACACAGCACCTGTAAATAATTAATCGTATATAATCTTATGGATAGCAAGTACAATCCTACTGACATCGAAGCCCGCTGGTATCAATACTGGTTGGACAACAAACTCTTTCACAGCGAGCCGGATGGCCGCGAACCGTTTACCATCGTTATTCCGCCGCCCAACGTAACGGGCGTGTTGCACATGGGACATGTGCTCAACGAGACGATCCAGGATATCCTCGTCCGCCGTGCACGTTTGGAAGGCAAGAACGCCTGCTGGGTGCCGGGCACCGACCATGCGTCGATTGCCACCGAAGCAAAGGTCATCAAACGCCTCAAGGAGCAGGGTATCAACAAGTCGGACCTCACGCGCGAGCAGTTCCTTAAACATGCGTGGGACTGGACCGACGAGCACGGAGGCATTATTCTCAAACAGCTCCGCAAACTGGGGTGCTCGTGCGACTGGGACCGCACGTCCTTCACGATGGACGAGACCCGCAGCAAAGCCGTCATTCATGTCTTCTGCGACCTGTATAAGAAAGGACTCATCTACCGCGGCTTGCGCATGGTCAACTGGGACCCGGAGCGCCAGACCGCCCTCTCCGACGAGGAGGTTATCTACCACGACGAGCACAGCAAGTTCTACTACCTGAAATACAGAGTAGTGGAAGACCTCTCCCCTGCCCTCTCCCAAGGAGAGGGAGTGCATAAGGATGAAAAGGGCTATTACTGCGTTGTTGCCACCACCCGTCCGGAGACCATCTTCGGCGATATCGCCGTCTGCATCAACCCCAAGGAGGAGAAGAACCAGTGGCTCAAAGGCAAGCATGTCATCGTGCCGGGTGTGGGACGCGTCATTCCTATCATCGAGGACCGCTACGTAGAGATCGGTTTCGGTACCGGCTGCCTCAAAGTGACGCCGGCACATGACGTGAACGACTACGCGTTGGGACAGAAATACAACCTCAAGACCATCGACATCTTCACGCCGGACGCCCATCTGAATATGGACACCGTGGAGGAAGAGTTGCAAGCCAACGTACGTAAGTACCACGGCATGGACCGTTTCGACTGCCGCAAGCAGATTGTGGAAGACCTCAAAGCCCTTGACCTCGTGGAGAAAATCGAGGACTACGACAACAAAGTAGGTTACTCGGAGCGCACGAACGTGCCTATCGAGCCGCGACTCTCGCTCCAGTGGTTCGTGAAGATGCAGCATTTCGCAGACATCGCCCTGCCGCCCGTCATGAACGACGACATTGTCTTCTATCCCGCCAAATACAAGAACACCTACCGCAACTGGCTGGAGAACATCAAAGACTGGTGTATCAGCCGTCAGCTCTGGTGGGGGCACCGTATTCCTGCATGGTATGACGCGGACCTGCTGGCGCAGACGGGTCTGGAGGACTACCCGACGGACAAGATCCTGGTCACTGAAAGTGACCCGAATGTACAAGGGGACAATGTACAAGGTACAAAGGTGAAATGGGTTCAAGACGAAGGTGCGCTGGATACATGGTTCAGTTCCTGGCTCTGGCCTATCAGCCTCTTCAACGGCATCGAGCAGCCGGACAACAAAGAGATTCAGTACTACTACCCGACCGCCGACCTCGTAACGGGTCCGGACATCATCTTCTTCTGGGTGGCACGTATGATCATGGCAGGCTATGAATACATGGGCAAGATGCCGTTCAAACACGTCTATTTCACAGGTATCGTGCGCGACAAGTTAGGCCGCAAGATGAGTAAGAGCCTTGGCAACAGCCCGGACCCGCTGGACCTCATCGAGCGTTTCGGAGCTGACGGCGTACGTATGGGTATCCTGCTCTCTGCGCCTGCCGGTAACGACATCCTTTATGATGACTCGCTCTGCGAGCAGGGACGTAATTTCTGCAACAAGATTTGGAACTGCTTCCGTCTCGTCAAAGGATGGGAGGTAGTCGAAAGTCAAAAGTCCAAAGTCGAAAGCCAGCAAGCCATCGATTGGTTCGATGCCAAACTGGGCGAGGCCGAAGCCGAAGTGGCGGATCTGTTCAGCAAATACCGTTTGAGCGAAGCCCTGATGGCTATCTATAAACTCTATACGGATGAGTTCAGCGGCTGGTATCTGGAGATGATCAAGCCGGCTTACCAGCAGCCTATCGACCGTGCGACGTACGAAGCCACACTCGCCTTCTTTGACCGTCTCTTGAAGTTACTCCACCCCTTCATGCCGTTCATTACCGAGGAACTCTGGCATGAGCTCTACACCCGCAAAGAGGGAGAAAGCATTATGAATCAACCCCTCTCCGACTCTAACCTCAAGGGAGAGAGTGAAACTATCCTTGGCGATATTGAGACCCTCAAGGAGATTGTCTCCGGCGTACGTAATGTGCGTGCCTCGAAGAACATCCCGCAAAAAGAGAAACTGACGCTCTATTTCGAAGGCGCAGATACCTACGAGTACGCCGAACTCCTGCAGAAACTCGCCAATGTCGCAATCGCCATGCATGGCGATTCCAATGCCAACTGCGCGAAGTTCATCGTCGGCACAACGGAGTTTGCCATCCCGATGGACGCATTCATCAACGTGGACGAGGAGCTGAAGAAACTGGAAGCCGACTTGGCGCACCAGCAAGGCTTCCTCAAGGGCGTCATGGCGAAGTTAGGGAACGAGCGTTTTGTAGCGAACGCCAAGCCGGAGATTGTGGAACTGGAGCGCAAGAAGAAAGCCGACGCCGAGAGCCGTATTGCCTCTCTGGAAGAAGCCATTAAGGCGCTGCGCGCTTGATTGGAGATTGGAGATTGGAGATTTGAAAGACGAAGGCAACATAGAAGTTATCGGTGCGCGAGTACATAACCTCAAGAACATCAGCGTCTCTATACCCCGTAAGCGGCTGACGGTCATCACCGGTCTCAGCGGCTCGGGGAAGTCGTCGCTGGCGTTTGATACCATCTTTGCCGAAGGACAGCGGCGATACATGGAGACGTTCTCCTCTTACGCCCGCGGGTTCATCGGCCAGATGCAACGGCCGGACGTAGATAAGATCACCGGTCTGAGTCCCGTCATCTCCATTGACCAGAAGACCACCTCCAAGAACCCGCGTTCGACAGTGGGCACCGTGACGGAGGTGTATGATTTCCTGCGACTTCTATACGCACGTGCCGGGGAAGCGTACTCGTACCTCTCGGGCAAGAAAATGGTGAAGTTCACCGACGAGCAGATCATCGACCTCATCGTCCGTGAATACGCCGGCAAGAAAATCCTGCTGCTCGCGCCGCTTGTCTCCGGCCGCAAGGGTCACTACAAAGAGTTATTTGAGACCATTCGTAAGAAAGGATTCGTGCACGTACGCGTGGACGGCGAGGTGTGCGAGGTGGTACCGGGGATGAAGCTCGACCGCTACAAGGTACATAGTATCGAGGTGGTGGTGGACCGATTAAAAGTACAAAGTGACGAAGTACAAAGTACGAAGGAGATAGATACGCGCCGTCTGCGGCAGTCAGTGGACAGAGCCATGACACAAGGCAATGGTATCATGATGATCTGCGAGGCGGACAATTCTCAAATATCCAATAACCAATCTCCAATTAGATTTCTTTCCAGAAATCTCATGTGTCCCGAAACAGGTCTCAGTTACCAGGAACCTGCGCCGCACACCTTCTCTTTCAACAGCCCGTCAGGGTGGTGCCCGTGCTGCAAAGGCTTGGGTAGAGTGAAGAGCGAACAGGTGACAGGCGAGGGGTTACAGGTGATAGACGAAACCATTCGTCAGGACAACTGGTGGGAGGAACTGTCCGCCATCAGCAACCAGATACCCGACGAGGAGGAAGAGGACAAAGAGGAATGGACCGAGTGCCCGGAGTGCCACGGCAAGCGGCTGAGCAAAGAAGCACTCAGTTACCGTATCGGTCCATACGCTATCTCCGACCTCTCGGAGATGGACATAGACCAACTCCTAAAGACGCTGGAAAGCCTGAACACCCCTAAGGACCTTAAGGATCCTAAAGACTCTAAGGACCCTAATGCTCTCTCCTCCAAACAGCTCGCTATCGCCGAGCCTATTCTCAAAGAGATTTGTGCGCGGTTGCGGTTCATGCAATCCGTAGGACTGAGTTACCTCAGTCTCAACCGCTCCAGTGAATCCCTCTCCGGCGGCGAGAGCCAGCGTATCCGTCTGGCTACGCAGATAGGCAGCCGTCTGGTAAATGTACTATATATTCTGGACGAACCGTCCATCGGTCTCCACCAGCGCGATAACGAACGCCTCATCAGCAGCCTTAAAGAGCTGCGGGACTTAGGCAACTCCGTCATCGTCGTCGAGCACGACGAAGAGATGATGCGTCAAGCCGACTGGATTGTCGATATAGGTCCCAAGGCAGGACGGCTGGGCGGCAAGGTACTCTTCTCCGGCACGCCGGAGGAACTGCTCCGCACAGACACCCTTACCGCCCAATACCTGAATGGCAAAAAGACGGTCATTTCCGATAACCTCAAAGAAAGCAAAGCCTCAAATGCTCTCAAACCTACGCAGGAGGCATCTATCACCCTCACCGGCTGCACGGGGAATAACCTCAAGAACGTGTCGGTACGTATCCCGTTAGGTAAAATGGTGTGCGTCACGGGCGTGAGCGGCAGCGGCAAGTCGTCCCTCATCAACCAGACGCTCTACCCCATCTTGAGCCAGAAGTTCTACCGCTCCAAGCAAGCCCCGCTGCCTTACAAGACCATCGAAGGGGTTGAGTTTATCGACAAAGTCATCAATGTCGATCAGTCACCTATCGGCCGCACGCCGCGGTCAAATCCTGCCACATACACCAACGTCTTCAACGACATCCGCGAGCTCTTCGCGCAACTGCCGGAGTCCAAAATCCGCGGTTGGAAAGCCGGACGGTTCTCTTTCAACGCGAAGGGCGGGCGTTGCGAAGAGTGCGCCGGCAACGGATACAAGACCATTCAGATGCATTTCATGCCGGATGTATATGTACCCTGCGAGGTGTGCGGCAGCCAGCGTTACAACCGCGAGACACTCGAAGTGCGGTGGAAAGGCAAGTCTATTGCGGACATATTGGAGATGACGGTGAACCAGGCGGTAGAGTTCTTCGAGCCGCAACCGAAGATCCTGCGTAAGATCAAGACCATCCAGGACGTAGGTCTGGGATACATCAAACTGGGGCAGGCCTCCACCTCCCTCTCCGGCGGAGAGAGCCAACGTATCAAACTGGCTACGGAACTCTCCAGGCCCTCTACAGGCAAGACCTTATATATCCTGGACGAACCCACCACAGGGCTCCATTTCGAGGATATACGGGTGCTGTTAGGCGTACTGCGGCAGTTGGTGGACAAAGGCAATACGGTACTGATTATCGAGCATAACACCGATGTCATCCGTGCCTGCGACTGGCTCATTGACTTAGGTCCCGAAGGAGGACGTGGCGGCGGCACTATCGTCGCAGAGGGCACCGCTGACGACCTTAGGAAGAACAAGAAATCCCTCACCGGAAGGTTTATATGATTACCAACACGCTCGCCATCATTGCCCTGATCTTCGGTACGATTCTTCTGGTACCGATGATATGCCGAAAGATCCACATCCCCGCTATAGTAGGATTTATCATCGTAGGGATGCTTGCCGGTCCGCACGCCACGCACCTGATTGACGGCAGCGAGGCTATTCAGGCACTGGGCAAGATAGGAATGCTCTATATCATGCTGCAGGCGGGTATTGAGGTGGATGTGAATGACTTCAGGCAGCAGCGCAACTACTCTATCCTTTTCGGTCTGTACTCGTTTTTCTTTCCTTTCCTGTTAGGTCTCATCGCCGGTCTGGCGATGGGTTTCAACGGCGTGACAAGCAGTCTGCTTGGGGCTATGTTCGGCAGTCACACACTGATGACCTATCCTATCGTGAGCCGTTACGGCGTACAGAAGAACCGAGGCGTGAATATCGCCATCGGCGGTACGATGCTCACTATCTCGCTCTCGCTGCTGGTATTGGCGGTCATCAAGAGCAATTTCATGCACACGTATGCCACCACCACGTGGGACCTGTTTGCCCGTGCCATCGGTACGATACTGCTGATTACCATTGCTTTCCCATGGATGGCACAACGGTTCTTCAAGCGCCGGACCGATCCCAACAGCGGCTTTTTGGTGGTACTGACGATGATGGTTGTCGCTGCTTTGCTTGCTGACTGGGCGGGGCTGGAAGGTATTCTGGGCGCATTCATATGCGGCGTGAGTCTGAACAGGCTCGTTCCCAACCTCAGCCCTACGATGCAGCGGATCAATTTCGTAGGAAACAACATTTTCGTGCCCCTCTTCCTCATCGGCGTGGGCATGATGATTGATATGACGGTCTTCTGGAGCGGCTGGATGACAATAGTCATCGCCGTAGTGATGATAGCCACCAAACTCATCGGCAAATGGATAGCGGCTTATGCGGCGCAGCGCAACTTCGGTCTGCAGGCCGTGGAGCGGCAGTTGGTCTTCGGTCTGACCCATGCCACGGCTGCCGGCACACTTGCCATTGTCACTATCGGATACGAGATCAACGTCTTCAACGACGAGATTCTCAACGCTTCGGTGCTGATGATTCTGGTGCTATGCACCTCCTCGTCATTCATCACCGAATACGCCGCCAAACAGCTGGCGTTGCAGGAAAAGGCACGCCTCGAAGCGGACAAGCCCTCCAACACATGGCTGCTGATGAGCGTGGCGGAGAACAGGCATTACGAGCTCAAAGAGCTGTCCGAACTCTCGGAACTGCACTCGCCGGAGCTCAGTACGGAGAAAGACTGGACGGATGCCTGCGCCCTGATAGAGAGCCAGCCTACGGCTTCTATCGTCTATCACCCCACCCAACCGCTCAACACCGTCTCGCGACTGCTGGTAGCGGTGCCCCGGTACGCAGAGAAAGAGCATGACTTCATCTCCTGTTTCGGTCTCATCAGGCGGCTGAGCAGCCAACTCGGCGCACGCGTCGTCTTCTATACCAACGAGGACACCCAACGCACCCTCCAGGCGTTCTGCCGGAGGAAAGACAAGTTCCTGCGTGCGTCGTACAAAGAGATGGAGAACTGGGAGGACGTACTGATGATAGCCAAACAGATGAAGCCGGACGACATGATTGTCCTGATCAACGCGCGTCCGAGCACGCCGTCGTACAACCCGCTCTTCAAGCAAGTGCCGGAGCTGCTGACGCGTTTCTTTGCCGACCACAGTTACCTCGTTATCTATCCCGAACAGGCGACCGGAGCCGCCGTGCCGGACATACTGACGGGTGACAGCACCCAGGCCTCGAAGACCTGGTCCGTCGTCTCGGCTGTCAAAGCGAAGGCAGTGTCGCTCATCGAGCGTTTTCAGAAACGCGGTCTCTGACTTTCTCCACGAAAAGCACCCATAAGCCGAAAAGCAGGGCGTAGAAGAGGTATTTGAAGAGGTAGTCGTGCAGCAGATGGAACCAGTCGGGATGGTACTCTATCAGCATGGCTATCAAGGCTATCCGCAGGATATTGAAACCATGGCAGCACACCCATCCGAGGGGGATATACCAGAGCTTCGCTATTTGAAATTTGAGATTGGAGATTTGAAAGTTCCACGGTCTGACGGTCAGAATCAGCCAGAACCATATAAACATCTGTTTCAGCCCGGAGCAGCCCCAGATGATTGTCGTGCCTGTGCCGCTCTCGAAACGAATCGTGTGCGCGTCCGTCATATAGACGGTGTCGCGGAAGAGCGAGACAAGCCAATAGACCGCCTCCGCCACGTGACACGCCATGAACTCGAACGGCGCCGTAACGTCCCATCCGAACCACGACACATAGTCGCCGTTCTCGTCGCCCGTCATCGTCCATTTCCAGAAATAGTTCGCCACGAGCAGCGTGAGCATGAAGACGATCACGTCCGTGTACGGTTCAAATCGTTGTTTTAGCGAACGGTACTTCATCTATGGCACAGAAATCGTGGTCAAGGTATTTGAAATAACCTGCCTGGCAGATCATCGCGGCATTGTCGGTAGTGAAGGAGAATGGCGGGATAAAGACCTCCCAATGGTAGCGTTTGCCGTAATCTATGAAGGCTTGGCGCAGCGCGCTGTTGGCGGAGACACCGCCGGCTACCGCCACCTGACGGATTCCTAAGTCCTGCGCCGCTTTCTTGAGTTTGCGCATCAGGATGTCGATGACTGTCGCCTGCAGACTTGCGCACATGTCTTCGCGCAGGTTCGGCACCTTCTCCGCCAGTTCGTCTATCGTCTCCACGCCGTGGGCCTTGATCATGTCGCGCAGCGTATAGAGGAACGAGGTCTTGAGACCCGAGAAAGAGTAGTCATAACCGGGGATATTCGGTTTGGCAAAGGGGTATTTAGTAGGGTCTCCCTGTTTGGCGAGTTTGTCTATCCACGGTCCACCGGGGTAAGGTAGTCCCAGCACCTTGGCGCATTTGTCAAACGCCTCTCCCGCCGCGTCGTCGATCGTCTGACCGATAATCTCCATATGCGGCAGATGCGCCTCCTTTCCGTCTTGTGTTTCGTTTCTTTGAACCTTGATAATCTGGCTGTTACCACCGGATACAAGCAGACAGAGGAAGGGGAAAGAAGGGTGCTTGATCTCCACGCCTTGCAAGCTCGGCGTAGCAGCTATCAGTTCTTCGCCCGGCTCCACGAAATGCGCCAACACGTGGCCCTGCAGATGGTTCACATCAATGACCGGTACGCCCAGCGACAATGCCAAGCCCTTGGCAAAAGACGTTCCAACCAGCAGCGAGCCCAACAGCCCCGGACCGCGGGTGAAGGCTATTGCGCTAATCTCCTCTTTCGCCACGCCCGCACGTTTCAGCGCGGTGTCCACCACGGGCAGTATATTCAACTGGTGCGCACGACTGGCTAACTCCGGCACTACTCCGCCGTACTCCTCGTGCACCTTCTGCGACGCAATCACATTACTCCGCAGCACACCGTCCACAATCACAGCAGACGACGTATCGTCGCAGCTCGACTCGATGGCTAATATGACAATCTTTTTCTCCATTATTCTTCCTATTCGGGCTGTTCTGCCCAAAACGCCTGCAAAATTACTGCTTTTTTTGCATATACGCAAATATTTGGCAAAAAAATCTCCTTTCTCTTGCATAAAGCGGGCTTCATTACGTAATGGTTTGTTTCAAAATCACGGGATATATACTACGTATATATAGGGTGCGGTAGGATACGATGCAGGTCCGATGTTGGTTAGAGGGGAGGCGGAGGGAGCAGAGGGGTTGTCCCAACGATGGGACAAAAATGCACGATGAAGAAAGCCGGATTAAATCCGGCGGAACTACCAAGAAGGGGAAGGACACACCCCAGCCCCCTCTCAGAGGGGGAGAAAAAGAGAGGCGGAGGAGAGAGCGGGGATCGCAAGACGGGAGAAGTCGGCTGAGCCGATGTCGGAATAGAATTCCGACGTAATGAACGGAGAAGTCGGCTGAGCCGATGTCGGAATAGAATTCCGACGTAATGAACATAGAAATAAATTGATATTTGATATTTGACATTTGATATTTGACGTTTGATATTTGATAATACAAAAAAACACAAAAATAAAGGAAAATAAAGGAAAATAAAGGAAAAATGCGCGCGCACTTGCGTATGTGGAAAAAAATTTGTACCTTTGTACGCTTTTTATGATTAGAAACGGAGAATTACTAATCTTGAGCAGTAAGAGTTACTAATCTTGAGCAATAAAAATTGTTAATGACAAGCAATAAAAGATTGCTAAGTTTGAGCAATAAAATATGTATTTTTATATTCTGTTAATACGAATAGCTGCGTTTTTCGGGCACAGAAAGGCCCGGCTGATGGTAGAGGGGCAGAAACAACTGCACCTGGGCGGACAACACACGGACGGAAAACACACGGACGGGAAACACATAGACAGCCAACACACGGACGGCACACAACTGACGGTGAACGGCAAGGAGATTGCGAAAGGCGCGGTGTGGATTCATGTGTCGTCAGTGGGTGAGTTCGAACAGGCCCGTCCGCTGATTGAACGGTTGCGGAAAGAGCAGCCGCAACGGAAGATCGTGCTGACCTTCTTCTCCCCTTCGGGATATGAGTTACGCAAGAACTACGAGTTGGTGGATGCAGTGTTGTACCTGCCGTTTGCGATAAAGAAGAACGCGCAGGCGTTCATCGAGGCATTACAGCCACAGATGGCTATCTTCGTGAAATACGAGTTCTGGCCGGCTTATCTGCGTGAACTCAAGAAACGCGGTATTCCCACCTACTCCATCTCGGCTATTTTCCGTCCGGGGCAGCTGTTCTTCAAGCCCTGGGGCAAATGGTATCTCAAGCTGCTGCATTGTTTCACGCATATATACGTACAGGACGAGGCATCGCAGGCGTTGCTGCAGCAGCACGGCATAGGGCATTGTTCCGTAGCCGGAGACACGCGTTTCGACCGCGTATATAAACTCTCGCGTTCGCTGGCTTCGGGCGAGAAGAAAGACGAGCGTCTGCGTCCCATAGATGTTTTCACGCAGGGGTGCGAGCGCGTCATCGTAGCCGGCAGCACCTGGCCCAAAGACGAGGAGCTGTTAGAAAAGGCACTAAGGGACCA
>CACYKR010000025.1 GCA_902774995.1 uncultured Bacteroidales bacterium | reverse complement strand
CGAGCAGCCGCCCCTAATGTATCCGGTAATATCCAATATCTCCTTTACGTGGATCATCTGCACCGATTTCAACGACCCCAAGCGACTCGGTCCCATAGGCGAGAAACTGCTCGCCAACCCCTGCCCGAAGATCCTCATCGACCACCATCTCAACCCCTTGGATTTCGCTACGGAGGTGTATTCCTATCCGGACGCCACCTCTACCTGCGAGATTATCTACCGGCTTCTCTACGGAGACCTGCGCGAGACGGACGAACCTCTCACAAAACTGAATGAGACCATCGCCGCCTGCATCTATACCGGACTCATGACCGATACCGGTAATTTCTCGTTCAACTCCACGCGGTGCGAACTCTATGAAATCATCGCCGAACTGCTGCGGGCAGGCTTGAAGAAAGACGAGATATACAACGCCGTTTTCAACCAGCACACCGCGGACCGCGTGCGCCTCACCGGCTATGCCCTCTACCGCAAAATGCGGCTCTATCCCGAGTATCACCTCGCGCTCATCACGCTTTCAGCGGAGGAACTGGAGAGGTACCATTACCAGGTGGGCGACACCGAAGGACTGGTGAACATGCCGCTGCAAATCAGCGATATATACTACTCCGTCTTCATGCGCGAGGAGCGCCCCAAACCCGGCACACCCAGCTCGCGGATACGTATCTCCTTCCGCTCCCAAGGCGACCGGCCGGTGAATATATGGGCACACGAAATCTTCCACGGCGGCGGACATGCCAACGCGTCAGGAGGAGAGATATACGGTACGATGGGAAAAGCCGTACGTCTCTTTGAGCAATCGTTTCCTAAATACTTGAAAAAAGAGGACTGAGCCCCGGGCGGATTTTTACATCCGCTCGGGCATCTCTATTCCTAAAAGCCCCATGGCGCTGCGGAGCACTTTGGCTACATTCTTGGCCAGGAGCAGACGCAGTGCTTTTTTGTCGGCGTCGGGCTCGTTGAGGATACTCAGATCGTGGTAGAACGAGTTGAAATCGCACGCCAAGGCATATGCGTAGTTGCAGATCACTGCCGGCGAGAACTCTTCGCCTGCCGTCCGTACAGCCTGCGGATATTCCGTCAGACGCTGGATGAGGGCCAGTTCCTTGGGATCCAACACCTCTCTCCCGTCTCCCCATTGGGAAGCCCCCTCTCCTTGGGATGGGGTGAGGTCCGCTTTCCGCAGTACGGACCGGATACGGGCGTAGGTATATTGGATGAAAGGACCGGTGTTGCCGTTGAAATCAATGGATTCCGCCGGATTGAAGAGCATGTTCTTGCGCGGGTCAACCTTCAGGATGAAGTACTTCAGCGCGCCCAGACCTACCTTGCGGGCTATCTCGTTGGCTTCCGCCTCGGTGATTCCTTGCAGTGTGTTCACTTTGTCCTTCGATATCTCCTTGGCGTCCTCTATCATCTTGTCCATCAGATCGTCAGCATCGACTACCGTACCCTCGCGGCTCTTCATCTTGCCGTTAGGCAGCTCCACCATGCCGTAGCTGAAATGCACGAGCTCCTTGCCGAAGGGGAAACCGAGACGGTCCAGCAGGATACTCAGCACCTTGAAATGGTACTCCTGCTCGTTGCCTACCACATAGACCATCTTGTCTATCGGATAGTCCTGGAAACGCAGCTTGGCGGTACCTATATCCTGCGTCATATACACCGACGTACCGTCGGCGCGGAGCAGCAGTTTCTCGTCCAGTCCGTCTTTCGTCAGGTCAGCCCATACCGAACCGTCCTCACGGCGGTAGAAAGCACCGGAAGCCAGACCTTTCTCTACTTCGCTCTTGCCCTCCAGATAGGTGTTCGACTCGTAGTAAATCTTGTCGAACGACACGCCCATCCGTTGGTAGGTCTCGTCGAAACCGGCATACACCCAACTGTTCATCTTCGCCCACAGCGCACGTACCTCCGGGTCGTTCGCCTCCCACTTACGGAGCATCTCTTGCGCCTCCTGCATCAGCGGCGCTTCTTTCTTTGCCGTCTCTTCGTCCTTGCCGGCTGCCATCAATTCGGCGATTTGCTTCTTGTATTCCTTGTCGAAACGCACATAGTAGTCGCCGATGAGGTGGTCGCCTTTCTTGCCGGACGACTCAGGCGTCTCGCCGTTGCCGAATTTCAGCCAGGCGAGCATGGATTTGCAGATATGGATGCCGCGGTCGTTGACGATGTTCGTCTTCACCACCTTCCAGCCGTTCGCCTCCTGGATCTGCGCAATCGAATAGCCTAACAGGTTGTTCCGCACGTGGCCGAGGTGGAGCGGTTTGTTGGTGTTCGGCGAACTGTACTCTACCATCATCAAGGGCGACCGCTCCCCGTCCCTCCCCTCATGGGAGGGAGCATTGGACGGATATTGGAAACGCCCGTAGGCCTCGTCGGCGTCTATCGCTTTGAGTTGCTCTACCCAGAACGAATCGGATATACTGAGATTGAGAAAACCCTGCACGGCATTGTATTTGGAGATGATACTTGTCTCCTCCCCCTGTGGGGAGGTCGGGAGGGGTTTACACATCCACTCGCCTATCTCGGCGGCTACCTGAGCCGGAGCCTTACGCGCCGCTTTCACAAAGGGGAACACCACGAGCGTGATATTACCCTCGAACTCCGGACGGGTCTTCTGTAACTGAACCTGTCCGTCCTCGGCGTCAATGCCGTACAACGCCTTCACAGCCGCTTTCGCAAGCGACGATATATGTTGTTCCAAACTATTCATGCTTCGTCTTTCTACTTTGAGCAGCTTTGCTGCGGTCTATAATTTGGGATATTTTCTGAACCAACTGCTGATTTTCAAGCGGATGACGCCTAACAGAGCCTCGGAGAAGATACCTCCGCTCATCTTGCTGGTTCCTAACACGCGGTTCACAAAGATAATCGGCACCTCGATGATCTTCGCGCCGCATTTATGGGCGGTGAACTTCATCTCTATCTGGAATGCGTAACCCTTGAAGCGGATTTTGTCCAGCTCGATGGTCTCTAACAGCCGGCGGCGGTAGCAGACGAAGCCGGCGGTGGTGTCATGGATCTTCACGCCCAGCACGGTGCGTACGTATTTGGAGGCGAAATAGCTCATCAGCACGCGTCCCATGGGCCAGTTGACAACATTCACGCCCGTCACGTAACGGCTGCCTATTGCCAGATCCGCACCCTCGTTGGCACAAGCGTCATAGAGCTTGAGCAGATCCTGAGGGTTATGGCTGAAGTCGGCATCCATCTCGAAGATATAATCCGCCTGGTGCTCGATTGCCCACCGGAAACCGGCGATGTATGCGGTGCCGAGACCCTGCTTGCCCTGACGTTCGATGAGGAAGATACGGCCTTGGTACTTGCCCTCCATCAGCCGTTTCACGATAGCCGCCGTGCCGTCCGGCGAACCGTCGTCTATCACCAGTACGTGAAACACGATCGGCAACTCCATCACCGCCTTGATGATGGCTTCGATATTCTCTTTCTCGTTGTAAGTAGGGATAATTACTAACCGTTCCATATATTGGGAATTTCAATTCTCAAATCTCAAATGTCAAATCTCTATGACCTCGTCATTGAGGACATATACCGGGCTGGGAGTGGTCCGTTCCAGAGGCTTGAGGAACACATCCTTGCCGGGCTCCACGCCTATCTCCTCCAGGTATTCCTTCACCGTCTCGTAAGCCAGCTCCGGGTCGTTGTTCTCCAGCGAGAGGTGGCATAGCCATATATTCCGAAGCCCCTTGTGGTAGTTCCTCTCCAGCAACTCGCCGCAGGTGTCGTTGCTCTGGTGCCCCCGCGGACTGAGAATACGCTCTTTGAGGTAGGTAGGGTACGGACCGTTGAGCAGCATATGCTCGTCGTGGTTCGCCTCGATGACGAGGTGGTTCGCCGTACGGATATACGCCTCCATCTGCTCGTTGACGGAACCGCAGTCGGTCATCAGCACAAACCGCTGGCCCATACAGTCGATGCTATACCCCAGACAGTCCGTGGAGTCATGGTCGATGTGGAAGGTGTTGATCTTCATGTCAAACAGTTCCCACTCCTCGCCCTGCTCGAAATAGCGGCGGCTGGTACGCAGTTTCTCCCTTACGCCGTAGTTGCGGTCAATGCCCTCATGGATAGCCGCCGTGGTATAGACAGGAAGCTTCACGCGCTCGCCCAGCGTACCTACGGCACGGATATGGTCCGCGTGGTCGTGAGTCACCAGCACACCCATGATATTCGGAAAATCCAAACCCATCTCACGCAGACACTTCTGTATCTGGCGCGCAGAGATGCCCGCGTCAATCAGAACCCCCCGCTGACGCGTACCGAGGTAATAACAATTACCGCTACTACCGCTCGCAAAGCACCGAAATATGAGTTCGTTTTCCTCCATACATCAAAAAATCGTGCAAAGATACGAAAAAATTTTGATATATGCAAAAAAAATCGTACCTTTGCACCGAAAAAAATCTAACGTACATTTGCAAATCGCCAAATCATAATTTATCATGATTCTATTAGCCGACAGCGGAAGTACCAAAGTGCATTGGTGTCTCGTCACTGCGAGCGGTCAATGCTCGGATGTCTTCACCGACGGTATCAACCCGCTTTTCCAGACCACTATTGCGATGCAGAACAGCATCTGTAACCAACTCCTGCCGCAAATAGCGCCGCTCCTCTGGGCGGGTACGCTGACGCATGTCTTCTTCTACGGAGCAGGGTGTACGCCGGAGAAGAAAGTGTTTGTGCAAAAGGCGCTGGAGGCGGTCTTCAAGAAAGCCGAAGTGCATGTGGAATCCGACATGCTCGGTGCAGCGCGCGGGCTGCTGGGGCGCTCCGCAGGCGTCGCCTGTATCCTCGGCACGGGTTCCGGCAGCTGTTTCTACAACGGAGGAAGCATCGAATGGGCGGTACCCTCGCTCGGGTATATTCTCGGCGACGAAGGCTCGGCTGCCGTGCTCGGCAAACGGCTCGTAGGCGACTTGCTCAAAAACCAGCTGGGCGATGACCTCAAAGAGGCGTTCTTCGCCGAATACGACACCTCCATGGCGGATATCATCGAGAAAGTCTATCGCCAGCCCTTCCCCAACCGCTTCCTCGCGAAGCTCTCCAAGTTCTGCGCTGACCACCTCGACGACAAACGCATCCGCAACCTCGTCTATGACCATTTCGTCCAGTTCATCCGCCGCAACCTCGTGCAGTATTTCGAAAAAAATGACCAAATGGTAAATGATAAAATGGTAAATGACCAAATGTCAAATGGCGTTGGTTTTGTGGGCTCGGTTGCCTACTACTACAAACCGATATTGGAGGAAGCCATGGCGGCGGAAGGTCTCCCGATGGGGGCAGTACTCCGGGACCCGATCGAAGGACTCAAGGAGTACCACAAAGACGCGGTCGTTCCCACCACCGAATAAGAAACAAGTAAGACTCAAGTAAGGGGTAAGTAAGGGGTTTGTCGGAGGTATATGCTATCCTACTGCACCCTATATATACTACGTATATATCCCGTGATTTTGAAATACACTTATTTAGAAATATCTGCATGATGGATACTTTTTATCTTCCCGGGCGGGTATGCCCGACGAAAGCTATCCGCGAGATAGCGGCTCAGGCCTCAGCGCCCTATACTTTCATCAGTCTCAAACCCGACATCGAGTGGGTCTATCTGGGGCAGGAACGCATGATCCAAGTGCTGGAAATGACCGGAGCGACCATGGTCTATGCCGACCGGTTTCATAAAGTACAAGACCCCTCTGGTTCCTGGGTCATCACCGAAGCACCCGTCATTGACTATCAGGCGGGGGCACTGCGGGACGATTTCGACTTCGGCGCCGTCATGCTCTGGGACACCGCCAAGCTGAAAGCCCTCGTCGCGCAAATGGACACCGACTACGAGTTCGCCGGACTCTATGACCTCCGCCTGAGAGCAAATCAACTATCAACTATCAACTATCAATTATCAATTATTCACATTCCCGAATATCTCTATTACGAGGTGGAAACCGACACCCGCAAGTCCGGCGAGAAACTGTTCGACTATGTCGATCCGCGTAACCGGGCGGTGCAGGTGGAGATGGAGGAGTGCGTGACGGCGCATCTCAAACGCATTGGTGCGTACCTCGCGCCGGGTGAGTACAAACCCCTGCCGGAAGCCGGTGACTCCTACCCCGTCACCGCCTCCGTCATTATTCCTTGTAAAAACCGCGCGCGCACAATAGCCGACGCTGTCCGCTCCGCCCTCTCGCAGCGGGTACGCGCCCCCTATACCTTCAACGTCATCGTCGTCGATGACAACTCCACCGACGGCACCGCGGAGATCCTTAAAGACCTTAAAGCCCTTAACGACCCTAACGCCCTTATCGTCATCCCCCAGGACAAGACCTGGCACGCCATAGGCGGTAACTGGAACGTGGCGATACACGACCCCCGTTGCGGCAAATATGCTATCCAGCTTGACTCCGACGACACCTATTTCGACGAGACCACCGTCCAGAAGTTCATCGATGCTTTCGAGGGAAATGACAAATGCCAAATGTCAAATGTCAAATCTCTTTTCGGTATGGTCATCGGCACCTACCAACTGACGAACATGGCAAGCGAAATCCTGCCGCCGGGCGTGATTGACCACCGCGAGTGGACGGATGACAACGGACGTAACAACGCCCTCCGTATCAACGGTCTGGGCGCTCCGAGAGGCTTCTATGTGCCTTTGCTGCGGACTATCAATTACCCCACCACCAAGTACGGCGAAGACTACGCCGTAGGGCTGCGTATCAGCCGCGACTGGCGTATAGGACGTATCTACGACGTGGTATATAACTGCCGCCGGTGGGAGGACAACTCCGACGCCAACTGCGACATCGTTGCCATGAACCGCAACAACTGGTACAAAGACCGTCTGCGCACTTGGGAACTACAGGCGCGCCTCCATCAATAATTCGTAATTCGTAATTCTCATTGCACATTCGTATCGGTATATTAACAGCTCCCAAAATTGAGTTCGAGCAGCGGGAACACACGTTCCTGTTAAAGAACGTGCGGATCGGTATCGGCTTTCACTGGGACAGGCACGAAGACCAGGAGTTTGCCGGTACGCTGGAGATACGCCGCAACCCGGACGGCACCCAAACGGCTATCAACACCATTGACCTCGAAGACTACCTCTGCTCCGTCATCTCATCGGAGATGAGTGCCAACAGCCCCATGGAGCTGCTCAAAGCGCACGCGTTAATCAGCCGCAGCTGGGCAATCCGCGCGATGGAACACCCCAATCATGAAGGTTTTCATGTCTGTGCAGACGACCATTGCCAGCGCTACGAAGGACTGCGGCGGCTCAACGAACGCGCCGTGCAAGCCGTGCGAGCCACCGCCGGACAGGTACTGACCTACGACGGCAAGATTTGTGACTGCCGGTATCATAAGTGTTGCGGAGGCAAGACGGAGGTCTGGCGGACCTGCTGGGAGGACATCGACGTGCCCTATATCCGGTCCGTCGAGTGCCCGTATTGCAACCCCAAACACATAAAGGCTTTGAGTTCACATAGTGAACGGTCTTTCGACTTTCGACTTTCGACTTGCCTCAACGACTACGACCAAGAGACTACGGATTTTCACGACTGGCAGGTGACTTACACCGCAGAAGAGCTAAGCGAAATCATCCGCACCAAGTCGGGCATCGACTTCGGTGAGATTACCAATCTTATCCCCTTGCACCGTGGTCCGTCAGGACGCATTGACCAATTGAAAATAGTCGGCACCAAACACACCGAGGTCATCGGCAAAGAGCTGAAGATCCGCCTCTGGCTGTCCAAAACCTGTCTGTACAGCAGTTGGTTCGAAGTGGAGAAAAACCCTTCGTACATCGTACATCCGTCCTTCGTCCTTACAGGTCACGGTTGGGGACACGGCGCAGGGCTCTGCCAGATAGGTGCCGCCGTCATGGCGGCGGAAGGACACTCCTACGAAGAGATTCTGACCTATTACTATCCCGGCACCCGACTAAATGAGAAAATGAGAAAATGGTAACTGACTTAGCGTTGCAACGCTCTAAATACAAACACCTCTCCGATGAGGAGTGGCGGTGGTTCTTGCAGCAAACCGAAGGACGCGAACGGACGGCGGACAAACTGCCTACCTTCGCCGCCATCGACGACTGGTGGTATCCTGTCCGCCTCTCCTGCGAACAATGCTCCTCGGAACTCACCGCACGCTACAAAGCGCAAATCGTACTTGGTACTTGGTCAAATGGTACTTGTCTTGACCTCACCGGCGGTTACGGCGTGGACACGTTCTTCCTGTCCGAACACTTCGCCCACACCGACTACGTGGAGCAGAACGCCGAGCTGTGCCGCATTGCCGCGCATAACTTCGCGCTTAGTCAAAAGTCGAAAGTCGAAAGACAAAAGCTCTCCATTGCAATTCATAACACCACCGCCGAGGAATTCCTTCTCTCCTCCCCCTGTGCGGGTGAAGAGCTCTGCTCGATCGGACTGCCGGTGGCCGTCCGTAGAACTCCCCCCAGGTGGGATTTAATCTTCCTCGACCCTGCACGCCGTGACAGCCATGGCGGCAAGGTCTTCAAGTTAGCCGACTGCACGCCCAATGTGGTGGAACTGCTGCCTGCCCTCTTGGACCGCCTCACGCCCGACGGACGGATTATGCTCAAACTCTCCCCCATGCTCGACATCACACAGGCGCTCAAGGAACTGTCCTTTGTACATCGTACATCGTCCCTTTGTACTTTGTCTTGGTCTGTGCACATAGTTGCCGTCAAGAACGAAGTGAAGGAAGTCTTATTGCTGTCCCAATGCCTCAATGACCCAATAAATGACCAAATGGTAAATGACCAAATGATAAAATGCCTTGACCTCTCCCGCCCCGAGCAGGCGTTCACCTTCACCCGCGAGGAAGAGCAAGCTGCAACTGTTTCCTTTGTACATGGTACATTGTCCCCTTGTACATTCCTTTTCGAGCCCAATGCCGCTATCCTCAAAGCCGGTGCTTACAAACTCATTGCGCAACGCTTCGGTCTCCGCAAACTGGATACGAACACGCATCTGTACATTTCCGACACCCTTGTAGAGAACTTCCCGGGACGCGTCTGGCGCATAAATGACCAAATGGTAAATGCCAAAATGGTAAATGGACAAATGGCGAATGTCCTCTGCCGCAACTACCCGCTGACAGCCGAGCAGTTAAAAAAGAAACTGCGCCTCCGCGACGGAGTCACAGCGTTTGTCATCGGCTGCCGCGTGGCCGGCAAGCCCACTCTTTTCTTAGCCGAACGGCTATAAGCCCCGGTCTTTATCCTAAGGGATTGAAGATATCCATACCGAAGGCAGACGTGAAAGCGTCTGCTTTTTTTAGTGCCTCGGCGGTGTCAAGCTGTACGCCGTCATGAGGGGACATCAGCAGAATGCGGTCGGAGAGGGCAAGCGCGAGGTCCAGTTCGTGGGTAGAGATGAGGATAGTCTTTCCCTGCTCGTGCGCAAGGCGGCGCAAGAGCCGCAGCACTAATATACGGTGCGGGAGGTCCAGATGCGCCGTAGGTTCGTCCAGTAATATGATAGGCGTCTGCTGCGCTAATGCCTTGGCAATCAGGATACGCTGTTTCTCTCCGTCTGAATGACTATTAAAAAACCTCTCCCCGATTTGTTCTACGGGCTGCCACCGGCAGTCCGATCGAGCGGAGCTCTTCACCCGCTCAAGGGAGGAGGTTAGGAAGCCCACTTGCTGCAGCGACTCTTCGATGATCCGTTCGTCCTCTTCCGTCAGTCCGCCGAGGAAAGAGGTATAAGGATACCGCCCCATCGCCACCACGTCGTGCACCGTCGTGTTCTCCAGCGAGAGCCGTTCTGTCAGAACCAAAGCAATGGATTTGGAACCTTCCTTTGCTCCCCGCACCTCCTTTGTACATTGTACATTGTCCCTTTGTACATTATATTCTCCCTCTATCGGCGGTTGCAGCCCTGCGAGGGTACGGAGGAGTGTTGATTTGCCGCAACCGTTGGGACCTAACATACAGACCATCTCGCCCTCATAGAGCGAGAAAGTCAAATCGGCCTGCACGATCTTTCGACAGGCTCTGTCCCGTTTTGACTTTCGACTTCCATCGGCATACCCGATCGTTAAGTTATTCGTAGAAATAGAGACGTTGGACACGGCGTGAGACGGAGGTTAAGATTTCATATGTGATTGTTCCTAATTTGTCTGCCAGTTCCTCTAACGGCATATGTTCGCCGAACACCTCTACGGGGTCTCCGGGCCGTGCGTCGGTTCCGGTGACATCGACCATCGCCTGGTCCATGCACACGTTGCCCACGACAGGACAGCGTTTGCCGCGGATATAGACTTCGCCGCCATAGTTGGAGAAACGCCTGTCGAAGCCGTCGGCGTAGCCGATAGGGATGACGGCTATCACGCGGTCCTCGTCCAGCTTCGTATGACGCCCGTAACCGATGGTCTCACCGGCTTTGACGGTCTTGACGGAGAGGATAGTGGTCTCCAGCGTACAGACATTACGCAGTTTCGCTCCGGCGAAAGAGAAGCCGTATAGTCCTATACCCAGCCGGCACATGTCAAACTGGTAGTCCGTGAACCGCTCTATACCGGCGGAGTTGAGGATGTGCTTGAGCACCGTTGTACTTGGTACTTGGTCACTTAGTCCCTTCTTCAACTCCTCCGCGCAGCGGTCGAAATACTTTATCTGCTGAAGGGTGAAGTCGTCAAACTGCGGTTCGTCGCTGCCTGCGAGGTGGGAGAAGACGGAGCGCACCGAGACGGCTTTCTGGTGGTTCAGACGGTCAATGAGCCAAGGCAGGTCTTCTTCATAGAAGCCCAGGCGGTGCATGCCGGAGTCAATCTTGATATGAATAGGATAGTACTCCAGCCCCTTCGCCTCCGCCGCCGCAATGACGGTCTTGAGCGATTGGCGGGAATAGACATTCGGCTCCAGGTTGTTCTCTAAGATCAGGTCCATTGCCGCCACCTCGGGGTCCATAATGATAATCGGCAGTGTGATACCCGCTTTGCGTAACTCGACACCTTCGTCCGCAACCGCTACCGCGAGGTAATCAACCAAACCGCTCTTTTGCAAGGCGCGGCTCACCTCCACGCTTCCTGCGCCGTAGGCAAAGGCTTTGACCATGCATGTCAGTTTCGTCTGCGGCCTCAGCAGCCCGCGGAAATAGCGCACATTGTCCACCAGAGCACTCAGGTTCACTTTGAGCACCGTCTCGTGGGTCTGATGCAGAATCCGTTCGGTGATGGTCTCTTCGTCATAGCCCAGCGCCCGCATCACCGCCGCACACGTCCGTACGTTCTGGTGGGTCGGGTCTTCGATGACCTGCTCGGAGTGTACGAAGAGCTTCATCTTCTCTTCGCGTTTCTGCTCCAGCGAGGCAAAGTTCTCGTCGTGCTCATGTCCGATATAGGTAATGACGCCTATCGTAGGTCGGATGACGGGTTCCAACCGCTCCATCTCTCCGGGCTGCGAGATACCCGCCTCGAAGATAGCAATCGGCTCTTTAAGGTCGTTAAGGTCCTTAGAGTCCTTAGAGTCCTTAGAGTCTTTAAGGAGTTTCTCCAGTTGCCAGACGGAGAGCGGCACCCCTATTTGGGAGTTATAGGACTTGGGCGAACGGATGACGGTGTAGTCGTCCTTGAGGAGCTGGTAGAGCCATTCCTTGACCACCGTCTTGCCGTTGGAACCGGTGATGCCGATGACCGTGCCGTGGAACTGCGAGCGCACATATGCCGCCAATGCCTGCAGCGCCGCTACGGCATCGCCCGTGACAAAGGCCCGCACGCCTTTCTCCCGCAGCTCAGGTATATACTTTGCGCCGTCGTTCTTCTCTGTCCTAATGGCAAAGAACAGCGTCTGAGCCGCTTTTGTACTGTGTGCCTCCAGCTCCCTGCTATCCGTCAGCAGATGACGGATCTCCAGTTCGTCCTCGCCCTCGACCGTTGCGAGGGTCCCTATAGCTTGTCTTATTTCCGATAGTTTCATATGTTCCAAACCTTTGCGAGTGCAAAGGTACTACTTTTTTCGCATATATGCAAAAAAAATTGTCCTTACAGGACGATTTTGCCTCATAAATTTGTGTATATCAAAAAAAAGCAGTAATTTTGCACGGTTTTTATATATGTTACTATGAAGAAGAGAATGATTTGGGTCGCCTTTGCGGCGCTGATGTCGCTGATTATGACGGGATGCAAGAGCGACGAACCCGGCAAAAAGATGAGAACCGAGACGCTGGACCTGACAGTCATCCAAAAAGACTGGCAGTTCGACAGCGAGCTGATGCAGTTCTATTACCATTTCGACGTGCCGGAGATTACCGGAAACGTCTATAACTACGGTACTTGGACCATCTGCCGCGAATATAATAAAGGCTATAAGGACGCCTACCAGGTAGCACTGCCGATGAGCTATTTCGGTCATGACACGCTGCAGGACGGCACGATAGCCTATTACACCCAGCATATAGACTACCGGTTGGGCGTAGGTTATGTAGAGGTGCAAGTGACCAACAGCGATTACCCCTACCCTGTCGATCCCGCTACCGGCAAGCCCGTACCAGGCGACTTCACTCCCGAAGACATGGATTTCCGGTTGCAGCTCATGTATTGATGACCGGCAAGCCGATATATGTATTAGGTCCGTGTGCGGCGGAGAGCCGTGCACAGGTGTTGGAGTGCGCGGAAGAGCTATCGCGCATCCATGCGCAACGGCCGTTTATTTTTCGCGCGGGCGTGTGGAAGCCGCGCACGAGTCCGCACACGTTCCAAGGTGTAGGAGAAGAGGCGCTGGAGTGGCTCAGAGAGGTGAAAGAGCGGTTCGGCCTGGAGGTGGCTACCGAAGTAGCTACACCGGAGCACGTAGAGGCGGCACTGCGAGCCGGTATCGACTATCTGTGGATAGGCGCAAGGTCGTCTGCCACACCGATTGTTGTACAATCGTTGGCAGACTCCATTGGTGATTTGAGATTTGAGATTTCCAATTTAAAGGGTATCTTCATCAAGAACCCGGTGAACGAAGATGCAGCGTTATGGCTCGGCAACATCGAGCGTCTGGAGAAGACGGGCGTACCGGTGATGGCAGTGCACCGCGGTTGCGGCCACAAACCCTGCTGGGCAATGGCGCACAAGGTACGTCTGGCACGGCCGGACATACCTATGCTGCTCGACCCCAGTCACATGAGCGGCGATGCAGCCTTAGTGCCGGCACTGATGCAGAAGATTGACGAGTTAGGTCTCGACGGCGCAATGGTGGAAGTACACTGCCACCCGGAGCAAGCACTCTCCGACGCCAAGCAGCAGATAAGTCCGACGATCCTCCTGTCAGAGTGTTGGCCGTTTTCGACTCGTTTTCGACTCGTTTTCGACTCGTTTACGTGTTTGAGTACTGAAAAGGCCGGAAACGAAGAGGTAAAGGACGCAGTGGAGTTGCAGTGGCTGCGGGCGGAGATGGATGAGATAGACGAGCGTCTATGGGAGACTATCGCGCAGCGGATGGAGGTAAGCCGGCGCATCGGCGCATGGAAGAAGCTTCACGGCGTAGCCCCTCTCCAGCCACAGCGGTACAAAGAGATTGTGGAGAAGATTAAAACACCCCCCGCCCCCCTCCCAGAGGGGGAGAAAGGGCTGCGGACGGAGTTCAAGTTGGCGCTGTGGGAACTGATACACGAAGAGAGTCTGAGACAGCAGAGTTAATAAGTTGATAGTTTAAGATTTGAAATGAGACATATAAGGTACATATTTATTTTATTGCTGTGCATCGCCGGGATGGCGAGTGCGCAGGAGAACCCGCAACGGACGAGTATCTCGGGCGTGGTGGTGGACGGCGACACGGGTGAGACCCTGCCGTTCGTACAGATCTACTTCCTCAAATCAACGACGAACAAAGGAATGGTACCGTCGGAGATAGGTACGACAACCAACCTGGACGGTTATTTCACGCTGAGCAACACCGAGGGCTACAACACGCTCAATTTCCAGATGTTAGGCTACAAGACGGAGATGCTGACGCTGCGCAAGGGTCAGAACCGCAAGGACGTGAAGATCAAGATGACGCCCGACGTGTATGGATTGCAGGATATCGTGGTGACCCCAAAGAACCGCAAGCGTGACTACAAGCGCAAAGGCAACCCTGCGGTAGAGTTGATCAAGAACGTGATTGCCAACAAGGAGAACCACTCCGTCCGTACTGCCGACCAATACACGGCGCAGACCTACTCGCGTATGTCGTTTGCGCTGGACAATATCAAGGTGAACTGGAACAAACCGTTCTGGAAGAATTTCCTGTTCGTCCAGAAATACATTGACTCGACAGGTGTCTATCCGTCCGTGACCATCAGTCTGCGCGAGCATATCAGCGAGGAGTATTTCCAGCGCAAGCCGCACCGCGAGAAGAAGATACTCCAGAAGAAACGTATCTTCGGCGTGGAGGACCTGGTGTCTTCCGGTTCGTTCCAGGAGAACGTGAACGCCATCTTCAAAGACGTGGACATCAACGACAACAGCATGAACCTGCTGTTCAACCGTTTCGTCTCTCCGCTGAGTTCGACGCTCGCGGTGACGTTCTACCAGTACTATATCATGGACACGATCATGGTGGACGGCTATCCGTGTATCGACCTGGCGTTCGTGCCGGTGAACTCGGAGAGCTACGGTTTCACGGGTCACCTCTATATCGTCAATGACAGCACGTACCGGCTCAAGAAATACGCCATCAACGTACCGCCGGACATCAACCTCAATTTCGTCAGCAACTACTCGGTGGAGCACAGCTACAAGCAGCTGGAGAACGGTCTGTGGGCACCTGACCGAACGAGCACTTACGCCAAGTTCTATGTCTTCAACAACAAACGCGGTATCTTAGCCCGTCAGACGAAGATCTACACCGGCTGGGACTTGGAGACGCCTATCCCGAAGGAGACGTTTTCCAGTTTCACCGCCAACGAGGTGGAGAGCAACGACTCCACGGCGCAGCGCCTGGGTGCCGCGGCGTGGGACACGCTCCGTCCCGAACCTCTGACGCGGTACGAGAACTCGGTATATGAGCTGGTACAGGAGGTGACGGCACAGCCTAAGTTGGCAAGCATGATCGCCGCGGTGAACGCCCTGACGACCGAGTTCGTAGCCACCACGCCCGCGAAGGATCTGGACCTGAGCAAGTTCGACATCGGCCCTATCTACCAGTTCGTGAGTTGGAACATGTTAGAGGGTGTGCGTGTGCGTGTGGGCGGTGTGTCCACGGCCCGATTGCATGACCAGTTCTTCTTCCGCGGGTACGTAGCCTTCGGCACGAAAGACCTCCGTCCGAAATACAACGGCACGCTGATCTACACGTTCGACAAGCACAAGAACCAACCCTATGACGGTTTGAGGCACCATCTCCAGCTCTCCGCCCAGTACGACGTGGAGGAGCCGGGCCAGCTGACGGACGTCATCCGCAGAGACCACATCCTGATGTCCATCCCGACGAGCACCCCGACCTTGGGCTTCGACCAGTACGTCTTCCACGCGAACGTGGAATACATGAAGGAGTGGCGTAACAAGTTCTCCATCAAGACGAGTTTCGATTTCAGCAACAACGAGGCGGCAGGTGCGCTGCGCTACGACCGTGTTGACTGGACACCGAATATCTCCGCGACGGACACCACGTGGACGAAGACCACCACGCCTATCGGTTCGTACCACGACTACGAAGGTAAGATCGAGTTCCGTTACTCCCCGGGCAGCCGCGTGTATATCGACCGCATGGGTATCGAGAGTCCTTTTGCGCTGGAGAAAGATGCGCCGACCATCAAACTGATACACAGTATAGGCTTTCTGGACGACCGTCACAACGGCGGCAACGGTTTTTTCTATAACCGTACGGAAGCCATGTTCGACAAGCGGTTCTGGTTCTCCGCGTTCGGTCATCTCGACCTGCGCGTACAGACCGGTATGATCTGGCAGAAAGTGCCGTTCACGAAGCTGTACCTGCCCCAGACGAGTACCTCTATCTTCCTCGCCCAGCGGAGTTTCAACCTGATGAAGCCGATGGAGTTTCTGATGGACGAGTACGTGTCGCTGTTCGCCACGTACTATTTCAAGGGCTGGATATTGAACCGCATCCCGGGCATCAACAAACTCAAACTCCGCGGCGTAGTCTCCGTAGCGGCTATCTACGGAGGTCTGACGAAGAAGAACAACCCGTTCATCGAGACGGGCAACGGTCTGTACGAGTTCCCGCAGAGCGCCACCTACGACGACAAGGGCTACTGGGTGGCGGGCCGTACGTCCTCGCCTATCGGCAAACTGCCGTACATAGAAATCACCGCGGGATTCGAAAACATCCTCAAGTTCATCCGTATCGACTACGTCCGCCGTATCACCTATAACGACTACGAGCTGCCATTCATGGTACCGAACGCACAGGGCGAGATGATCCCTGCCCGCAGACGCATCCCCGCGTGGGGAAGAAACGGCGTGAAGATCACCTTCCGTCTGGCATTATAAATCCTTAAATGAAAAACCTACCGCTTATGAACACCAAACAGATTATTCTTTGCGCAGTGCTGGTATTCTCGACAGGGCTGCACGCGCAGACACAACAAGAGAAGATAAAAGCACAAATCCAGGAGGCGCAGGAGAAAGTGGTCCAATGGGACACGGAGACGCTGCTGGATTCGCTGGACCAGGAGAAACTGCCCAAGATTGTCTCCGGAGGCGTGCTCGCCGGATCGAACCTCAGTAACTTCATCATCACGCGGGACCACCACACCATGAGTTCGTACATGCACGTAGGCGGCGAGTTAGGCGGTTTTCTGGATTTCAGCCTCAGCAAACATTTCGCCATCCAGCCGCAAGTGCTCTTCACCGCCCAGCAGAACCATTTCGCGGTGAAAGAAGGTGCGGACGTATTCAAACTCAACGGTCTGTGGTCGTTCGGCATGGATATACCTATCTATTTCCTCGGCCGTTTCGGCAACCTCAAGCAGGGCTACCTGCAGTTCGGCGGCGGTATCTTCACCCATTTCACGTTCGCCTCCAACACCGGCAAATACAAGAATGTGGACAATCCCTCCACGCCGGCACAGGCACCGGCCCGAATCACCGCAGCCGAGAGCACGGAGAGCACCGAATACACCTACGACTACAGCCGTCTCTACAGCCTGCATAACAACCATTTCGGCGTATGCGCCACAATCGGCTACGAGTTCAAGTTCGGCATGCAGATTAACGTACAATACAAAATCAGCCTGTCCGATATAGCAGGCTTCTACAGCGAAATGAAAGGACAGAAGGTGGCTGACGCACTGATCTATCCGCAGTGCATCAGCCTGGTCTTAGGTTACCGCTGGAAATAATTGTTCCGTATCAGTCTGTCGGACAACCGGTACGCCTCATCCTCACGGATGGGGCGTTTTTGCGTGCTATCCATAAGGTTGATACCGAAGCTGCGCCAGCGGTAGTCCTGCGCTCCTACGAGGGCGCGGTAGGTAGGATAGATATCCATCTGGTAGGCGTCCGCGGTATAATGCGGGTTGCCGGAGATACGGGGGGAGTAGATGACGAGCGGCAGGCAGTCGTCAGAGGGGTGCAACCCCATCTCATGCTTGTCCGCGTACCGCTGCATCGCCTCGCGGCACTCGTAATGCAGGATCCGGTGGTCGCCGGTGATGACCACGGTGTATTGCTGCATGAGGGTGTCTGTCTCTATCTTGCGGATGAGATACCCTAATCCGTCGTCGAGGGCATTGAAGCCCCGGATGAAGTTATACATTACCCACGGCATATTCTTGTCCAGCGGCAGGGACGAGTAGTGCTCGTTCACAAACGGCGCATGGGTCGATTGGGTGATACACTGGATATATCGCCATCCGTCGTCCACGAGGGAGTCCAGTTTCTGAAAGAGGACGGTGTCTATATCACAATAGCAGATGGTGGTGTCATAGCCGTAGGCAGGGGACATGTGGGTCTGGTTCCAGACACAGGTATCATGCGGCAGGAGGCAGACCGCCTTCTGAGGCGCGAGCTTCATGATGGCGGGATAGGTGTTACCGTCGTAATGCAGACAGGTGGCGCCGGCGTTGATAGGCAGCAGTCCGGTGTTGACAATCATCTGGCCGTCAGCGGAAGGCGCTCCTACTATCTGGGTGTGGATGCGGTTGGCGTAGAAAGTATGGTCGTTCTGCGTGAGACGGTATAGGTTGGGCATGATATCCGGCGTAACGACCCAGTTCTCCAGACTCTCCAGCAGGACAATAATAAGCGGTCCGTCGAGGGTCACGGAGTCCCCGCCCTGACAGAGCGTCTCCATGCGTGCGTAGTCCTCGTCCGTGAGAGGACGGACAGGCTGTATGCCGTTAATCATCAGTGGGTAGTCCAGCAGGATATACAGCGGCGAATAGAGCACGGAGGTGTAAGCCACGGTCGTCGGGAAATGGGTGCCATAGACGGGTTCGCGGCGCTCGCGGACGAAGGGGAAGGGGTCGAAAGGCACGTCACGGGAAGCGGTGTAGAGCCCTTCGCCTGCAAGACGCAGGCCTACCGAGAGCGCTACCACTACCAGCCATGCTACGCCGCTGCGCTCGCTCCGTTTGATCCAATGGAAGACGATCGCGAAGAGCGCCGTCAGACCGTAGAAGAGCAGGTCGATACCCCACTCTATATAGATCAGCACCGACCAGAAATAGCCGTGCAGGTTGCCCGACATATTAAACGCCTCCGCGTCCAGCAGAATATGGTTGTTGCGCATGTAGATGAGGTTCGCTACAAACCATGTGTCGATAATCACGGACAGGAGGATGAGCCACCGTTTGTCGCGCAGCAGGAACGTGACGGAGGCGAAGAGCATCGCCGCCGCCAGTTTGGCCAGCCATTGCGAGAGGAGCTCCATGAATGACGGTTGAAGCGCCAGTTCGCGGAAAGCGAAATGGTCAAAAAGCAAGGTCTCAACGAACACCAGTGCGGTGAAGAGACCGAAGATAATCCAGTTCTCCTTGTTTTTCATGCCACCCGCGCTATACAGAAACAACCCGCCATGATCAGCAGCACGCCTACCCAGTGGATCGGCGCCACATGCTCATGGAACACAATCATGCCGGACACTACGCTGAACACAAAGCCCAGCGAGGTGAGCGGATACACCAGCGAGAACGCGTACTTATTGAGCAGCCAGAGCCAGAAGACGTTCGCTCCGATGAGGAGCCAGAGGCCCGATTGGAGGTAGAGGTTGAGGAACAGACGGCCTACGTTCGCCCATGTCCAGGCGAACTCCGTCTCTGCCGCCATGCCCATCTTGAGCAACAGCTGGCCGGCTACCGACATTGCCTGCTGCACCAGCATGAAGAGAAATAAATAGAAAGTATTCATAATCGGTTATTTACCATGTTTGAGTTTATAGGATTGTTGTATATCGCGGTAGCGGAGCACCACCTCGTCCATGACGTTCTCCCAGGAGCGTGAGATGGTCTTGGAGGCTTTCGTCCCCACCTTCGCTATCACCTCCGGCTGCTCCATGAGGGAGACGATACAGCGGGCGTATTCCTCTTTTCCGGCCGGCGAGAGGAAGCCGTCCACACCGTCCTGCACCGCCGAGGCTGCGGTAGAGCCGGCGAGCATGAGGGAGGGGGTGTGCATCGCCGCCGCCTCGCGCACCACGAGACCGCAGGTGTCGTAGAGCGAGGGGAAGATAAACAGATCCGCCGCGGCGTAGATACGTTTCAGACGGTCGCGGTCGTGGATATTTCCCAAGAGCGTCACGCGGGGGGAGAGTCCCAGCTCCTTGATCTTATGGCGTATCTCCCGCACGGCGTACCCGGTACCGACCATGAAGAGGTGGAAAGGCTTGTCTTTGATGAGCGCCAGCGCGTCAAGAATCAGACCGATATTCTTCTCCCAAATATGCTGGCCTACAAAGAGGAGCATGGTTTCATCGGGCAATAGTCCCAACTCCTCCCGCATCTCGGCACGCATATTCTCTATCTTCGCCGTAGGGGTATAGAAGTCATTGCCGTTCTCCACGACCTCCACGTGGCCTTTGTAGCCGTACTCGCGAAGTGTCTCCTCCACCGCCGGCAGGGGGATCCACACCTCGTCGGCTTTCTCGAAGAACCGTACTATGTGGCGCACCATCCAATCCACGACGACCTTGCTCTTGACGTTGTGCTCGAAGTCCTGGCGGTACTTGGAGTGGAAGGTGGCAACCATGGGGATACCCTGCCGCTGCGCGGCGGAGTACGCCAGATCGCCCGTGGTGAAGGGACAATGGGCGTGCACCAGCTCGAAAGGCATCTGCCGGAACTGCCGCATGAAGGACGGCGAGAGGAAAGGTACGCCGTAACGGTAGGGGTGGCGGAAAGGAATAGGCAGGGAGGGGAAACGGTACACGGGGTACTGCACCTCCTTTAACACCTTCTCTGCGCCCGGCGCGTAAGGCGTGATAACCGACACCTCGTGGCCTTTCTCGTGCAGCCAGTAGGCATAGTTCTGCGTGGTGAGCGCTACTCCGTCCAGAATAGGCGGGAAATTATCATTGAAGATTCCGTACATAAACTTGTTTTATTGAATTGGAACGGCTATCAGTTTGCCTCTTGCTATCTGTTTCTTCATCGAGACAAACGAGTAGAAATACACCTGTCCCGGAATCAGATCGACGTAAACACCGGAGTTCGGGTCAGTTATATCCACATCGAGCAGCACATCGTTCTCCCAGCTGTCGCGGCTCACGTCAAAGCTGTTGGGGTCAGCCACCGGCAGGTTCTCATAAGCATAGACGAGGTGTCCGTTGCGGTCATAGAGATAGAAGAACACGCCCGAGCGGATAGTCGCCACGAAGAGCTGGTTGGTTCCCGGCACACGGCGGACGAAGACCTCCTTGGAGGACGAAGCCGCTATACCGTCGTTGACATCCGTCTCCAGGAAGAGGATACGATACACCTTATCCAAGCCGTCCTGCGCCGTACAGTAGATATACGTCGTGTCATTAACGGTGTTGCGGGTGTAGGTGGTGTCCGCGTTCTCGGAGGTAGGGATACCCGTTACCAGCGGAGTGGCACCTGCGCCGTTCATGAGGTAATAGGTATAGAACGTCGTATCCGGATGGAAGCCCGGCATCTCCTCGCCGTCGAGGTAAATCATCCGAAGGGTGTTCACCGTATCCTTGCCGAAGAGCTGCTGGATAGAATAGGTGTTCTGGGTCTTCCTGTCCTGCGCCGTGACGGTGATGACGATGGTGCCGTTCTCCTCGCGGTAGATGGTGTCGGCAGCCAGCGGGTCGGACTTGACGATGGTTACATCCGCGGCGGTAAAGAACGCCGTGCTGTCCGAGCCGTAGGGGTGGGCGTAGGGGTAATCCATCTTATCGCTCTTGAAGCCGCGCAAGGACACTCCGCGAAGCTGTATATCCGTCAGCGTAGCGTCGTTATTGCGGCTGAAGAGGAAGACGAGTTTGTACTCCGCCTCGTCCTCGTTGTTAGGCGCGAGCACGTGGATGAGCACCTCTATCCTGTCTTCGTCCGGGGCATAAACCGTGTCCACCGTCACAGTCTGGAAGGGGTCGGCTTTGAGGATCCGCATCGCCGGTACGGTGAACTCCTTCACCTCGGGGTCGTACGGCATAGAGACGGTGTAGTCGTAGGTCTCCCGGTCGAAATAGAAGCGGTCGTAGGGGAACTGCTTCTCGTCCTTGTCCATGAGGATGATATTCTCCAGCGTGGTGATAGTCGATTGCACGCGCTCGAAGACAATCGTGTAGGCGTTATACGTCTTGTCCTCCGCCCACACCTCGATGGTGACGGTGTCGCTTACCTGGTACTGGGCGGTGATCTGGTCGTCATGGGTGACGGCGGTCACGTTCGGCACCGGCAGACCGAAGTCCAGATCAACGCGGTAGTTGGAGCGTTCGGGGTCAAAGTCCTTGAGCGGTTTCCCGTCAATCATAATCATCCGGAGCGTGGCGTCCGACGAAGGCTCAATGGGGTAATGGATCGTATAGGTGCGGGTGGTATTGTCCTCCGCCTTGACGGTGATCACGTGCTTGAAGCCCAGCGACTTGCCTGTATAGGAATCCGGCAGGGTGTCTGTCTGCACGCGCTGGTGCGCCTCGCCTAAGAAGTACTTCACCGCCGGGGCACGGCCGTTGAGTTCGGCTACCTGGTTGGGCGTGAGCGTGTAGTAATACTCCGTCTCGGTGCCTTTGAAGCCCGGCAGCGGGATATTCTCCACCTCGATGGACTCCAGCGTATCGACGTCCCATTTGCGGATACGGAAAGTGAGGGTATAGACATTCGTCTCGCTGCTCTGGGCGGTGACGGTAGTCTGGTGCACCCAAATATGTTCCCGGCTATCGAGACTCACCGTAACGGAGTCGATATACGGCCACTGGGAGTGATCGCCGGCGGAGAGCTCGCCGTAGTCGATAAGCGGGAAAGCCTCACCGGCCGCCAGCGTGGTGTCGTAGGCAAAAGTTGTCGGCTCAAAGCCCTCCCACGGCTTGCCGTTGGCGTAAATCATCTCTAAGGTATTCACGCGTGAGGGTTGGAAGTCACAAAGGACGGTGTAAGTCTTCTGATAAGATTTATCCTCCGCCGTGACGGTGACGGTAATGGGGTTGCGGGTAGCGTCGATACGGACGTCAGCCTGACCGTTCACCGCTTCGGCATCCACCACCGGCAACTCGTCGCCCACAAGCAGTTTGTCATAGACATAGAACGTCGAGTCCGGCGCAACGATAGTGTCGCTGTTGACCGTCAGCCATGCCAGACGCGTGTCCTTGGACAGCTCGTACTCGAAATAGAGGCGGTAGGTGTTGACCGTACCGTCTTCGGCCTTCACGTGGAGGAAGATCGAGTCTTTGTAGGTCTCCATCTCTATCGACTGGCCGGAGGTCTTGAGCTGCGCGCTGACGGCAGGTACCGAGTCGCGGAGGATATTGATATGATATTCGTTATTGCCCGGGTCGAAGGGACGCATGGACGGGTTCAGACCGCTCTCGGCGCCGTAGGTCAGGAAATCCTTGTTGTCAAGGAAGATATTCGCTAATTGGGCATCGTTGGAGAGCGCCTCGATGTATATCTCCACGTAGTACTCCGAGAAGGTACCGTCTTCCGCCGCCACGTGCACGGTGTAGTTATAGCCGTGGCTGCCGGGGATAGGCGTGGCGGTGGTGGTCACGGTCTGGAAGCGGTCGTCGGAGGTATAAGCTATCTCTATCTCGTCCGAAGGCAGGGAGACGGAGTAGTAATGCCGTCCCGACTCGAAATGGTCGAGCGACTCGCCGTTGACGATGATACCGGTGAGGTCGGAGCAGTGGCTCTTCTCCGCTTTGACGACAAGCGTGTAGAGTTCGGTTGCCTTACCGTCCTCGCTCTCCACGGTGAAGACAGTCCCTTCGCCGTTGAGGCGGCCGGTCTCGACGGTCACTTTCTGTCCCTTATGCCCTGCCTCGTAGGTGATATCCGGCATCTTGGGCTGCGCGCTCTTCGCGCCGGGAGCGACAGGAAGAGTGACGGTATAACTCTTCGTCCCCGGATCAAAGCCCTCCACCGGTACGCCGTCCAGCAGGATAGCGTTGAGCGTAGCGGACGGCGAGAGCGGACGGCGGACCCTCACGCGGTAGGTAGCCGAAGTGCCGTCCTCGGCGGTGACGAGAGTCGTATAGAGGAGTCCGTCGGTCTCCTCCGTCATTGTGGTCGTCAGGCGCTGGGCCGTTTCGGCAGGCACGAAAGCAAGCAGCAACGTGCTTTCCGAGAGCAGTTCGTACTCTTTCTCGGAAGGCAGGAAATCCTCGTAATCCTCCCCGTCCCGCGTGATAGACGCCAGCGCAGTGTTGGACGAGAGGGAGGTAGGATAAGTCCAGGTATAGGTATTCTGCGCCGTACCATAGACACCCCACTCCATTCCCTCGGGGCGCTGGGTGAAGACCACGGAGTCGGTCGGGAACTGACGTTCGAAGGAGATATACTGCTGCGGTTTGGCGGCGGTCTTCTCCAGGGTCGTACCGCCGAGGTCGGTCATGACATCCGTCCCCTGAAGGAAAGTGGAGAGCACGCCGGTAGTAGTGAGAGCCGGCTGGTGGCAGGTGATAGTATAAGTGCCGGTAGCGCCGTTCTCGGCGGTGACGGTAATCACGCCGTTGACGAGCGAGACGCGCTGGCGGTCGCTCTTCTTCTCGAACGAGATAAGCGGCAGCTGCTCCGCCTCAAGGTCGTAGGCACGGGTCTCCGCGTCGTAACTCAGTCCGTCGGCAACGATATCCGCCAGCGTGGTGTCGTCACTCAGGTTGGTGACGAAACGGACGGTATAGACCTTCGCCTCGCCTTTCTCCGGCGTGACGGTGATGGTCATGGTGGAGTCGGTCTCGTTATAATCGGTAGTCACGTGTTGGAGTGACGAACCCGGGATCGGCTGCAGGTCAGGGAGGTTACGTTGCGACGACGGGATGGTGATGGTGTAGCTCGTCGTTACCGGATTGAAGGTATTCATCGTGTCGCCGGCGACTACGAGACGAGCCAATTGGTTATTGATGTCCAGCGGACGTTTTACTTGCAGCGAATAGCCATCGGTGTACGTACCGTCCTCCGCAAAGTTACGGATAGTAGCCGTGCGAATACTATACTCATCATCGATCACAGGTTCACTCCAAGTGAGCAACTGTGCCTGATCAGAAACCTCTCCGTTGAATTCATAGGAACGGATGTTTATATCCTCCGGA
>CACYKR010000024.1 GCA_902774995.1 uncultured Bacteroidales bacterium | reverse complement strand
GAGATCAAGAAGAACGCCGTAGTCGTAGGTAACGACTTCGACAAGATCGAGCAGGTAGCTACCGTCTCCGCCAACAACGATGCCGAGATCGGCAAACTGATTGCCGACGCGATGCGCAAAGTATCCAAAGACGGCGTCATCACCATCGGCGAAGCCAAAGGCATGGACACTACGATTGACGTGGTACAAGGTATGCAGTTCGACCGCGGATATATCAGCCCGTACTTCGTAACGAACGCCGAAACGATGCAGGTAGAGATGGACAAGCCGTATATCCTGATTTACGACAAGAAGATCTCGAACCTCAAAGAGTTGCTTCCTGTTCTCGAACCCGCCGTACAGAGCGGACGTCCGTTGCTGATTATTGCTGAGGATGTGGACAGCGAGGCGCTGACCGCATTAGTAGTGAACCGTCTGCGCGCACAATTGAAGATTTGCGCCGTGAAGGCTCCGGGCTTCGGCGACCGCCGCAAAGAGATGCTGGAAGACATCGCTATCCTTACCGGAGGTACGGTCATCAGCGAGGAGAAAGGTATCAAGCTGGAGCAGGCAACCATTGAGATGCTCGGCACCGCTGAGACCATCACCGTCACCAAGGACAACACCACCATCGTCAACGGCGCAGGCAACAAAGAGGCTATCGCTGCCCGCGTGGCACAGATCAAAGCCCAGATCACCGCTACCAAGTCCACCTACGACAAGGAGAAGTTGCAGGAGCGTCTGGCCAAACTGGCAGGCGGCGTAGCCCAACTGAACGTAGGTGCAGCCAGCGAGGTGGAGATGAAAGAGAAGAAAGACCGCGTGGACGATGCACTCTCCGCTACGCGTGCCGCAATCGAAGAAGGTGTCGTTCCAGGCGGCGGCGTGATGTACATCCGTGCACAGACTGCCCTTGAAGGTCTCAAGGGCGAGAACGAGGACGAGCAGACCGGTATTGAGATCGTACGCCGTGCTATCGAAGAGCCGCTGCGTCAGATCGTAGCCAACGCAGGCAAAGAAGGCGCCGTGGTAGTGGATAAGGTACGCGCAGGAAAGGCTGACTTCGGTTACAACGCCCGCAAGGATCAGTACGAGAACCTGTTTGAAGCAGGAGTCGTGGATCCCGCCAAAGTAACGCGTGTAGCTCTGGAGAACGCCGCTTCCGTAGCTGGCATGTTCCTCACCACCGAGTGCGTCATCGTAGATCACCCGGAGGAGCATCCGGCAGCCCCGATGGCCAATCCCGGGATGGGCGGAATGATGTAATCAAAAAGGCACTCAACCGAGTGCCTTTTTGATGGATGATGGATGATTGGGTCTATGATTGGTGTTTGAGCCATACAACGGCATCATCTTCCATGGTCCAAGCTTCCAGAGGAGAAGATCCTGTATAGCCTGCATGACGGAAAAGCGTTGTGCAGGCTGTATTTTTGGTAGCAATGACAGCATACAGCACTCGCAGTCGCAGGAATCCGAAAGCGTAGTCTTCAAACTGCTTCAGGACTTCCTGCCCTACTCCCTTTCCGCGATGCTCGGGCGCAATATACATCCCTATCGCCGCACGTCTGTTACGCGGGTCAAAATCAAAGAGGTCCACGCAGCCGAGGGTTGTCCCATTTACCATTTGGTCATTTATGGAGTCATTTCGGCAAATGATCAGGCGGAGCTGGCCGTCCTTGTAGATGTCGCCGGTGGAAGAAGCGATATACTCGCGCAGGTCGTGTTGCGAGAGGGGATTATGGTTCGCTCCGTCCGCCCACGCCGAAGCATCGTTCTCCCACTGATAGAGAAACGACAGATCGGAGGGCTCTATTTTCCTTAGTTTAATCATTGAAGAGACGTGCCAGGAACCCTTGTTTCTTCTTCGGGTTCAGGTCTTCCATGTTGCCCTGCGGAGCAGGTTCGTACGCATGGCCGCTATGGATCATGTTATAGATAACCCCCCAGTCCGGCAGTCCGCCTAAGTTCCGGTCGTCAATCCAGAGGTCCGCCACCAGTTTGCGCGCCGTGCCATGCTCCGGTTCTTCCTCAGGATAATTGGAGTTGACGGCATAGAACTCCAAGCCCTTCGACTTGCAATAGTCAACCGCCTCTTGGAGCAAGGCACCTTCACGGACAGTCCAGAGGATAATCTGGTGATGGTCCTCTTCCTGCAGTTTCTTCAGGGTCTGAATGGCAAACGGAATAGGTTTGCCTATCTTCGGATATTCGTGGGTGACGATGGTTCCGTCAAAATCACAAGCTATGATCATATGAGAGGTTTTTGTTAATAGGTTTCTTCATTGGGGTCTTTGGGTTTCATCTCCTGCTCCATCTTACCGAGTGTCGGTTTGGTGAAATACCAGGCAACGGCAGCAACGGCAGCAACCCATAGCATGGAACGGTAACCGCCCATCCAGTAGAAAGCGATGATACCCAACGGCATGGCGTTGCTCACCAGCATAATCCGCCAGGCAGCTATCTTGCCGTACTGCTCCGGCTTCTCCGGCTTGCGCCACTTGACGAGGTAGAGTCCCAGGGGAATCGTGATCAAAGCATCAAAGATCACGATATACTGCACTGCCATTCCCAACTGCGAGAAACGGTCCAGCGGTTCGTACAAACCATGCGAGAAAGCATAGTACATTGCCGTAAGCGCAATGAGCGAAAGGATCATCACGCCGTAGTAATAGAGGTTGAGTTTTCTGATAATCTGTTCTTCCATATTAGCCTTTGAATTCTGTTCTGTTGACGATAGACCGCCCGAGGGTGATCTCATCCGTATATTCAATTTGGTTTCCCACCGCTACCCCCCTCGCTATCTGCGAGATACGGAGTTCGCCGTTTTGCAGTTTCTGCGACAAGACCTCGTTATTCTGCACCCGGCGGTAGAGGTAGAAATTGGTGGTGTCTCCTTCCATCGTAGTGGGAAGTGCGAGGATGAGTTCGGTCACTTCCCCCTTTGTCATCCGCTCGATGAGGCTGTCTGTCTCAATGTCTTTCGGTCCCACCCCCTCCATCGGCGAAATCACTCCGCCTAACACGTGATAGACGCCGTTATACTGGCCGGTATTCTCGATAGACATCACGTCCTGCACGTTCTCCACGACACACACCGTAGAGTGGTCCCGACGAGGAGAGCTGCATATCGGACATAGTTCCGTATCGGATATATTATGGCATTCCCGGCAATAGACTACGTCTTTCTTGAGACGTACGAACGCTCCCGCAAAGGCTTCCACCTCCTCGTCAGTCCGGCGCAGCATGGTAAGCACCAACCGCAGAGCCGTTCTTCGCCCTACGCCCGGCAGCGACGCCATCTGGTTCACCGCCTGCTCTAATACTATGGAAGGATAATCGGACAAATTATGATTTATGATTTCTTGGCCCAGCGGGCAGGTAAGACACGATACGGATAGCGGTCACGGATATCGGTAGCATTCGGACAGTCAATGCGATGGATACGTATTCCTTTAAGGACCGAGACGAAAGCAAAGATAGGATCTCCGGGCTGCGGGTTGCAGCATTTGGAGAGGTTGTAGTCCACGTTCTTGACATTCATATCCACCTCGATTGCCAGCCCCTGTAACTCACTCTTGGGCACGTACTCCGTATGTTCACGGGGCATTGCCTGCGGTTCGTCAGGCGTCAGCATCACGTCTTTCAGACGAGTGATATCTTCTTTGCCGACCGCCAACGACTGGTACATATCCGACACGGCTTTGTAGCCTAACTTAATCGCCATGCGGGTAATGTCCGCCTCGGTGTAGTCAATCTTCCAGTTCTTGAAGCGCCTCTCAATCAGTTCTTTGCCCTCCGCCGCTTGTTTATACTCTACCTCTTTGAGCGCCTGACGGATTTTATTCTTCGCCTTGGAGGACGCCACGAAATTCAACCAGTCGGCATTAGGCTTCTGGTTCGGGGAGGTCAGGATTGCCACCTGGTCGCCGTTCTCCAGCTTCTGGCGGATAGAGACGTTCTGGTTCCGGATTGTCCCCCCCACACAGTGTGCGCCCACCTCGCTATGGATCGAATAGGCGAAATCCAGCACGGTAGCGCCCTCCGGCAGACGGCGCAGGTCTCCGGTAGGCGTAAAGACAAACACATCACCGGATTTCTGGACGATAGAGCCCTTCACCCCTTTGTACGACCAGTGCGCCGCCACACCTTTTTCCGCAACCTCGTCCATCCGCTTGGTACGGATCTGCACCTCTACCCAGCGGTTCTCCGGCCCCAGGACGGTAGTATGCAGACTCTCATAGCCGTTCTCCTTGGGAACAGACAACCAGTCTCTAAGCCGCTTGGGGTTAGGCGGGAAAATATCCGTAATGAGCGAATATACCTGCCAACAGTCCGATTTCTCCTTCTCCGGCGGCGAATCCAGGATAATACGGATAGCAAAGAGGTCATAGATCTTATCCACATCGCAATGCTGCGCCTGCATCTTATGATAGATGGAGTGGATGGATTTAGGACGGCCTTTGATGGTGAAGACAAAGCCTTCCGCTTTCAGTTTCTGCTCCAACGGGGCGATGAAAGACGCTATATACGCCTCCCGCTCTGCTTTCTTGGCATTCAGCGCGTGCGCAATGTACTTGTATGTGTCATAGTCCAGAAACTTAAGCGCCAGATCTTCCATCTCTGTCTTAATCTGGTACAAGCCCAGACGGTGCGCCATAGGCGCATGCAGCGTCTGCGTCTCCTGCGCTATATGCCGGCGGCGGTCGCTGTCTCCCTCTTTGTCCAGCTGACGGAGCAGTTCCAGACGCTCGTTGAGAATAGAAAATAGGGCTTTGTTACTGTCTTCCATACGTTTCAATTCAAAAAACGGCACAAAGTTACGATTTTTTTTGCACATATCAAAATATTTTTGTAACTTTGCAGCGTTTTTCAGAAATAAGACAATTAAAATTAATCTAATAATGAAAGCAACAAGAGCAATTGTAGTATGTACGCTCGCAGTAGCAGCAGTAGTAATGACTGTTTTCTGCGTTCAGAGTGTTACCACTCCTATCAAGTTTGAAGAGACCCGCGCACAGCGCGAAGTCGCAGTCATCAAGAACCTCGTGGATCTGCGTACGGCAGAGGTAGAGTTCAACCACCAGAAGGGTGTTTTCACCGCTAATCTGGACAGTTTGCTTCTCTTCCTGAAGACCGCTCCGAAGAAAGAGGTGCTGAAGGAAGGTAGTCTGACCGACAAGCAGTTAGAGGCAGGTCTGACCGAGCCCAAAGCAGTGAAGATTCTGGATGCAGCCAAGAAGAAAGCGCTCAAGAACAAGAAACTGACATTTGAGAACAACGACGCGCTCTACGCATATATCTGGGAGAACGATGCAGACGTGAAGAAGAACGGTCTGAGCGGTTTCCGCCGTGACACCATCGAGCAGAACATGATTCAGTCCCTGTACAAAGGCCGTTACGACGAGAGCACTATCGACGGGATCGTACTCATCCCCTTCAGCGATGGTCAGCGTTTCGAGATAGAGGTTAACAACGATTACAAAACGAGCCAGGGTATCCGTGTACCTATCTTTGAGGCACGCGCACCTTTCGGCACCTATCTGGGCGACCTGAACGAGCAGGAGCTGGTGAACCTCATCGACCGCGAGGAGAAGCTGGAGCACTATGCCGGCCTGAAGGTAGGTGACATCTATGCACCGAACAACAACGCAGGTAACTGGGAGTAATGAGAATCATCAGTGGCATATACGGGGGGCGGCGGTTGTCGCCCCCTAAAAATATCACCGCCAGACCTACAACGGATTTTGCGAAAGAGAGCCTTTTTAACCTCCTCAACAACCGCATGGATCTGGAGGGGATAGATATGCTGGATCTCTTTGCCGGAACGGGTGGTATAGGTATCGAGTGTGTCAGCCGCGGCGCACGCGAGGTGACTTCCGTGGAGCTGGCACACGTACAGCAGAACTGGATTATCTCGTGCTGCAAGCAGTTAGGCATCCGGAACCTCAGTCTCATCCGGGGCGACGTGTTCAAGTTCCTAACTGCCTGCCGTACGAAATACGACCTCATCTTCGCCGACCCCCCTTATGCGCTGGAGCAGTTGCCTGCCCTACCCGATTTCATTCTCTCCAAGGAGGTTCTCAAAGAAGACGGATGGCTGGTTATCGAGCACGGCAAAGATACCGATTTTGCCACCCACCCGCGACATATAGAGACGCGTACATACGGCAGCGTCCATTTCTCTTTCTTCCAATAGAAAATTACCAAGCATCCATACACGCGCATAAAGAAAGCATCCATACACAAATAAGAAAAGCATCCTCGCGGATGCTTTTCTTATAGTAGGCGCCTGTATCATAACTCTACGTAAATCTCCAGCAGCCGGCATTCCCCTTCGGGGTCGATGCGTATGTCGTTCAGCGAGGCGGGCACCAGCACAGCCTCCCCCGCACGGAAGGCTACCGTCCGATCTTCCTCGGCATCCAACGCCGTTACGCGGCACGCACCTTCGACGCACATATACGCCACGAACGAATCCAGCGGCGCATAGTCGCGCTGTACGGGCCGGGTGAAGGTGAGCAGGTTGGTAGTGAAAAACGGGGTACGCTGTAGGTTCACTACTCCGTTCTGCACCGGATCGGGATGCGTCACTGCTGTTTTCTCCATTGCATAATCGACTACCTCCAGAGCCTTCTCCAACTGCAGCGGACGTGTCTTGCCGTCATTGCCAACGCGATTGTAGTCATATAAGCGATAGGTGAGATCTGAGTTTTCCTGTATCTCCGCTACAATCGTATTGCGGCGCATGGAGTGAATCGTTCCGGCAGGAATAAACGCCACATCGCCCGCACGCACCTTATACTCACGCATGTACTGCGCAAGCGTGCCTTCCCGAACCGATTGGCGGACAAAAGCCTCATCCATGGGCTGCGTCCATCCCAGATAGATAGCTGCATCCTCACCAGACGGCAGTACATACCACATCTCCGTTTTGCCTAACGACTGCTCGTGCTCTATGGCATAGTCGTCGTCCGGGTGAACCTGAATAGAGAGGTCATCCACGGCATCAATGAACTTGAGCAGGAGGGGGAAATGGTTTCCGAAAGCCTCATATACCGCTCCCCCTACCAGTTCGTCCATATACACCTCCAGCAAATCCTGAAGGTCGTCTCCGGCATGGGAGCCGTTAACCACCTCCGTAGGAAATTTGGCTACATCAGACATCACCCAAGCTTCGCCTACGTTCTCGTAGTCGGCAGGCACTTCGTACCACTTGGCTATAGTCTGACCTCCCCATAGTTTATGGAGTAGTTGCGCCCGGAATTTGAAGGGATAAAGCATCGGGTTATTTTATATTACGGATATGCTTCTCCCAGTTCCATGCAGAGGCGAGTACATCCCGAATAGGCGTCTCTGCTTTCCATCCAAGCACTTCGTTGGCTTTCTTGGGAGCCGCCCAAACCTGCTCAATATCCCCTTCGCGGCGGCCTACGATGGTATAAGGGATCTTCACGCCCGTAGCCGCCTCAAACTCGTTGATAAGCGTCAGGACACTCAGACCGGTACCGGTACCGAGGTTGAAGACCTCTACCTGCTCGCGGTCGGCAGCATGGAGCATACGGTCAATCGCCTTCACGTGCGCCTTTGCAAGATCAACTACATAGATATAGTCGCGGATGCAGGAGCCGTCCGGAGTGTTGTAGTCGTTGCCGAAGACCTTCAGTTCCGGACGCAAGCCGGCGGCCGTTTGGGTGATATAAGGCAGCAGGTTCTGCGGCACACCATTAGGCAGCTCACCTATCTTTGCCGACGGGTGCGCACCTATCGGGTTGAAATAACGGAGTATCGTAGCATGTAGCCCGCTGTCCGCGTGCGCCTCGTCACAGATAATCTCCTCGTTGATCTGCTTGGTGTTGCCATACGGCGAGAGGGCTTTCTGGATCGGAGCGGTCTCATCTACGGGCAGGTGCGCCTTATCCGGCTGTCCATAGACCGTACAGGAAGAGGAGAAGACCAGATTCGGCACCCGGTGGAGTTTCATCACCTCCAGGAGCGTACAGAGGCTGCCTAAGTTATTACGATAGTACAGCAACGGTTTCTCCACCGATTCGCCGACCGCCTTGCTGGCCGCGAAATGAATCACTCCCACGGTGTCTGGATACTGTTTGAAGACGTTATCCAAATCAACGAAGTTACCGCAGTCGATGTTGGCGAACTCCGGGCGCTTGCCTACGATAGCGGCAATGCCGTCCAATACGTCCACAGACGAGTTACTGAGGTTATCTACGATGGTCACATCGTAGCCCTGCTGCATCAACTCTACCGTAGTATGGGAACCTATATAACCTGTTCCGCCGGTGACAATAATACGAGCCATATCAGAATAACTTGGCAGGATACTCGCCTGCTGCGATCAACTGGTTAATCTTCATCACTACCTGCGGTCTATCCTCCGCGTAGGTCACTCCGAACCACTTGGACGGGGTGTCCAGCACTTTGCAGGAAGCCTTGCCGGCTCCGATAAGCTGGTTGACGAGCGTCGGGATATAGAACTCAGATTTGAGTTCCTGTCCTTTCTCGGCAAGGAACTGACGGAAGCCCTCCTCCGAGTATTGGAAATACTCCGGGGTGAAGCCCCACATATTCATCGACACCGGTGTATGGGGCTCAAGCGGTGTGTCCACTCCGTCCTCGGTGAAGACAATCACGCCGTTCTTATTCTCAATCTTGGTGCGCTCCACCACGTCCGTGAGGCAGCCGTTCTCGTCGGTGGCACAAACGCCGCGGCTCACAGCACCGTTCTCACTCAGGGTGTTGCATACGCGGTAACCAACCATGCAGTACTTGCCCTCGGTACCCTCTACGGAACGAAGATAGTCCGCCAGCACCTGGAACGACTCCTTGCCATAGAAATCATCGGCGTTGATGACTGCGAACGGTTCGTGAATCAGGTCCTTGCCCATGAGCACAGCGTGATTGGTACCCCATGGTTTGGCACGCTCGGCGTTGTAGGTACAGCCTGCCGGCACTTTGTCGATAGCCTGGAAGCAGACCTCGCACTGCACTTTGTCTGCATACTTGGACAGCACTTTCTCGCGGAAGTCCGCCTCAAAATCTTTACGGATCACAAACACAATCTTGCCAAATCCGGCACGCAGCGCGTCAAACACGCTGTAGTCCATGATTGTCTCCCCGTTCGGACCCAGTCCGTCCAACTGTTTCAATCCTCCGTAACGGCTGCCCATTCCCGCAGCCAGAATAAACAATGTCGGTTTCATATTATTTATTATTATTTTAAGATTTATGATTTTTAATTTATTCGTTCACTACGATTACTTTACCATTGTGTTTCTTATGGCGGAACCAGAGTCCATAGACCTCCGAGCAGTTACCGGCGGTGATGAACGCCTGTATCTTGCTGTTGCGGATAAACGCCATGAGAGAAGAGAACTCGTCCTTGGAGAGTATGGTTTGTATCTCCACATGCTTCTCGCGGCTGTAACCGCCCTCCACATCATATAAGGAACACCCGCGCACGAGCGTATCCACTATATAGGTACGGATACGTTCCGGCTCGCTGGAGACTATGCAAACGCGTTTGCGTTTATTCAGCGAAGCGGTGAAATAGTCTATCGCCAAGCCGTTGATCCACGTACCGATGATACCGATGACTACCACCCGGAAGTCATTGATAAGAAAGGCGGTACAGCAGATGATAACGCCGCCGATAGCGACAGAGGTGCCTATATCGAAATGCAGGTATTTATTGACTATCTTGCCTACGATATCCAGTCCTCCGGTAGAAGCGTTGATGCGGAACATCACCGCCTGGCAAATGCTGAGCAGGAGGACAAAACAGATGAGGTCGAACCATAAGTCGCCCATCCCCAATCCTCCGCTCATGACGCTGTCACGCACCTGCTCCATCACCTCGCCCGAGCGGCTGAGGATATACGGATTGCCGTGTGCGTCGAGTACGGTCTGTCCGGCTTGCAGCTGCGAGAGCACCTCCGGCGCGTCAATGACCTTGTGGGTCAGGTTGGTATAAGGATAGACGCGGTCCCAGACCTGGGTCAACGGACCGAGTATCATCGCCGTATAGACGGTCTTGGCGCCGAACTCGTTGCCGATGAGGACGAACGCCAGCAGCAGCAGAAAAGCGTTGATACCCATCACCCAGTAAGAGAAGGTGTCCGCCGTGCCGCCCATGAGGGTGTTGAGCACGATAGAGAGACCGGAGATGGAGCCTACAATCAGATGGCTCGGCAGCAGGAAATAATATACTGCGGCAGCGCCGAGACTCATTCCGGCAGTCATCATCAGCAACTCGCGCCAGAACTTGGCAGTGCCTAACGCACGTGCAAAAGTCTGCATCAACTCCCGCAAGTAATCAGCGGAAAGGTACTGTTTGATTGTGTTTTCCATATGGTTTTTCAGTTTTCCTTCACTACGAACCGCGCTGTGCGGCGGGTGGTCTGGCTGAGCATGATTGTCCTGCCGGCTTTGGCGTGCTCGAGTATCGCGGGCGTCGTGCCGCGGATGGTCAGCAGCGACAGGTGGTCGTTATAAGTAACATTGAAATGCTGTCTGAGTTCCTCTATCGCCTCGCTTACCTTCCGGGTGTCATCCACACAGACGGAGATAGTCACCGCCGATGACTGTATAAGCGACACTTTCAAACGATGGCGATGGATAATCTCGAAGATCTCACTGAGGCTCTCCTCCAGCGCAAAGGCGAAATCTTTCGCCCTCATGGTAATCAGTATCTGATTCTTTCTCCAGATATATACCGGTACATCTACCGGTCCTACTCCGTCCGCTGCGATACGCGAGCCCTCTGCCCGGGGGTCACTGAAAGGCTTGACGCAGAGCGGTATATGCTTGTTCTCCAGCGGGCGTATTGTCTTGGGGTGGATGATCTGCGCGCCGGAATACGCCAGTTCCACGGCGTCCTGGTAGCGGAGGGAAGGGATAAGCACGGTGTCGGGTTCAATCCGCGGGTCGGCATTGAGGATGCCTGGTACGTCTTTCCATATCGTGACGGATTCGGCATCGAGGTAGTTCCCCAGGAGCGCGGCGGTATAGTCCGATCCCTCTCGTCCCAGAGTGGTACGCTTGCCGTCCGCCGTACCTCCGATGAATCCCTGCGCCACTACTATCTGCGGCCGCCGGGGTCTGTCCCAACCGGCGCGGATGACAGCACGGCTGGCTTCGTCATCCACCTTCGCTTCGCGCCAGGTATCGTCCGTACGAAGCAGTTTAGGCATATTCCACCATTCGACGGAGAGTCCCTGTTTGAGCAGATAGACCGCGACAATCTGGGTAGAGAGGAGTTCCCCCATGGAGACGATCTGGTCGTAATTCTCGTCAAACGGGAGCGTGGGGTCATAGGGTATCTCGCCTTGCAGACGGATATCCGAACCGGGCTGCAGCCCCAGCTCTTTCATGACCGCCACATGGAAATCAATGATATCCACCCATTGGTTCAGCGCCGCTTCCTCCTTGCCGGCATCGAGCAACTCCACCACACGCTCCAGGGCGTTGGTGGTCTTACCCATCGCCGACACGACGACCATCAGGCCATTTGACATTTGGTCATTGACGGCCATGCGGATGATACGTTCCACATTCCGCACGCCGTCCGCGTCCTTGACGGAAGCTCCGCCGAACTTATAGACTTTAGCCTTCACCTTTCAGAGATTCGCCATGCGGATGGCGGTATAAGCGCCCTCCACGCCTTTGTTTCCTAACTTGCCACCGCAGCGGTCAAGCGCCTGCTGTTTGTCCAGAACGGTCAGGACGGAGAAAATCACGGGCACCTTTCCTTGCGCATTGAGCATAGCCACACCTTGTGTCACCGATTGGCACACATAGTCAAAATGGGGTGTCTCCCCCTGAATGACGCATCCGATAACGACCACAGCATCCACGCGTTCCTCTTTCATCACGCGCGCGGCCCCATAGGTCAGTTCCACCGTACCCGGCACATGGATGACGTCGATATTCTCCTCATCCACACCGTGTTTGGAGAAAGTATCTATGGCTCCCTGCGCCATAGCGTAGGTAATCTCGCTGTTCCAGTCCGCCACCACGATTGCGTAGCGCTGACGTTCGAGAACGTCAGCGCTTGGCAGTTGGTTTACATCGTATTGGGATAAATCCGTTGTCATACCATGTACGATTTACGAATGTACGAAGAACGGTTTATTCAGCAGTGGCGATGTATTTGTCGATATCCTGTGCTTCCGCAGAGGAAGGATAGTTCTCCTTGATTGCCTTGAAGGCCTTGAGCGCGTGGCTCTTCTCGCCCTCGTGCAGATAGACGATACCGGCTTTCTTGAGACTCATCGGCGCAATCAGGCTGTTGCCCGAAGCTGCAGCCGCCTCGAACGCCTTCACCGCCTTGCCGTACTCCTGCAGCTCCACATACGCGTCGCCCAGCAGCTGGCTGGCTGCGGGATCGATATTCAAGTCATCGGCAGAGAACTTGCTCAGATACTTAGCAGCCTCTTCGTACTCTCCTTTCTCGAAATAGCAGATACCGGCATACAGCGCAGCGAGCTCTCCCTGCTGGTTGTGGTATTCGTCCGCGATAGCCTCGAAGCCGATGCACTCGGCGTCATCGCCCTTGAGGGCTTTGTCGAAATCGCCTGCCTGGAAATAGACAGCGGCCTTGGCGTTCTCGTTGCTTGCCTCCAGCGCTTTCGGTTTGATGATGTACTGGTTGACAGCGATGACAGCCATTACTACCACTGCGATACCGGCAACGCACCAGCTGATCATGGTAGCGTTGTCCTCAATCCATTTACCTGCGCCGGTCAGCGCTTCGTTAACTTCCTGTAATTGTTCGTCCTGTTTGGCGAACTCTTCATTCTTTTTTGCCATTGTTGTATTGTAATTTTATGTTATTTTTCAAAATCGGGCACAAAGTTACTAAAAAAAAATGACATACACAATAGTGTATGCCACTTTTCGCGATTTTTAGCGCTTTTTTATATACCTCAGAGCCGCTTCCAGTTGGTTATCCCGTCCCGTGGACAAGTAAAGGGGCAGGTCAAACGGCACTTCTATATCCGGCGTGATGCCGATGCCTTCGAGTATCTGCAGCTCGCCGTCTCCTTGCACATCGTACATCGCCACGTATTTGGGCACATAGCCATAGACCGGTGTCACTCCCTTTTCCCCAAAGGCGCCCGAATAGGTCTGGCTGTAATAGGCGGGATCGGTGTTGAATGCACTCAGCGCACCGAAGGTACGCGTACCGATGAGTGTGCCGTTCGGAAGGGTCTTCACGCCCCAGGCGGTCTGTTCCGCCATGCTGATAGAACGTACGTTGGACAGCACGACTATCGGTTCATCCGCAATGACCGCGTGCGCATTCGGATAGGTAGGCAGCGTGAAGGACACGACCGGCGCAAAATCATAACGCCCCACTCCGTTTTTCATACGCATCTTGCAAGGCGAGACGCCGCCTGAAGGGAGGAGCGCACCCAACACATACTGATAATCATTGACATAGCCGCCGTTGTTATTACGCACGTCGATGATTACGCCGCCCAAGGTACCCTCGTCGTGGTAACGCTTGATGGAGTCGAACCACCGGTGCCAGACCGAGTCCACCAGATGGCGGTAAACCGCGTAATCGGAGGGAGGGTTGGCGGGTTGCGCAGAGGGGCTCAGATGGTTGGTTAGCCCGAAAGCACCGAGCCTGAGATAGAGGATGTTTCCCTCGAAACGCGCGGTATAAAGGTATCTCATCATATCCTGATAGACACTTGTGCTCACAGGCTTGAGCGTCATGCCGATGAGTTGCCCTGTATTACGGTATTGGGTGCATAACGAGTTGTACAACGGTACGCATGACGCGTTGGGCGCAGGCATGAAGCGGATAGACTCCGTCTGTCTCTTCATCTCAGCCACCAGTTGGTAGGTCGCCTCCACAGCATCCGTATTACGCAGGGGCTCCAGTTCGGCAAGGAAAGCCTCGGAGCGAAGAATAATCGTATCGCATTGCTCCATCACATACTGCATCGCCACCGCCGGACCGTTCGCGCTGTCCAGCTGCTCGATATGAAACTCCGTATCCGTGGCGGTATAACGGCTCGGGTTAGTGAGGTATTTTCCCGTCACGGCATATTCCCCGCCTCGCTCCCTCTTGACCCGTGCCACGCCGGGTTGGAAAGAAAGCGTCTCCGGCGAGACGGAAGAGGAAATCTGTATGCCCAGATGGCCGTCATGGAGCGAGTCGAGGAAATGTGCATAAAGGGCTTTCAGTTCGTTCACCGTCACCGGCTTGCGGCGCGTGCTGTCGTCCAGCGCTTCGAACAGCGGCAGGTAGTCTGCATAGACCTCATCCCAGTCCACCCCGTGCGCCGACTCGTAATCCCAGATGCAGTAGTTCTCGTTCATAGCCATCCACAGCGCTTTGAAGGTCGCCGCATGGGACTTATGCACCTCCCCGTATGCCTGGTTGTCATTCTGACCGTACGAGATCAGGTCATCGCCCGTTGGACGGCATCCGAAGAGCGTCACAATCAGCGCACTGACGGTAATATAATATCGAACAGGTCTCATCATCAAAAGAGGTAAGCCACTCCGGCTTGTATGCCGAGCGTGGTGTTATAACGGTAATCGCGGACGGACATATACTGCTTGACGGCGGAGAGGAGGCTGTAGTAGCACCGCGCCTCAACATGCACCGCCCAATGGCGCGAGGGCTGTATCTCCAAGCCCAATCCGCCCGCCAGACCGCAGTCGGCGCGTTGGTCCCGCTCGCGGTTAAAGACATAGGACTGATTGACCTTCTCCGCCTTACCAGACATAGGATTGGAGACGGTGCCTTTTTGATGCGAAGCAGCCCAATAGCCCGCATAAACACCTATGTTCGCGATGCCGCGAAGCGCCAGACCTTTCGCATTCAGCACGCCGCCGAAACGAAACTGCGCCATCACGGGAAGGTGCAGATACGTGTTATGCGTAATATAATTGGTACCCGCATACACGCCCGTACGATAGAAACGGTTGCTCTTCTCCAGCGCCTCGAACTCCGCTCTCAGCCCTAACCACGGCAGGAAGTCATACTGCGCAAACACCGACGCGGACCATCCCCACACGCCGCCGTAATGGTAATCCGTCTGGTAATGGGTGTTTGCCGTGTACCGGTTGTAATCCGCACCCCCGGAGATCCCCACGCGCCACTGCGCCCCTTTCGTACGCGACTGCGTCTCTGCCACACGCTCCTGCGCCCCCGCCAACGCCGGCAGGAGCACTATCGCTGAGAGCACAAAGAGGAGTTTTCGTTTCATGCCGCAAAGGTACAACAAAAATTGCACATATGCAAGGAGAAAGGGATTTTTTTGCAAAAAAGTAGTGCTCTCACTACGTTTTTTTGATGATTATATAGAGCACTCATGCTCGCATCAAAAAATCCCTTTTCCCTTGCATATGCACCGTAGGACGCGACTGTACTTTCGAAGGGGTCCCCTCTTTTCTATCATTTTTCTTTCTCCCTAACCTCAGCGCAACGTCAGCGCAAGGTCTGCTGATTTATGGCTATTTGAACCAGCCGTCCTCTTGATTGCGGTCGCGATAGTAATTGTTGCGTTCCTCTTTGGTCATTCCGCGCGTATCTTTGTTGTACTGCGACATTCGGTCGTAGTAACCGGCTGACGCTTTCATGCCTCGTTTCCAGGCATCTTTCATACCTTCTATGGTATATGGAAAAGACTTATATTCGTCAATATGCAACGAAGCTGCTGTTTGCTGTACATTTTGGTTAGTTCCCATAAAAACAAACATCACACCTTGTTTCCTCAATTCGTCAATAAGCGAAGCCACTTGTTGACAGTTGTACCTATAGGATGAATTTTCCTCGCCATCGCTAATGATTGTAACTACAGCAGTTGCGTTCTCAAGGCTGTCCAGTTTCGTTTTAAGATTAGTTAAAGAAATACCTATTGCATCCCACATAGCCGTGCCTCCATATGGCACATAGTTATCCCACAATAGATTTGGCACATTTTGGATTGTGTCACAATCAAAAACATTAGTTACTTCAGTATTAAAAAGAGCCAGTGTAATAAGATTTTGCTGCTCCAAATCGTATTGTTGTTGGGCAGCACGAATGACATCCAGCGTCTCGTTGTAACCATTAATAGCGATTTCTCTTAAGTAATGCATAGAGCCGCTACAATCCAAAATAACAAGGTTGTAGATTTTGGTTACTTCCACATTTTCGTCTGTGGAGGATTGATTTGAGCGCTTAGCACAGCCTGCAAGGCAAAGAATAGCCAGCAGGAAAAGAATGATTTTTTTCATAGTTGTAAAAGTTTAAATTTGTTAATTTATATTAGCCGGTTCGGGATCAATAAAACATATCATAGTCTCCATAAACCGCTTTATATGCTTTCTGAAAGTTGTAAGCTTGTAGTTCTTCGTCTGAGCACTCTTGTGACAATAACATATCATTGAAAGAAGCTTCACATATAGCATAATAATGGTACTCGTTCTTCAACAACCATAACTTATTACGCTTCAGATTGTTTGTCGCATTGTTATATGCTTTTCGTTGCTTCCCTCTTAATGTTTTCGCTTTCTTATTACGTGCTTCTATAAAGGCATTCCAAGTCCTTTCATCTTCGTTAATAGTACTTGTTCGAGTTGCGAGGGGTACAAAGCAATCCCAAAGATCTTCTTGATATTCCTTATATTCATGTTCCCGCAAATGGGATCTCACCTCTTGAAATGCTTTAGATATCATCTCGTCAGAAATAGTGGCATGATACTCCATGCGTTCCTTGCCATATAGTTCATCCAATAAAGCGTTTTTCTGCGCTTCTTTGTGATTGTCAATAAAACCATATTTCTCCATATAACTGATAGTACCAAGGCATGCGGGGCGCTCTAAAAGAACAGAGTCCACGACCGTTAACATGGCTCGACAATAGGTATTCCAAGCGGAATCCACTTCTACGGAATAAAAGTTTGAAATACGCGAAAGGTCTGTAAATTTTTGAATACACCATTCATCATGTTGCTGTCCATAATCATCATACAGATACATCCCATAAGTTCCAGCTTCATCTCCCGGAAAATCGAGCAGTTGGTCAATTTGTTTAAGCGATGCCAAATATCTGTCATATTCGGTAGGATTATTAGAAAATTTAACAGGGTAATATTCATTCAGCAAGCCAAAATAGACCTCATATGAATCCGCATAATAGATATAGTTTACGAATTTCTTTTGACGAATATCTTTGAAGTCGTCAAAACCTTCCCACGGATACTGATACTCATCAGAGGTGGCAAACAGACTATCCATATAAGCCTCGTAAGGACCAACCTCATAAGCGCTATCAGCAGTATCAACATGCAGAGTATCACATAATATAGCATTTTCATGCGTCTCCGGCTTCTGCTTATTGCAAGAACAGATTGCCACCAGCGCAAAGAAGGGTAAGATAAATAATAGTTTTTTCATAGTTATAAATGTTTAAATTTGTTAATCAATATTCCAATAGGCATCTTAGTTTTATCTATGCCTATGGGAGTGTTTGGAATTATTTATGACCGTATATGGCAATAGAATTACTGCTTTAGTTCGCGCAAGCGTTTCTCGACAGAACTGCCATACTTTCCAATACCAGATATCCGTATCTTTTGCATTATACGCGATAGGAGTTTCATCGAATAGTATTGCTCCGTAAAAAACCGCACGTTGGTTGTGAAAATGTTGAGAAATAATCGTCAAAGATGGGTAACTATATCCTAACACATTACCATGCGTATTGAGAGAAGCAAAAGTACTTGTCCCATGATAATCAATCGCTTCAACCGGAATATCTGCTTTTTTCAAATCGGCTAACATAGAATCCACTTCGTTATAATCATCGTACAAGTTCTCACCGGAAACAATAACATAATCGATTTTGCCCGCATTGTACAAATCCACGGCAGCTTGCACACGAGCCTCGTAGTATGGGCTCGGTTTACTGCTTCGCCCTGTTCCGAGAAGCAAACCAAACGTATTGTGAGGAATAGCATCTATATCATCATAGCATTTTCCCTTGCTTACACGAACTACGAGCAAATTGCATGCAAGAACAATCGCGAGCAATAATGCGGTTACGATAGAAAGTATTATGATGCTTTTTCGTTTCATACTTATATGCGTTTAATCTATATTCCTATAGGCATCCAGTTCACCATTAAAGATGGTGTCGATGTCTTTATCCGAGAAAACCAGCGGTTTACGAGAGACATACGGGACAGATACGAGAGGATAGATTAGTTGTTTTACATTGTATCTGTTGGTTTTATATATGATAATCGTTTATGAAATAATGTTTCTTGTCCTTCCGAATATAAATGAGAGTCATACATCTTTTGTAACAAAGAATACAATGGTTTTTGGAGCCCCATTTTACAGGCGTATAAATCACTTTCAAGCTCTTCCATTAATACACTTAGAGAATCTTTACCTATTCTTAAGTAAACTATAATATGTCCAACCTCATGAGCAATCGCTGCTAATTGTTCTTGTTCTGTTAAACATAATTCATTACAGAGTTCATTATTTACGACTATCTCAGCATATACTGATGAAGCATCATTATCTGTTTTTTGATATAAATAATACGTAAATGCATCGTTTTCTTTTAAATCAATCTCCTTAGAGTATTTAGTCTTACTATGATCAACAATATTTATCTTGAACTTCGATAGAGGAGGGTATAATAAAACTGCACGTGCGCTGTATCCTTCATTATTAAAAGCATCAAAACTTTTAATATCTGTTTTATTGATTATTAATTGATGTCTATCCATTTTTTTCGTTGTTTGCAATAGATACTTTTTTCTGTCTGACTAATCATTATACCATTCACCTATTATCAGCAAGCTTCAGAATACTATTATTGACCATCGTTTTAATATATTTAATTTTGTGCTCAATATCTGGAAATAATGTACCTTCGTGAATGCCATATTCCATCAATTCATTTTGTATGGCGATTTTAGAGCTGGCGGGAATTGTTACGCTTTTTGCAAATAAATCGTTAACATTCTTTGCATTTAAGAAATATTCTCCCGAATGTTTATCTTCTTCAAGTAATGGAGGAAGAAGAAATGCTCCATTTTGTGCATTTATTCGAGGATTGTTCATTGGCGGATTTACGTAGTATGCACATGTTAAAATGGATTTATCCTTTTGATTATCAAAATTCCACCCTGGTATTCCACTTACAATACGTTCAAGTTGTTGTTCAAATGGAATACTACATATGCGTTCTATGCTTTCATTATTCTCTTCATTAATGGGGTATCCACACCAAACTACGCCATCAGTTTCTTCACCTTTATCATCTTTTTCTTCTTTGCATGCAAAATAAAGTGCTATCAGCGGATTTGTAGTTACATCTATTAAGCGTGTACTTAATCCATAGTGCTGCAATAAAATTAATTTTTCTAGGTATGAATTAGTATTTGCCAATTCATTCCATAGTATATTTCGCGCATTCTTTAATAATTCATGTTCAAGCATTATATTCTCTCTAAATAGCGATGGGAGAATATCCCAACCAACATTTCCTTGACCACGGTAGAAAACCTTACTATGATCCCATTTTAATCCAGATGAAGTAGACGTGTGCGAATTACGAACCCACGTTAGAAATTGACCTACTTTTGTAATTGTTGTTTTAGACATAGTGCATTTTTTAATTGTTACTTACTAAGTAATGTTGTACTTGAATACTTTTTATTTACTTCATTAAGTTTTGACTCGAAGACACCTTCATTACCATATATTTCATATTTGTTACCAAATGAGTAGAAATCTCTTTGGTCAAAACAATCCAATTTGAAATAATGAAATAATATATCTTTCAAACTATTTCTTTGTATCTCTAATTCTTTAATTCCTGTTTGATTTAGTTTCCGTTGATATAAATCATGTGCTAATAAACATGCTAGGTGTACCTCTTTTGAGTATTCATTCTGTACTTTCTCTTTTTCCTTCACTAAATCTTCTCCCTGATATTCTCCCATCTTTATATCAATATCTTGTAAACTATCGCATTCTAAAATAAGTTGTCCGCCCAACCCTAATAGTTCCTTTAAAAAGATATCATTATATGCTTCCTTATTATCTGTTTCTGCCTCTCGATAAACCTTATATTCTTCTTTTTTTTGAATGTATGAATAGTGATATGACACCTTGTATGATTGTAAAATTTTAGGAAAATCTACTGTATCTAAGTATGATTTGTATTTTCTAATTAAAGTCAGCCAATGATTCTCTTTTAATCTCTTTCTTTTAATGTCTTTAATATTGAAAAACAAATTGATATTATTTTTTATAGTTAAATTACTAATAACCTTCCTTAAGCAATACATCCTTAGTATTATATTGCTAACAATACCACTAAAATCCTGGTTAAGATTATTATTGAGTCTTTCGGGTATTACAATTGAAGGACCAGAACCCGCTAAATCCGTTCTTTTCGTTTTGAAATAATACTCAGGATTTTCATTGCATATTTCTAGTCCATTATAAAAAAGTTTGCCTTGGTTCTTATCAAAATATGTTACATGCGTATCAGCGGCCAATAATTCCAATCCCTTGTTTGTTAAGGCTGGTTTATCCTCTATATATTGAATTTCGGATAACAAGATGTAGTCTGATATTTCTTGCTCTTTAGTGTCATTATATAAAATGGGCAAGTTAGAAATAAATGTATTGGGATTGCTTAAAATATCAGCAATTCTTTGATCGTGAAAATACTTTATAACAAAATGGTTTTGTTCATAACAAAAAACTATATTGATATCCGTGGTCTTTGAAGATCCAATATTAACTAGTAATCCTATCTTATACATAACTTGAATAATTTTGAGATTTTCATTTCAAAACACACTCATTCCTTCCGGTTGCCAGTAGATGCGTGTGCGCGTTTCTTATATTATTTTATGTATGCCTATATTCCATGCTTGGGTCAAAAAGATCATAGTGATGATTGCTTCTTGTTTTTGCGCATTTAGCATTGATTAACATTACCAAACCAAGTATTGCAATGATGATGATAATGAATATTCGCCTATTTTCTTTTGCTGTTTGCTCTTGTATCTTCTTTCTTTGCTCAATTTTCCTCCTGCGTTCTTCTTCCTTTGCCTTTTCCCAATTGCCATTCAAACTTTTTGCATCCCATGGTGCCCCAGTTGCTGCTCCTGAATACATTATATTGCCAACACCCTTAAAAGCCTGATTCCCAATGCTTGTGACACTATTAGGAATAACAACGGAGGTTAATTTTTTGCAACCCATGAAAGCCTGATTTCCAATGCTTGTGACACTATTAGGAATCCTTACGGATACCAAACTGTGACAATTCCAAAAAGCCCACTTCCCGATATTTTCAACACCATTAGGAATCGTTACACTAGACAAAGCTGTGCAATTATAAAATGTACCCTCTTCTATGCTCGTGATACTATTTGGAATTTCGATGTTCGTTAGACCTTTACAATTATAGAAAGCATCTGCAGCAATCGATCTTATACCATTTGGAATAGTGTATGCTCCCTTGTAGGAAGTTGGCAGATATACAAATACACATTCATTAAATATAGGATTCGTCAGTCCTGAGCACCACCTAAAGACGCCCATTCCGATGCTTACGACACTATTAGGTATAGTAAAAGTTTTCAAGCCTGAGCACCCAGCGAAAGCTTCTTCTCCGATGCTTACGACACTATCGGGAATAGTAACATTCATTAGACCAGAGCAGCTCCAGAATGCCAAGCGTCCAATTTTGATGACATAATCAGGAATGATATAATCCCCATAAAAGTTTTTAGGGCATTTTATCAATGTTTTCCGGTCGTCCGAAAACTCAACTCCATATTTATCAAAATAAGCCATAACTATTACTACTAATCAATGCGTAGATAAAATAATACTTATACATTAATAGTACTCATACTGTACTGACTTAATATTACGTCTGCGGCTACCTCTATATTCATCTTCGTTTACTATATTTCCATATTCGTCCTTTTCTATCTTGCATCGATATTCATCAGTTAATTGCAAATGACAATCTAATGTAGCATGGGCTACATAATCATAGCGACCATATTCTCTATATTCTTGATAAAGATATTCATTATCTAAGTAATAAGTACATTTAAATACCGACGTTACATGATTTTTTATATCGCAATCTGTTGAGCCATATCTACTATCTTTAATTAAATGCCCGGCATCGTCATATTCGCATGTTCTCCAAATGTATCCGTACTCATAAAGAATTTCCTTTATTTTTATATCGCCACTCCAAATAACAATACTTTTATATCCGTTGTTCTGTTCTGTCCTAACACGATGCCCATTTGAATCATATTCAATAACAGTGCTATCCCTACTAGGCTCGTATACAACCTCATACTTAAGATTTTCTCCTTCATATCGAAAATAACGTTGTTCTTTTATAAAACTAGTATCCAAACGGCTAGAATTTTCACTGTACTTTTTTACACCAATTGTTTCACTTAGCTTTCGTCCTCTTGAATCATACTCGTATTTAGTGCTTTCTTCGCTTATTAATTTATCATCATCGTATTCCTTAGAGATTTTCTCATTAGAGGAATAAGACGTAATAACAAAATTATTCCTTATCTTTCCTGTTTCTATGAAAAAATAATCCGTTGTTTCTTTTATGATTCTATTTAGGTTATCATATTCAAAAATACAATTTCTAGTATAGGAATCGCTAATATACTTCTCTAAGGTAATCATACCCTCAGTATTATATTCCAATATTTTTATGCTCCCCTGATTATCATTAATCTTAACTCGTTTAATAGGCCCCTTCAAATCGCCTTCCTCCAATGAACTTTGTTCAGGAACACAAATTGAGGGAGAACTTTGAGTGCAAGAACTAAATAATAGCATGCTTGTTAAAGCCAACGTAATAAGTACTACATTTTTCATATTTAAGATACTTTTTAATTAATCGTTTTTACTTATTGGATTAGAATGTCCTTTTATAACCCAAAACACCATCAATGCTATTATATATAGCAGGAATGAGGTAGCAGAGAACAAAAATACAAGCGGGCAATGTGCATAGATAAAATATAGGATACATGATAAACACAAGTGCAGCTCTTATGGGAGTCTCCGTCTCCGAAACTCTGCCTAAATATATCGTGCATTTTTGCCTATTTTTCAATTTTCCAAACACTGTCTGGATTATTTGAATATGTGAAACGCGTCTCCCATTTTTTAGCTATGCTTTTTCCTCTATTGAAGGAAGGGCGGATTGGACCTCTTCAATAAGTTGCTTAATCTCATATTCCGCGACACCCATCGGTTGGCTAAAGCCACGGAGAGAGAACCGAACTTTCTCATTACTCTTGGTCGGACAAAGCAGCAAACCAATAGTGGGATTGTCTTGTGGTGATTTAAGGTATTCATCTACGGCAGAGATATAGAAATTCAGTTTACTAACGAATTCGGGAATAAACTCTACCGCTTTTAATTCAATAACTACATATCTATGCATTTTGAGATGATACATCAACAAATCCATCTTATATTCGTCGCCATCTACCATAATGCGGTATTGCCTTCCTACAAAAGCAAAGCCACGTCCCATTTCCATTAGGAACTCAACCACATGTTCAGTTAGTTTGTCCTCTATGGCACGTTCGTTTTTCAGTTCTTTTGTACCTAAGAACCCGAAACTATATGGATCTTTGAAAGCGTACCGTGCAAAATCGGAATCAACAGGAGGCAACGTGCCGGAGAAATTGGTTATCGCTTTGCCTTTTGCATTCTTGTAGCCGGCAGCCACATTCGCCAACATCACATCGCGACTCCATCCCTGGGCAGCTGTTTCCATTATATAAAACGCACGTTCAGGGAGAGATTTAACCTTAGGCAGTAACGATATATGATGATACCATGTAATTTGTGCAAGCGGCACTTGCACAAATGTTTCACCATCTTTTTCTAATTTTGCAAGCGGCACTTGCAAAATTGGTGTGTTGTCATTTTCGGCAAGCGCGACTTGCCAAAATTCATCCTCTTGTAATTTTGCAAGCGGGACTTGCAAAAATGGGAAATCGGGATATTCGGCAGCAAATTGCTTCATATAACCAAGATTTCGTTCCGAATAACCATCATCTTCAGGAAAACGATGTCGTAAATCTTGTGATAATTGCTTAATGACCTGAGTTCCCCATCCCAATTCTTTTTGCTTGTGGAGAATGTCGCATCCTATTTTCCAATAGAGCGCAAGCATCTCTTTATTTACATTGAGAACGGCTTGCAGTTTTGAACGCTCAATAAGCGAAATGATTTCGTCACGCCAATGAGGGTATTCTTGCGGAATAATCTCCTGATAATTTCTTTCTATATTAGCCATCGTTGAATGTATTATCTATTTATATAAATCGTGCATTTGGGTGATTTTGGTTGCTATCTGCTGCCGCAATTCAGCCGATTGGACCACTTCTACATCAAACAGCGGTCCAGTGCATAATGGCGTATGAGTTTTTGTTTCGTTACCGGCATAGCGTATTTATCAAATGGCTTGCAAAATTACTACTTTTTTCTGAAATATGCAAATATGTAAGGTAGTATTTTTGATTTTTACAAAGTTTGATATATCAGCGGGCAGAAAAGCAGGCACAAAAAAACAGGGCCTCGTCTCCGAAACTCTGTATATAAAATATGTCACCGCCTTTTTACGCTGCCGATGAAGTCGGCTCTGTGTTTAACGTCAGTGAGTGACGAGGGTTATAAACTAATGTCTAATAAATGACCTATTAATTTATTATTTGCTAAGTAAACAATACTGTATACGTTCTCTAACTCTTCATAAAATGCATACCATGTAGTATGCGCATTTTTACGGTAACGGACAAAATGAAGATTTTTCCCGTCAACGCAATAACGTGTAAAATACTCAGGCGCATCTACAGAAAGAGAGTTTTGCAAATTAAGCGCAAAATACCTGAATATATCACGCATATACATGACGGCATAGTCTTCCTCGCCGAAATATCCCTGTTCCACCAACTCTTTCACACTTTCTTCAAATTGCAAAAGAGCCTGCTGCGTGTAAACGACTTCTTTCATTGGAACATAGCACGGATACGCGGCTCAAGGAAGGCGATAGCTTCGTCTGCCGTATAGTACTTCTTCTGCACATTGCCGGCACTCGACACCTCGGTGGTAATCGGTGCTTCTTTGGAGTTGTGATTCAGGTCCATATACTAATGCTATTGTTTGTATAAACGATTTCGGGTGCAAAGGTACGGAAAAAAAATAACACTTGCAAATAAAAGTGTCATTTTCTTGAATTTTTCGCTGTCAGTGAGGTTAGAAATGAGGAAGATTATTGTCAAAAGTAACCTTTGGATGAGGATTTTATTATTTAAGCCATTCCGTAGCGGGCAGTACATGGATTGTGAGGTGGCTATTAAGCAGTTCATCCGTGTTGAGCATTGTATGACGACTGATATAACTTTGCGCCAATAAATCATCACGCTCTTTGCGTTGTGAAAGGAGGATTGTTTTCATCATTTTCCAAATTTTGCGGCAAAGGTACTACTTTTGTTCAATTATGCAAGTTTATTGCACAAAATCGGTCAGTCCAACACTATAAATCCTGCCAAATAGTAGGGCTGGAATACTTGGTCAACGGTTCGTTGGCCTTTTTCGTTCGGAATTAGGTCGGCAGCCTGCTGACCTTTTATAACTTGCTCATTATAAAAGTTATACCAACGCTTCAT
>CACYKR010000023.1 GCA_902774995.1 uncultured Bacteroidales bacterium | reverse complement strand
AGCGCACCATGCGCGCCTACCTCTGGGCCGTCTGCGGCGCAGAGTACGACGCCCAGCACGCGTAACACCCCCCCCGACCCCCTCTAAGAGGGGGAGGGAAAAGCAGCCTACACAAGAAAAATCGTCCTTCGGGGCGGTTTTTTTTGCATATGTCAGAAAAAAGTTGTACCTTCGACCTCCTCCCCCATGAATGGGGTCCCCTTCGAAAGTACAGTCGCGTCCTGCGGTGCATATGCAAGGGAAAAGGGATTTTTGCAAAGAGGGCTGAGCCCTCTCTTTTTTGACGCTTATATAGTTCCCTTCATGCGAGCATGAGTGCTCTATATAATCATCAAAAAAAACGTAGTGAGAACACTACTTTTTTGCAAAAAAATCCCTTTCCACTTGCATATGTGCAATTTTTGTTGTAATTTTGTACCCGATTTGTACGCGAGTGGGTGCTTGCGCATACATAAACGAGGAAATATGAAAACATGAAAATATATAAATGTGAAAATATGAAAATAAAAAATATAGCCTTTATCATCAACCCTATCTCTGGGGCGAAGGAGACGCAGAACGCGAAGAAGAAACTGCCGAAGCTGATTATGCAGACGCTGGACAGCGAGCAGTGGTTACCGAATATAGCTTTTACGGAGTACGCCGGTCACGCTACGGAGTTAGCCTACCAGTACGCCCGGATGGGCTTTGACGCCGTGGTAGCGGTAGGCGGCGACGGCACGGTGAACGAAGTAGCACGCGGTTTGCGCGACACGAAGACCGCCATGGGTATCATCCCCATGGGCAGCGGTAACGGTTTTGCGCGTCATCTGAACATCCCTATCCGTCCGGTCAAAGCCATCGAGATGCTCAACCATAGCGAACCTATCAGCGTCGATTACGGTCTGGCGAACGGAAAACTATTCGTCAGCACCTGCGGCACAGGTTTTGACGCCTTGATAGCCGACCATTTCGCAGGCAGCAACCGCCGCGGGTTCACCACTTATCTGCAGAATATATTGAAAGACGTATTCTCCTACACGCCGCAGAGTTATCACCTTGTAGGCGACGGTCTGGACGTAACGCACAAAGCGTTCCTTATCACGTTCGCGAACGCCAACCAATGGGGCTACGAGGCGCTTATTGCGCCCAAGGCGAGTGTGCAGGACGGCAAGATGGATATCATGCTGATGTCGAGCCACGCCCTCCTCGGCTCCGCCAGCCTGGCGCTCCGTCTGTTCGCCGGCAGCATCGACGACAGCCATTTCATGGACACCCTCCGCGCCCGCGAGGTGACGCTCATCCGCGAAGAGGCCGCACCCTTCCACATCGACGGCGACCCCGTGGAGATGGAGAAAGATATACATATCAAGATGGTAGAAAACGGGTTAAGAGTGCTGGTGGAGAAGAGGTTTTGAGAGTTGAGAATTATGATTTTGAAGATCATCAACAAGAGTCATAACGCGCTGCCGCGGTACGAGAGTGCGCAGGCGGCGGGGATGGATATACGGTGCGACATTGCCGAACCGCTAACGCTGCAGCCCATGGAGCGGCGGCTGGTACCGACAGGTCTGTTCATCGAACTGCCGGCGGGTTACGAGGCGCAGATACGCCCGCGTAGCGGCTTGGCACTCAAACGCGGACTGACGGTACTGAACACCCCGGGCACCATCGACGCGGACTACCGCGGCGAGATAGGCGTCATACTCATCAACCTCAGCACCGAGCCCCAGACCATCGAACCGGGCGAACGTATCTGCCAGATGGTCATTGCCCGCCACGAGACACCCGAAGTGGTCGAAGTGACGGAACTGAGCGAGACGGAACGCGGCGAAGGAGGGTTCGGGCACTCGGGGATTAGTTGATAGTTGATAGTTGAAAGTTGAGAGTTGAAAGGACTACGTAACATAGTAATCATCGTCATTGCCGTACTGACAGTCATGCCGGTAGGGGCAAAAAAGAGAGTGAGCCTTCCGTCCTTGTCCGTCGAGCAGGAGCAGCAGTTCACCTACTACTGGTATGCCGCCAAACAGGCCATCGAGCAGGAGCGGTACCCCGACGCACTGGTGCTGCTGGAGTTCTGCCGGCTCATCAAACCCAACGACGGACAGACACTCACCTTCCTGGCTATCATGTACGAAGCTATCGGCCAGCAGGAACGTGCAATGGAGACCTACCGGCTCGCCTTCGAAGCCGACCCCAGAGACCAATGGAAACGGTATTACTACGCCTTGCGCGAGCAACGTACCCCCGAGGCATACAAAGAAGCCGCCAGGGTCATAGAAAAAGCCTATTCAAGTACCAAGGGACTAAGTACCAAGGGACAAGGGACGAAGGGACTAAGTACCAAGGGACAAGGGACGAAGGATGAGGAGTTGTTAGAGCAGCTCCGGCGGACATATCTGCAAAACGGGCAGTGGAAGAAATCGCTGGCAGTCCAGGACGAGATAGACGCCCTCCGCGGGGTGGACGCCTACAGCGCCGCCAACCGTTGTTACGCCTACCGTATAGGAGGCAAAGACAAGAAAGCCATGGCTGCGCTGGACAGCTATCTGGAGACGGACCCGACGAACATACAGATACTCGTCATGCGGATGGAGATCATGGAGAACAGCCGCGTGCCGCAGGCAGAGCTGTACGCCCTGTACGAACGGATATTGGAGTTGGACCCCGGCAATCTGTTAGTGCTCAACAACTACGCGTACCACCTGGCAACGCACAAGGGCGACCTGCAACGCGCCGAAAGGATGTCCGCCGTCACCATCCGCGAAGAGCCGGACAACCCCGTCTATCTGGATACCTACGGATGGGTGCTCCACCAACAGGGCCAGGACGAGCTGGCACTCTTCTACCTCCGCCGCGCGCAACAGAACCTCCAAGCGGGCTCAGGAACCTTGCTACGTATAGAGATCAAGAAACACATCGAAGCCATCTTAAACCACCCTAAGAAATGAAACAACCGGGAACATATATCCTCCTTCTGGCAGCCGTTCTCCTGTTAGCCGGCTGCGGAGCAAAGAAGAAAGCGGTGAGCACCCCGCCCGCAGCGGTCGTCACGGAGCCGGAAACGCCGTCCTGGCACACCTGCCTCATCCGTAACGCCCGGAGCACCATCAACCTGTACGGCACTACCGTCACCGCCGACGTGACGATGCAGACCGTACGCGACTCCATGATCGTCATCAGCGTCATGCCGCTCCTGGGCATCGAGATAGCGAGGTTCGAAGCCACCCCCGTAGAGGTCACCGGCTTCAACAAGATAGACGGCACGTACGCCACCGCCACCTACGCGGAGGTGAACCGTAACCTCGTACCGAATATCAACTGGGACGTCCTCCAGCAGTTATGCACCGCCGAACTGCCAACCGGCGACAAGAGAGCCGCCTTGCATTACTCGCTGGGCGGGAAGAAAATAGACTTGCTCATGGACTACCCTCCCAGACAGACGGACGTACCCCTCCGCGTAGAACACCAACGGACTGACCGGTACAAGAAAGTAAATATCACAAAATGGCTATGATGGTGCTTCGCACGTTACATATTATCATCCTGGTTTCCACACTGGTCTTTTGTCCGGCGTATGCAGACAACGTGAAGGAACTGCAGAACAAACAGAAGAAGCTGCAAGAGGAGATTGAGCAGACCAACAAGATGCTCAAGCAGACCAAGAAAGACGAGAGTGCAACGATGAACAAGCTGCAGCTGCTGAACAAGAATATCCGGAACCAGAAGAAACTCATCCGTACGCTGGACAGCGAGATCGTGGCGCTGAACCGTGAGATGAATGCGCTGGGTGCCACGCGTGACTCGTTGCAAGGCGTACTGGAGGGCTACAAAGCCGACTACGCCGAGATGGTCCGTCAGAGCCATTACGCCCGCGTGCAGCAGTCGCCGTTGCTGTTTCTGCTGAGCAGCGACAGTTTCCAGCAGTTAGCCCGCCGCGCCCGGTACTTGCAGGAGTTCGCCCGCTACCGCCAACAACAGGTGCGCCGCATAGAAGACACGCAGGCCGAGATAGACGAACAGAACGACCGCCTCAAAGCCAACAAGAGCGACAAGGAGACGGCACTCTCCAGCCGCAAGCGTGAGCAGGAGAACCTCAAACGCGACGAGCGCAAGCAGAAGAACATGCTCTCGCAACTCAAGAGCAAAGAGAAAGACCTGAACAAACAGCTCAAAGCCCAGCAGAAGAAAGTGGCGGAGCTGAACAGGAAGATAGACGACATGATCCGCAAGCAGACGGAGAAAGCCTCCAAGACCAGCCTCACCAAAGAGCAGAAACTGATAGCCGGAGGGTTCGAAGCGAACAAAGGAAGGCTGCCATGGCCCGTGGAGAAAGGCATGATCAGCGGCCATTACGGCAAACAGCAACACCCGCTCTACGAACACGTGACGATAGACAACAAAGGTATCTACCTGCAAACGACAGCAGGCATGAAAGCCCGGGCGGTATATAAAGGCGAAGTGACCAGCTGTTTCATGGTTTCCAACACCTACGCCGTGATCATCCAGCACGGTAACTACCGCACCGTCTATTCCAACCTCTCCAAGCTGAACGTCAAGCAGGGCGACAAGGTGGACACCAAACAAGCCATCGGCACCATCTTCACCGACCCCGAACAGGACCAGAAGACAGAACTGTATTTTCAGATATACAAAGACAAAAACATACTCAACCCCGAATTATGGATAGCCAAATAAGACAAAAGACCCATTGGAGCCGACTAATCCTATTAGTCCTTATTCCTTGTTCCTTATTCTTTACTCCTTCCTGCAAGGAGAACAAATGGATGGATTGGAAGACGCAGAACGAAATATGGCTGGAAGCCAACAAGCAGAAAGACAGCGTGCAAGTGTCCCCTACCGGATTGCAGTACAAGATTATCGCCGACCCTCTCAAGAACAACGGCGAGGTACGTCCGAACGAGACCAGTACTATCACGTGCCATTACTCGCTCCATCTCATCAACGGTGCGCCGATTCAGGAGAACGTGAAGTTCGCCCGAATCAATCTGGCCGGCGCTGTACCGGGTTTTGCCGAAGGATGCCACAAAGTGCATTGCAACGGTATTGTCGAGCTGTATGTGCCGGCGTACTTAGGTTACGACTACGAGAAATACAACTCCGACAAATACAACGAAGCCGAAGGGTACGGCACAGAAGGCACGCAGAGTTATATTCCCCCCTACTCCACACTTATCTTCCGGGTTGAGGTATGCAACATCGTCAGCGACTGATCATAGCCGTCCTGTGCGCCCTGGGAGGGTTGGTGCTGGCAGGGTGCGACGGGCAGAACACGTTCCAATCCAGCGTGCCGCGTTACCCGGTGAGCGTGACGATAGACACCCGCGCAGGGCTGTTCGTGCATTTCACCCCCGAGGCGCTGAACACCTATGTCATAGCCGACAAGGACGGCTATCATTACAACAACCAGCTGGTGCAACGGACAGTCTTAGACGCCGTAGGCTACGGCGGCGTGATTGTCTATATAGACATCAACGGCCAGTACAACGCCTGGGACTTGGCGTGCCCCTACTGCGCAGGACGGGGAATGCGCAGACCGTGCGCCATTGACGGCATATACGCCGTCTGTCCCGAATGCAGCGAGAAATACGATATCGGTTCCGGTACGGCTGCGCCGCAAACCGGCATAGCCAGAGAATACATGTTACGCCTGCCGATGAGCTACTCCGGCGGCGTTATTACAGTCAGACAATGATTACAGAGAAAGACTTAATCTCCCTTGGCGTCTTCAAACGCACGCATAACCGCGACCTGCCGCCGTTCGTCTTCGTCCGCCGCGACGGGCTGTTCGTGCCTTTCCGTTCCGAAGAGATCGCTTCGCTCATGGGCGAGGAAATATGGGTGCTCCGCAGCGACATGCAGGAGGACGAGGACGGTCTGCTGACTTGGCAGGACCTGACGGGTTATTCCATCGAGGACGAAGACACAGGGACCGTAGGCGTGATAGCAGCTATCGACGAGAGTACCATCAACACCTTGGCAACCCTTGAAGACGGACGGATGCTGCCTCTTCACGAAGATTTCATAACGGATATAGACACCGAGGCGCAGGTGGTTCATGTGCGCCTTCCTTTTGCCTTATGAGAGAGAAACTGACCGCCGCCGAGATGGGACGCATGAGCGTGGACGAATACCGCGAGGCGGACAAACTGCCGCTGGTGGTGGTACTGGACAACGTACGGAGCCAGCACAACGTAGGCGCGGTGTTCCGTACCGCCGACGCGATGCGTATCGAACGCGTGGTGCTGTGCGGCATCTGTTGCTGCCCGCCGAACCAGGAGATTCACAAGACAGCCCTCGGCGCCGAAGAGAGCGTGGAGTGGCAGTATTACAAAGAGACACTCGACGCCGTGCAAGCCCTGAAGAATGAGGGCTATACCGTCTACGCCGTAGAGCAGGCGCACGACTCCAAGACCCTCGAAGAAGCCGCTGGGGAGGTACAAAGGGACAAGGTACAAAGTACAAGGGTAGCCGTTGTATTGGGACATGAGGTCTTCGGCGTGCAGCAAGAGGTGGTGGACGCATGCGACGGATGTATCGAGATACCCCAATACGGCACCAAACACTCCATGAACGTGTCGGTGACGGCAGGCATTGTGATGTACCGGCTATCAGAGGCGATTAGGGAATTACGAATTAAAAATTAAAAATTACGAATTACGAATTATCCTCTCACTATATTATCTCCTGCGAGAGACAAGACGGTAGCCCGAGCAGCTATCCAGGCGGGGGCGGATGCTATCTATATCGGTCCGCCGGCTTTCGGTGCGCGTCAGGCTGCCGGTAACAGTATCGAGGACCTGACGGAGGTAGTAGAATACGCCCATGCGTACGGCGTGCAGATACTCGTGACGCTGAACACGCTACTGCATGAGGACGAGTACCCCGAAGCGGTCGCGCTCGCGCACGCGTTATATCAAATAGGTGTGGATGCGCTAATCATCCAAGACCTGCACCTGTTGGATTTTGACCTGCCGCCTATCCGTCTGCACGCCTCCACCCAATGCGACAACCGTACGCCCGAACAGGTGGCACGGCTGCGGGAGATGGGCTTCAAGCGCGTGGTGCTGGCCCGTGAATTAGGGCTTGAGGAGATACGCACCATTCATGAGGCGGTGCCGGATATCGAGTTGGAGGCGTTTGTCCACGGCGCACTGTGCGTCTCCTATTCGGGGCGGTGTTATATATCCGAAGTGCTCGCCGGACGGAGTGCCAACCGGGGAGCTTGTGCGCAGTTCTGCCGAATGGCGTACGACTTGCTGGACAGCTCCATGAACGAAGTCCTCGACGACCGCGGCGAACCAATTCACCAGCGGTATCTGCTGTCCCTTCAGGACCTCGACCGAAGCGCGTACCTGCAAGAGCTGATTGAGGCAGGCGTGACGACCTTCAAGATTGAGGGACGGCTCAAAGATGCAGACTACGTGACGAATATCACGGCGTTCTATAGGGATGCATTAGACCGCTTCGCTCAAAGTAGAAAGACCGCAGCGGAGCTGCTCAAAGTAGAAAGAGGGGTTTTCACCCGTTCCTTTACCCCCAATCCTGAGAAGACGTTCCATCGCGGTGCTACGGACTATTTTCTGCACGGCAGGACACGCCCCATGGCGAACTGGGACACTCCCAAATCCACCGGAGAGTATATCGGCGAGGTGCTGGAAGCAAGAGGTAACACGCTGAGAGTGAGACTTAAAGAGGGTGTCGTGCTCCATAACGGCGACGGACTGACAATAGGCTCCGAAGGGTTCAGTGTCAACGGCGTGGAAGGAAACATTATTCTCGTGAACAAAAGGTTTGCCCTTTCAGGGGAAAACCTACGGAAAGGGGCTTCCCCTCTCTACCGCAACCTCGATACGGAGTTTGTAAAGAGCCTCCATTCCGAGCGGCGGATACCCGTGGATATATCGCTGAGAGAGACAGAGAGCGGTTTTGAACTGACCTACACCCCCGTTGATTCGGCTCTCTCTCCCCTTGTGGGGAGAGTTGGAGAGGGGTTGACTTTTGAGCCGGCAAAGAACGAAGCAAAGGCTCTTGAGACCATCCGCACGCAGCTCGCCAAATTAGGCGACACGCCGTATATAGCACGTAATGTGCAGATTGAGAGCCGACCCTATTTTATACCGATTAGTGTACTGAACAAATGGAGACGAGAGACTATCCTTTGATGACGTGCAAATACTGCCTGCTCTTTGAGTTGGGCCACTGCCGCAAGACGAATCCTTATCCGAAAGACAAGGAGCCGCGTTACCTGCGCCTGCGTACGGGCAAGCTGCTTCGCCTGACGTTCGACTGCAAGAACTGCCAAATGCTGGTAGATGAAACATAAAAAAAGAAAGAAAAAACGACATACCTCTTGCGTATGTCGTTTTTTTTGTGTACCTTTGCACCCGCAAAGGTTAAAGAAAGGACATGTATGCCGGAAGTAAGCCGTTTTTACGGAATAGTTATCACAATGTATAATTCGGAGCATAACCCTCCGCATTTTCACATTCGTTATAACGACTATCGTGCTACAATGGATATCAATACCGGCGAAATCAACGGTAACTTACCTCGTCGCGTTCTGAATCTGGTATATGAATGGTTTGACCAGCATAACGACGAGCTGAAAGAAAATTGGCTTCGCATGGAGAAAGGCGAGGAAATTATTAACATTAAACCTCTTGACTAATATGAACCTTATATGGATCAATAGTGCGACATATTTAGGCGACTATCGCCTGGCTTTGCTTTTTTCTAATGGAGAGCAACGCATATTTGATGCAAAAGAGTTCATTGCTGCCCATCCGTTGTTTGCTCCTCTTAAAGACAAACAATTGTTCAGTCGGTTTCAGTTGGACGGTTGGAGTGTATCGTGGCAGGAAGGTCGTTTGGATATCGCTCCTGAATACTTGTACGAAGCAGGTACTCCGGCATAAAAACAGCAACGCTGGCACCGGCAGCGTAAAAAGGCGGTGAAAAGATAAAAGACATATGTAGCGCAAAGCGTTGCGCCAAGAATAGCGTAATAAGCCTGACTTGATTTTCTGAAAACTCGGCGAGTACGCAAATTGTTATTTTTGTCAGAGGGATATATATCCTAAAGCAGGAAGTGAGTGTTCATTATGGGGCTTTGAAAATGCAGATGAAAACGAAACTGATCGGCTCTAACGGACACACTCCGCGGATTTATGTCTGCGGAGTGTTGTTTTTTCTATGACGTTCGTCACGGTCGCGGACAGTATATTTGCATTGATATAAGAAAGAAAAATGACGTATCTCTTGCAGAAAAATGGATTTTTCTTCATATGCAGTTGCATATGTCGATTTTTTGTTGTACTTTTGTCGGCAAATTCAGAAGAGTTATGATTGCATTGATTTTATCGTTAGTACTGCATGTAACTCCGGGGGAGAGCGTGGGGGCGGCAGTGGATAGCGCGCGGGCGGTTTATGCCGAGCGGGGAGAGAAGACGACGATTCTCATCGAACCGGGGACGTATTGCGAGGAACTGACCATCGACGTGCCGGGGCTGACGCTCAGGAACGCCAGCCGGAAGCCGTCTATCGGGTTGAAGAACGGCGGCGTGGATGCGGATTCCGAGGCAGTACGGCTGACGTGGTACTACGGACACGGGTACCAGTACAAGAGTATGGGTAGCCGTGTCAATTACGGCGGCAGCCGTGAGCGGCTGTGGAACGCCTCGGTGCTGGTGACGGCACCGGATTTCAGGGCAGAGAACATCATCTTCGAGAACAGTTTCAACCTCTACGTCTGCGCAAAAGAGGCGGCAGACAGTCTGGTGGATATCAGTCAGAGTGATATGCCGTGGACGGAGAAAGAGCGGCCGAAGAAAGTGATGCCTGTTCGCCCGAAAGAGGCAGGCAGCACGGAGGTACAGAAGAAGCACTACCGCGAGCGGGCGGCGGCTATCTCGTTCACCGAGACGGCGACGAATGCGGTGCTCAAGAACTGCCGTGCCGTGGGGCGGCAGGATGTGCTCTACGGCGATGAGGGGGCGAGTATCTACTGGCAAGGCGGTGTGCTGCAAGGCGGTGTGGATTTCATCTTCGGCGGCATGACCATGGCGGTGGACAAGGCTACTATCGTGGCAAATATCAACGGCGAGAAAGGCGACAAATGCTATATCAGCGCGGGGAGGAAGACACCCCCCACCCCCCTCTCAAAGGGGGAGAAAGATCAAGTCGAAAGTCGAAAGTCAAAAGCCGAAAGCAGAGGACTCTTGTTTTACAAATGCCATATTCGTCTGGCGACGGAGGAGGAGTTGGATAACCTCACCCCACCCCTCTCCACAGGGAGAGGGAGTTCCTCGGTTCAAGAGAGGCGCGAAATGGTATGGCTGGCGCGTCCGTGGCGATGGTGGGGCGAGACGGTTTGGGCTTATACAACGTGGGATGAAGGGATATTGAATCCCGAAGGATGGTCATTGGGGTTGGTGAAAGACAAAGAGGGGTTCAATCCCGCGAACCCTTGTCCGAACAGCTATGAGTATAAATCGCAGGACGGTTCTGCCGGAAGGCCGGCGTGGGTGAAAGTGCTGAGCAAACCGGTTTTGCCGGACGGGACAAAGATCACCCCGAAGAAGTGGGTCAAAATGTAGAAAAATTGACGGATTTACAGCAAAAAGAGGCTTTCGAGCCTCTTTTTGCATACATATACTTGTATATGTAAAAAAATATTCGTAACTTTGTAGCCGATTTTGCGTGTACGGGCGCTCAGCGCACGCACGGATATATATAAAGAGACATGAAAATAGCAATAATAGGTTACGGCAAAATGGGTCACATGATCGAGGAAGTGGCTCTAAGCAGAGGACATGAGATCGTATGCGTGATTGATTCCCAACCTCTCCCCCCGCCCTCTCCACAAGAGAGGGAGCCAAAAGAGGGGAAATGGTTCTACACTCCCGAGGACGGTTTTGAGAGCGAGGCGTTCCGAAACGCGGATGTAGCGATTGAGTTCACTACGCCGACAACAGCGGAAGAGAATATACGCAAGGCGTGGGCGCAAGGTGTGCCGGTAGTATGCGGGACAACGGGGTGGAAACCGGAGGAATTAAAAATTATAAATTATAAATTAAAAATGGAGGATAACAAGATTGTTATCACCAATGAGCAAGGCAAAGTGATGCTCGTATGGAGCAGTAATTTTTCTGTGGGGGTGAACATATTCTTTGAGCTGAACAAGTTTTTGGCTCAGAAGATGGCGGAACAACCGCAATATATGCCATCCATCACAGAGATTCACCATATTCACAAACTCGACAAACCGTCCGGCACGGCGAAGACGCTTGCGGAGCAGATAGCAAACCTCTCCCCGACCCTCTCCACAAGAGAGGAAGTAAGGATCCCTATTGAATCCATAAGAGAGGGCGAAGTACCAGGGACACACGAAGTGACTTGGGACAGTGAGGAGGACACCATCGTCATTACACACATCGCCAAGGGCCGCAGAGGTTTTGCTTTGGGGGCCGTACTGGCGGCAGAGGAGATTACCTGCTGATTGGCAGGACATAGTACCGATAATCTGTAACCAATCACTAACAATTATTTTTTGAACAGTGCGTTCGAAAAATCACTGAAAAAGGGACATGAAAAGTTTTCAAGATAGAGTTAGAGAGACAAGCCGCGGCGGATGGATCCGCGCGGGAATATGGGGAACGCTGTATGTGGCGTTCGTCATCTGGGTAGCCTGGGGCGACTGGGCAAGTCTGGGCTGGTTAGTATTACTGCCGCTCGTTATTGATATGTTCACGACGAAGTATATTAATTACGGGTGGTGGAAGAAATACAAGCCTAAGGGACAAAGTGACAAGGGACAAAGTGACAAAGGGAATGCGTTTCTGTACACTTTGTTCAGTTGGATAGACGCGATTGTGTTTGCGTTAGTGGCGGTGTATTTCATCAACCTGTATATCTTCCAGAACTACCAGATTCCGAGTTCGAGTCTGGAGAAGACGCTCCGTGTGGGTGATTTCCTCTATGTCAGCAAGATGGCTTACGGTGCGCGTGTGCCGCAGACACCGCTGAGTATGCCGCTGGTGCAACACACCATGCCAGAGTGGTTAGGCGGCGGAAAGAGTTATCTGGATTGGCCGCACTGGGAGTACAAGCGACTGAAAGGCTGGACGAGTCCGAAGAAAGGCGATATAGTAGTATTCAATTTCCCGACCGGCGATACCGTGTGCACGAAAATGCAGAACCCCGATTACTACACCCTTTGCTATTACTACGGCAAGGAGCGCATACATTCACGCAAGGATGTGTTCGGCGAGATTGTGACGCGTCCTGTGGACAGGCGCGAGAACTACGTGAAACGGTGCGTGGGCGAGCCGGGAGACAGTCTGAAAATCGTGGACAACACGATTTTTACAAAGGGACTAAGTGCGCCAAGTGGGCAGTACTCAAGTACCACGGCGTGGCAGCGTGAGCCGGAGAGAGAGGGATTGCAGCTGAACTATCTGGTGCGGACGGACGGACATGTGTTCGGTGCGAAATACTTAGAGAAAATCGGTATCAGTGTGGCAGATAGAGTGCAGGTGGACCCGCAGACGTGGCATTTCCCGCTGACAGCGGAGATGAAAGCGGAACTGGAGAAGAACCCGCACGTGCTCGCCGTAGAAATAGAGCCGGAGACACAAGGCGGAGCCGTTTATCCGTTAGGACACAACGACTGGACGCGGGACAACTACGGACCGATTTATATTCCCCGCAAAGGCGACAAGATTCTCATTACCGAAGAGAACTATTGGATTTACAAGCGCATTGCGGAGGCGTATGAATTTAAGCCCATGAAGATCGGCGAGGAGTACGAGTTTGAGATGGATTACTACTGGATGCAGGGCGACAACCGGCATAACAGTGCGGACAGCCGCTACTGGGGTTTCGTGCCGGAGGACCATATCGTCGGACGGCCGGTATTCATCTGGCTGAGTATCGACAAAGACAAACACGGTATCCGTTGGGAGCGATTAGGACGCAAAGCTACGGGAAGATGATCCTACCGACTGCATATTTGCCTCCAAGGTCGTATATGGAGGCGCTGATGAGCGAACCGGCGACGATCGAGCAGATGGAGACGTTTGAGAAACAGACGTTCCGTAACCGGACACTCATCCGCGACGCCAAAGGCGAGTTGGTGCGACTGACCATACCGGTGAAGAAAGTGGAGCACAAGCAGTTGACGCGGGATATAGAAATCAGTTACCAGACGCGATGGCAGCACCAGCACTGGATAACACTCGTCAGCGCGTACCAGCATACACCGTATTTCATGTACTTCGCCGACTATCTCAAGCCGTTCTACGAACGGGAGTACAGATGGCTGATTGACCTGAACGACGAGATGAATGCGACTATTGTGAGTTTGCTGAAAAAAGAAAGGCCAACGTTAGTCGAAAGTCAAAAGTCAAAAGTCAAAAGCCGGACAGAGGACTGGAGCGGACAGATTTGGACAGACAAACATCCGTGGCAAACGGAACTGAGCGTGTTGGACACGCTATTTGATGATTGAGAAATGAAAAATATTGACTGGAGTAAATTAGGATTTCATTATACCGAGCCGGATTATATCGTCCGCGCGGCATATCACGATGGCAAATGGGAAGAGCCGTATGCGACTCAAGACAAGTTCTTGCATTTGCATGTGTCCGCCACTTGTCTGCAATACGGACAGGAGGCGTTCGAGGGGTTGAAAGCGTTCCGCGGAGTGGACGGTAAGATACGTATTTTCCGCTGGCGGGAGAATGCCAAACGCATGGCGAAGAGCGCCGAGGGGCTGTATATGGCGCCTGTGCCGGAGGAGATCTTCGGCAAGGCGATTCACTTGGCATTGGAGAAGAACATAGATTTTCTGCCGCCTTACGGCACCGGTGCGACACTGTATTTCCGACCGCTGCTGATCGGAACGACGCCTCGTTTGGGAGTCGGTCCCGGAAGGGATTTCGAGTTCATCGTCATCCCTTCGCCGATAGGTCCGTACTATCCCGGTAAGTTCCATTGCACGACGTTTGTCGTCAACCGACATGTGGACAGGGCGGCTCCGTTCGGAACGGGCACCTTCAAGGTAGGCGGCAACTACGCTTCGTCCTTCCGCGCCACCGAACCGGCGCACGCACAAGGGATGGACTGCCTTTTCCTGGACGCGCGCTATCATAAGTATATCGACGAGTGCTCGGCGGCAAATTTTATTGGGATAAAGTCGAAAGTCGAAAGTCAAAAGTCGAAAGACCAGATTGAGTATCTGACCCCGCGGAGTAGTGCTATCCTGCCGAGTATCACGAATGACAGTCTGATGACCTTGGCGAAGGATATGGGGATGAAAGTGACAAGAAGACATATTCGGTTAGATGAGTTAGCGGACATGTCCGAAGCCGCCGCTTGCGGAACAGCGTGCGTCATCAGCCCGATTGACAAAGTGATTGACCCCGAGAAGAACAAGATATACCATCTGAGCGACGAGCCGGGGCCGGTGCTGACCGGTCTGTACCACGCGCTACGGGATATACAGTTCGGGCGAGCGGAAGACAGACATCACTGGTGCGAGGTAATTGACTAGAAGAACTAGTAGAACTAGTCAAACTAGTAAAACTAGACAAACTAGATTAACTAGAAAACAAAAATAAAATCAATACATTATGTTTAAGAATCAACCCAAAGGATTGTTCGCGTTGGCATTGGCCAACACAGGCGAGCGTTTCGGCTACTACACGATGTTAGCCGTGTTTGCGCTGTTCTTGCGCGCTAATTTCGGTCTGTCGGCTTCTGCCGCAGGCGCAATCTATTCCACGTTCCTTGCGTTCGTGTATTTCCTGCCGCTCATCGGCGGTATCATAGCCGACAAAATCGGTTACGGCAAATGCGTCACGATCGGTATTATCATTATGTTCCTGGGTTATGTACTGCTGGCGCTGCCGATGGGCGGCGTAGAGAGCGGCAGTACGACCGTAGCAATGATCGGTATGATAGCCGCGTTGGTGCTGATTTCGTTCGGCACGGGTTTGTTCAAAGGCAACCTGCAAGTGATGGTAGGTAACCTGTATGACGATCCGCAGTACGCCGACCGCCGCGACGCCGCTTTCTCGCTGTTCTACATGGCGATTAACATCGGTGCCATGTTCGCTCCTACTGCAGCCGTAAAGATCATGGCATGGGCGCAAGAGAGTCTGGGTACGAGTGTGAATGACAGTTACCACTTCGCTTTCGCCGTAGCGTGCGCTTCGCTGGTGCTGAGTATCGCTATCTACTACGCTTGCCGTCCTTGGTTCAAGCACGTAGAGAACACCGCCAAACAAGCCGCAGCGAGCGGTCAGAAAGTAGAGACGCTGACTCCGGAGCAGACCAAGAAACGTATCGTAGCGCTGTGTCTGGTGTTCGCCGTAGTGCTGTTCTTCTGGATGGCGTTCCACCAGAACGGTCTGACGCTGACGTATTTCGCCAATGAGTTTGTGAGCCCGGTAGTGACAGGCGTGCAGACGATGGCGTTCGATATCTGGAACCTCGTGCTGGTAGCCGTCCTGGTATATGCTCTCTTCGGTCTTTTCGGCGAGGGTTCAGGCAAAGCCAAGATGACATGGGGATGCGTAGGATCGGCTATCCTGGCCGTATTGGTATATAAGTATCTCAACCACCCGGCAGAATTAGGTATCTCCGCTCCTATCTTCCAGCAGTTCAACCCGTTCTACGTAGTAGCCCTGACACCGGTGAGCATGGCTATCTTCGGCGCGCTGGCAAAGAAAGGCAAAGAGCCGAGTGCACCGCGTAAGATCGCTTATGGTATGTTGGTAGCCGCAGCGGCATATGCCGTGATGGCGTTCTGCTCGATAGGTCTGCTGACTCCGGCGGAGCAAGAGCTGGCACGCGTGACAGGAGACGGCACGTTTGTGAACGCCAATGTACTGATCCTGACCTATCTGGTACTCACCTTCGGCGAGCTGCTCCTCAGCCCGATGGGTATCTCGTTTGTGAGCAAAGTAGCACCTCCGCAATACAAAGGAATGATGATGGGCGGTTGGTTTGTAGCTACCGCGTTGGGTAACTTCCTCGTTTCCGTAGGCGGTTTCCTTTGGGGCGGTCTGCCGCTGTGGCTCGTTTGGAGCGTGTTCATCGGCGTGTGCCTCGTTGCCGCTATCTTCATGTTCGCGATGATGGGCAAACTGGAAGACGCGACGAAATAATGATTAATGAATAATGATTAATGAATATCTCATGGAAGAGGTAATCAAATATTTTGAGTCTCTGGAGTCGCGCATAGCGGCTCAAGAGGCACTTCGTGAGGGGTTGGAGGAACGCATCTCCGCTCTGGAAGCGGAGCTGGCTTCTCTTGAGGCGGAGATAGACGAGCTCAAGAGTCGTCCTGCTCCGGAGCCTCAGGTGGTGGAGAAGATAGTGGAGAAGATTGTTGAAAAGCCGGTGGAGGTAGTAGCTCCGGAAAGTCCGGAAAAGCCGGAAGAGCCGGAAAGTCCGGAGAAACCGGAAGAACCGGAAAGTCCAGAAAAACCGGAAGAGCCGGAAAAACCGGTGGAGCCGGAGCCTGTGGCAGCGCCTGCGAAAGAAGAAACGGCAACCCCCAAAGCCGCCGTGTATGGCAAGGCTGTGAGTGACATCCGCCAGGCTATCTCGTTAGGCGACCGGTTCTTGTACCAACGCGAGTTGTTCGCCCAGAACGCCGAGCTGATGCAACGCACCCTGACGGAGATCAACGAGCTCGGTTCGTTCGACGAGGCGATGAGTTATATCGGTTCCCATTTCCAATGGGATACCGAGAGTAACAGTTATCAACAGTTTATCGTGAGCCTGCACAGGAGGTTTGGGTGATGCTGTATATTGTTCCTACACCGGTCGGCAATCTGCAAGACATGACCTTCCGCGCCATAGAGGTGCTGAAGTCCGTGGATCTGATTTTGGCGGAAGACACGCGCACCAGCGGTGTTCTGCTTCAGCATTATGATATCCATACGCCTCTCAAGAGCCATCATAAGTTCAACGAGCATGAGACCTCTGCGGACATCGTAGAGCGGTTGAAGGCGGGCGCGAATATCGCATTGATCAGCGATGCCGGCACTCCTGCCATCAGCGACCCGGGATTCTTTCTGGTGCGCGCTGCAGCGGAGGCAGGTATCGAAATCCAGACGCTCCCCGGCGCTACGGCTTTCGTGCCGGCATTAGTGGACAGCGGACTGCCGAACAACCATTTCTATTTCGAGGGGTTCCTTCCCCAGAAGAAAGGAAGGCAGACACGGTTGAATTATCTCGCGCAGTTAGACCAGACGTTTATCATCTATGAGTCACCGTTCCGGCTGGTGAAGACTCTGGAGCAGCTGGCGGCGGTGTGCGGTGAAGAACGCAGAGCCTCCGTCACGCGCGAGATAAGCAAAGTGCATGAAGAGACCGTTCGCGGCACGCTGACGGAACTGGTTGCGCATTTCAAAGCCACGCCGCCGAAAGGCGAGATTGTCATTATAGTCGAAGGTCAAAAGTCGAAAGTCGAAAGCAATGAGTGAGATGAAATCCTTGGCAAAGGACACCATGATCTACGGACTGAGTTCGATCATCGGTAAGTTCCTGAACTACCTGTTGGTACCGCTCTACACGTATGTGCTGGCGCGGACGGACGACTACGGTATCGTCACCAACCTGTACGCCTGGACGGCACTGCTGCTGGTGATTCTGACCTACGGCATGGAGACGGGGTTCTTCCGTTTCGCCAACCGCGAGGACTACGACGCCCGGAGCGTGTATAAGACCGCCTATCTCTCCCTGCTGAGTACGAGTACCCTTTTTGCGGTAGTGTGCGTCCTGTTCCAAGCCCCCATCAGCGTAGCGTTAGGTTATCCCGGCCATTCGGAGTTCATCGCGATGATGGCGGTGACGGTAGCAATAGATGCATTTGCTTGCATCCCCTTTGCGTACCTCCGATACCAGAAACGGCCGCTTGTCTTTGCGGCACTGAAGTTGCTGTTCGTCATTCTCAATATAGCGTTCAACCTGTTGTTTCTGGTGGTGCTGGGTAAGAACGACGTGTATTATGTCTTCCTCAGCAATATCTTAGCAACGACTATCCAGACGCTCTGCCTGCTGCCGTTCACGATGCCGAAAGGCGGACAGTTCTCCGGCGGGACGCTCCGTGAGATGCTGCGTTATTCGCTGCCGTTGTTGGTACTCGGCGTAGCGGGAATCATGAACCAGACGCTGGACCGTATTCTCTTCCCTTATCTATACACCGGCGCGGACGCGCAGGCGCAGTTAGGCATCTACGGCGCGTGCTTCAAGGTAGCGATGGTGATGATGATGTTCACCCAGGCCTTCCGCTACGCCTACGAGCCGTTTGTCTTCGCCAAGCACAAGGACCGCCACTCGGTAGAGGCGTACGCCGACGCGATGAAGTATTATATCATCTTCTCGTATCTTATCTTGTTAGGCGTGATTGTATATCTGGATATCTTCCGGTATATCGTCGCCAGTGCGTATTGGGAGGGGCTGAAGATTGTGCCGGTGGTGCTCTGGACGTATGTTTTCCAAGGTATTTATTTCAATCTCTCGTTCTGGTACAAACTGACGGACGAGACAAAATGGGGAGCCTATTTCTCGCTAATCGGCCTGGCAATCACGCTGGTGCTGCAAGTAGCAGGCGTGCCGCGGATCGGCTATTGGGCGAGTTGCGGCAGCAGCCTCGTATGCTACTTCGTGATTATGCTCCTGTCCTATTTCATCGGCCAGAAGAAAGCCCCGATACCTTATGACTTGAAGCGAATAGGCGGCTATACGGCGCTGACACTGGGTTTGCTGGTTGTCTATTACGTTCTCCGGCTGCACACGTCACTCAATATGTGGATAATGATGGGAATAGGGACACTCCTCATTGCCTTGTATCTCATCGTAATGACACGGCAGGATTTCCCTCTCTCCGGACTACCGGTAGTGGGAAAATACTTCAAGAGAAATTAAAAATTAGAAATTAAAAATTATAAATTATAAAGATGTTTTCAGGAATTGTAGAAACCATGGCTCAGGTCGTTAAAGTAGAGACCGAGCAAACGAATAAACATTTCACACTCCGCAACCCTTTCGGCGAGCCGCTGAGTATTGACCAGTCCATCGCGCACAACGGCGTGTGTCTGACGGTAGTGAAGACAAAGGACGACCTCTATACCGTTACCGCTATGCAGGAGACGCTTAGACTGACGAACCTCGACCTGCTGAAAGAAGGCGACTGGGTGAACGTAGAGCGGTCGATGATGATGGGCGGACGTCTGGACGGACATATCGTACAAGGCCACGTGGACCAGAAAGCCGTCTGTATCGAAGCCAAAGAGACCGACGGCAGCTGGTATTACCGCTTTGAGTACGACTCAACCAAAGAGATGGTAGAGCGCGGTTACTTCTGCGTGGACAAGGGCTCGGTTTGTATCAACGGCGTCAGTCTGACCGTCTGCGAACCCGACGTGAAAGGCGACAAGGGGTACGTATCCGTATGTATCATCCCTTACACCCACGAGGAAACGAACTTCAAATATATCGAAGTGGGAACGGTAGTGAATATCGAGTTCGACATCCTCGGCAAATATATGGCGAGATACCTTGCGCAAATTAAAAATTAAAAATTGCAAATTAAAAATTATATTATCATGGACAAAATCAGTTATGCATTAGGTCTTTCAATGGGCCAGAATTTAGCATCAAGCGGTGTGGAGAGCCTGAACTATCAGGATCTCGCAGCCGGTATTGAAGACGTGCTCACCAAACAGCAGCCGAAAATCAGCTACCAGGAGGCGCAGCAGGTATTGAACACTTTCTTCCAGGAGCTGGAGCAGAAGATTGCCGGAGCCGCCAAGGCCGAAGGCGAGAAATTCCTTGCCGAGAACGCCAAGCGCGAAGGCGTCAAAGTGACCGAGAGCGGTCTGCAGTACGAGATCCTGGAGCCGTCGCTAGGTCAGAAACCCAAAGCCACCGACACCGTACGTGTGCATTACGAGGGTACCCTCATCGACGGTACCGTCTTCGACAGCAGTTACAAACGCGGCGAATCCATCACTTTCCCGCTCAACGGCGTCATCAAGGGTTGGACCGAAGGTCTGCAACTCATGTCTATCGGCTCCAAATACAAGTTCTTCATCCCGTACCAGTTAGCTTACGGCGAGCGCGGCGCAGGCCAGTCCATTCCGCCATACGCAGCCCTTATCTTCACGGTAGAACTCTTAGGAATAGAATAATTGACAACTTATAATTGATAATTTATGAAAAAGATCAGTATTATCCTGCTTGCCGTTATGGCGATGGTTTCCTGCGGCAACAGTTACAAAGCGCAAGACGTCAAACTGAACAACCAGACCGACTCTATCAACTACGCAGTAGGTCTGATGAACGGTTTGCAAATCAAGATGTATTACCTGGCAAACGACAGCAGCGACGAGACGATAGCCGAGTTTATCGACGCGCTGGAGAACGCTTATCAGGACAAGGAAGAGAAGCTGAGCAAAGCTGCTCAGGCCGGCCGTCAGTTCGGCAATTCCATCAAGGAGTCTGAGAAAAACGGACTGGCCGACAACGCCACCTGGGCTATCAACGAGAAGCTGTATCTGCAAGGCGTAGTCAACGCTCTTCTTGACGACAGCACGATGTTCGGCTCCGACGAAGCACAGGCTTATGTGATGGAGGCTTACCAGAACCACCGTTCTGACACCCTCGGCGAGATCGTAACCGCCAAGTGTCCGACCGCTGCCAAGACGGTCGAGCTGACGTCTCTCATCGACTCGCTCAACTACGCTTTCGGCGTTCTCAACGGCTCGCAGATCAAGACCTATCTCCAGTCGGTTGACGAGGACGGCAAGGCACAGGAGGAGTTTCTTGCCAATGTCAACAAGGGTATGAAAGAGGAGATTAACAACCTGCAGCTGGTGATGCTCGGCAAGAACGTAGGCCAGGCTATCCGTGAGCAGGAGCCTACCGGTCTGCTCAACGTACCGGGTCTGGAGACCAATTTCGACCTTATCAAACAGGGCTTCATCAACGGTCTCTATAACCACACCAACCAACTGGACATGCAGGCAGCAGGCCAGTATGTAGAGTCCGTCATCAACACCATGAAGTACGGCAATACCAAAGCCGAAGGCGAGAAGTTCTTGCAGGAGAACGCACTCCGCGAGGAGGTGAAGGTGACCGAGAGCGGCTTGCAGTACGAGGTACTGACGGAAGGCAAGGGCGCCAAGCCGACCGCCGAGCAGACCGTTAAGGTACATTACGAGGGTACCCTCATCGACGGTACCGTCTTCGACAGCTCCTACCAGCGCGGCGAGCCGATCGAGTTCCCGCTCAACGGAGTCATCAAAGGCTGGACCGAAGGTCTGCAACTAATGCCGGTTGGCTCCAAATACAAGCTGTACATCCCCTATAACTTAGGTTATGGCGAGCGCGGTGCAGGCCAGCAGATTCCGCCGTACGCTACGTTGATTTTCACGGTTGAGCTGCTGGAGATCAAGTAATGGGTGTCATCGCCAAACAATCGATACGCGGTACGGTAGTGACCTATCTGGGCATCGCCGTAGGCGTTGTGACCACGTTCTTCGTGCTGACCCGTTTCCTCACGACTGAGGAAATCGGGTTGGCACGGGTGCTGGTAGATGCCGCTACGCTGTTCATTGGCTTGGCGCAGTTGGGCACCAACGCCAGCATCATCCGTTTCTATCCGTATTTTAAGGAGAAGGACAGCGACGAGGACCATGGTTTCTTCTTCTGGGCGTTAGTGGTGCCGTTTATCGGTTTCCTGCTCTTTGCGGTGCTTTACTGGGCGTGCAGGGTGCCTCTGAGCGCATGGTTCGGCGACAAGTCACCGCTCTTTGTGGAGTACTACTATTTCGTGCTGCCGATAGCGTTCTTCATGCTCTACCAGACTATCTGCGAGAGTACCTGCAACGTACTGATGCACATCGTCGTCCCGCGTGCGGTACGCGAATTAATAGTACGCGTGGGGCTGTTAGCGATTTACCTGCTCTATGCTTTCCGCGTCCTCTCGCTGGACGGACTGGTCATCGGTCTTTGCGTCAACTACGCCGTGGCGGCTCTCATCAACCTCATCTATTTCTTCTCTCTCAAGCCTGTCAACCTGCGTCCCGATTGGGCGTTCCTAAGGGCGAACAAAGGGCTGGTGAGCAAGTACCTGACCTATACCGGTTTTCTCATCATCTCCGCTGTCACCTCGGTGCTGGCGCCTACCCTCTCCTCGTTCTTCGTGACGGCGAAGATGGGTCTGGACAGCACCGGTATCTTCGCTATCGCAACGTATATGGCGGTGATGGTGAGCGTGCCTAACCGCTCGGTGGCGGCTATCGCCTCGCCCCAGCTGGCGCGAGCTATCAAGGAGCAGAACCGCGAGGAGTGCACGCTTCTTATCAATCAGGTCACAAGGAACATGCTCCTCATCGGCGGATTTATCCTGCTGGCTATATGGGTGAATATAGACCTTATCTTCCATATCCTGCCTAACGGCGCTACGTATGCTCCGGCGAAGAACGTAGTGCTCATCCTGGGTGTGAGCCAATTGGTTTTGGCTACATTCTCTATCTGTTTCTCAGCGCTGAACTACAGCCGTTATTACGCCTTCAGTCTGCTACTCTCGCTGCTGCTGACGGTCAGCGCGCTGATACTCAACAACTACCTGGTGCCCCGCTACGGGATGGACGGCGCCGCAATGAGCAACCTGCTCTCCTACGGACTGTATTACCTGCTCGTTATCGCTACCGTCGTGTCCCTCTGCCGCATCCGGGTCATTGACCGGAGGTGGTGGTGGATACTGGCGTTGCTGGGAGTGCTTTTCGGGGTGAATACATTATGGTGCATGTATGCGCCATCCATGAACATATGGCTCGACAGCGTCCTCCGCTCCCTCTTGTTCCTCGGCGGCGGGGTACTGGTTGCCTATAAGGCGGAGCTGTCGCCGGAACTGAATCAGCAAATCGCACAATCCATCGTACATCGTAAATCGTCCAATCGTACATAAGAATGCGTTATTTCATCACTTTCACATACAGAGGCACGGATTTCCACGGGTCGCAGACCCAGCCGAACGGCAACACCGTCCAGGCGGAGATGGAGGCGGCTTTTGCCACTATCCTACGCGAGCCGGTGGCTCTGACCTTCGCCGGACGCACCGATGCCGGCGTGCATGCGGAGAAGATGGTGGCGCATTTCGACCGGGAGGAGGCTCTGCCGGTAAATTTCGCAGCGCGGCTCAACAATCTGCTTCCCACCTCTATCGCCATCCGCGACTTGCAGCGCGTGACGGACGAGGCGCACGCACGGTTTGACGCCACCGCCCGCACCTACCGCTACCGCATCACCACGCGCAAAGATCCGTTCCTCTGTTTCACCCACACGCGCGTAGCGCCGGGGCTGGACTACGAGGCGATGAACAGAGCCGCTGCGTTACTTATCGGCAAGCAGGATTTCGCCTCTTTCTGCCGTGTGCATACGGATGTCAAGACCACTATCTGCGACGTACGCGAAGCGCGGTGGGTACAAGAGAACGGGACGGAGGCGTATTTCGTCATCTGTGCCGACCGGTTCTTGCGGAACATGGTGCGCGCCGTAGTAGGCACCCTCTTCGAGGTAGGACGCGGGAAGATGGACGAGACGCAGTTCGGCGAAGTCATCCGGGCGCATAACCGCTGCTCCGCAGGCCACTCCGCCCCAGCCGAAGGACTGTCCTTAGTAGAAATCATTTATCCTCAAAACATATATCTATCATGAGAAAACTACTTTTCTTGCTGCTCTCTGCAGCCGTTTTAGGCGCCTGTTCGCCTGAGTACCAGACCACCACGCAGCGCGACATCGACCGCCTGACCAAAGGCGCGTCGTTCGAGATGCCGGAAGTTCCCCTGCCCTCTTTCCCGGGACGGACGTATGACGTCCTGAGTTACGGAGCCGACCCCACCGGCGTCACGCTTGCTACCGCCGCCATCCAGCAGGCTATCGACGAGTGTACCGCTGCCGGAGGCGGAACGGTCATCATCCCTGCCGGTATCTACACTACCGGACCGATCACCCTCAAGTCGAATGTCCGTCTCTACACCGGGAAGAACTCGCTCATCGTCTTCAGCCACGACCTGGACCAGTATGAGATCTACGACACGTGGTTCGAGGGCATCCCCACCAAGCGCTGCACCTCTCCGCTCAACGCCTTCAACGCTGAGAACATCGCCATCACCGGTTACGGTACGTTCAACGGCAACGGCGACTGGTGGCGTCCGTTGAAGAAAAGCAAGGTGGCTCCCACCCTGTGGAAGAAACATCTCAAAGAGAAAGGCGGTATAGTGACCGAGAAAGACATCTGGTATCCGGACGAGGGTTCTATGCTGGCGCAGAGCTATTGCGAGGACCAGAACGTACCGGTCATCACCGACGACAGCCTCTGGGTACAGGTCAAGTCGTTCCTCCGTCCGGTGATGCTCCATTTCGTAGGGTGCAAGAACATTCTGTTAGAGGGCGTTACGTTTGAGAACAGCCCTGCATGGAACCTCCATCCGATGTGCTGCGAGAACCTCGTGCTGCGCGACCTCAACGTCCGTAACCCGTGGTACAGCCAGAACGGCGACGGCGTGGATATAGAGTCCTGCAAGAACGTCGTCATCAGCCGCTGCTCTTTCGACGTAGGCGATGACGCTATCTGTATGAAATCCGGCAAGAACAAACCCGGCCGCGACCGCGGTATCCCCACGGAGAACGTCATCGTCGATGACTGCGTCGTCTATCACGGCCACGGCGGTTTCGTATGCGGCTCGGAGATGTCCGGCGGCATCAAGAACGTAGAGGTACGCAACAACCTCTATATCGGTACGGACGTAGGTCTGCGTTTCAAATCCACCCGCGGACGCGGAGGTATCGTTGAGAACATCTATATCAATGGCGTGAACATGATCAACATCCCCAACGAGGGTCTTTTGTTCGACCTCTTCTACGGCGGTAAGGGTGCCGGCGAGGAGACAGAGGAGGAGCTGGCAGCCCGCATGAACGCCGAGGCGCCGCAGGCGTCCGAAGAGACACCGGCATTCCGCAATATCGTCATCGAGAACGTCACCGGTACCAACATCAAACGCGCTATCTATTTCAACGGTCTGCCGGAGATGAAGATCCAGCACGTGACGCTGCATAACGTCACTATGTCTGCCACCGAAGGTGCGCTCTTCCGCCAGACGGACGGACTGATTATCGACAATGTGCATATTGACTGCGAACAAGGCGAAGCCTTCTCACTCGCTCCGACGGTAGAGAATGTCAAGATCAATTGATAATAGTAAAAAGTCGAAAGACAAAAGCCAAAAGACTCTTTCTTCTTTGAGAGCAAGCGGTCTTTTGACTTTGAACGTAGTGGTCCTACTACTCGCGGGGTGCGCCCCGCGGGTAGCCACCTCGTTTTGGAAGATCGGCACAGAGGCGGACAGCACGCGTGCCGGTTACGCCGTGCTCCATGAGGGCAAGAAAGCCCGCCATTGCTACCCCGTTACCGAGTGGACTTCCACCGATGAGAAAGAGGACGTCTATCACATGCTCCATCACCACGGCGTAGTGGTAGAGTCCGAGCAGATGGCGTATCGTATCTATTTCGACAAGAAACAGACCATCGACCCTTATTGCAAGCGCACGCCGCAACTGGAGCTGGGGCAAAGTTACTGGTATCCTAATGACAGTCTGCTGGCAGCGGGTTACGGCGACGACATCCTCCGCGTGAGCGGTACGGTAGGCGTCGGGTCGGTCAAGTTCTGGAACGGCAAGAAGATGGTACATATAGAGCACATCCGCGAACGCAGCCAGCGTATCGTCCGTCAGACGCGGAACGCTGCCACCATCGAGGTCGCCGTCAAGGGATGGAAGGTGCCAGAATCTCCGATTTCAAATCTCAAATCTCAAATTGCGGATATTGCTGTGCAATATACACTCCGTGCCGGTCATCGGGATATGCGGTGCGATGTGTATGCCTCCGCGCCTGTCGAAGCCCTCTGCACCGGCGTGCAGTTTGTCCCTAAGGACCTTAAAGACCCTAAAGACTTTAAGGACTTTATTTCCATCCGGTTACCTAACGGCGTTTTGTTAGCTTCCTGGGGCACGGACTGGCCGGTGAACGACTCCGCCAAGTACGCCAAAGAGACTGTCGGTCTCGCCGTATTCATTCCCAAGGCGTATGCCGGCGAGTCAGTGCGCGACAAGAACAACAACCTCTGCCTGCTCCATCTTCAAACCCTCAAACAGACGAAGCCCCAAACCTCCGACCCCTCAAACTCTCCAACAGGCGAAGCCGCAAACTACCGTTGTCACTTCTACCTCACCTGCTGCGGAGCGACCAAAGAAAACCACCCCGTGGCAAGGACTGCCGAGGAGTGGTACGCCTATCTCCGCAAATGGGCAAAAGGGTTAAAGTAAGGGTCTGTACATAACCCTATACTAAAAGTAAACGGCAGTCAATCAACTGTCGTTTACTTTTGTTTTAGCGGTCATTCAGGTGACCATCACGGGACCATCTTACGACCAAGACATGACCAAGAGATGACCACCGTACGACCATTACGGACGTCAGAATTTCTTTTCCCTTCTCTCGGGGGCTCCGTACAGGCCATGCTCGGAACCAGATCCTACGGCAAACCCCTCTTGCATGATGCCGCATCCCTGCAGTATCATAATCTCCGAAAGCGGGTGTATATAATTCTTCTTTTTCATCATTTCTCTAAATCGGGTGCAAAGGTACTGCTTTTTTTTGACATATGCAAGAGTTATTGTACTTTTTT
>CACYKR010000022.1 GCA_902774995.1 uncultured Bacteroidales bacterium | reverse complement strand
CGTGGAGCTGTGCGACGAGATGGGTATGATGATGATGATCGAGCCCTTCGATGTATGGAACCACGGCAAGACCGAGAACGACTACCACGTCGATTTCAAAGAGTGGTGGCGCGCCGACGTGACGAACATGGTGAAGCACTACCGCAGCAACGCCTGCGTGATGATGTGGTCCAGCGGCAACGAGGTATGGAACCAAGTAAAGGAGGATGGCATTAATCTGGTGAACACGATTCAAGAGCTCTTCCACCAACTCGACCCCACCCGTCCTGTGACCAACGGTATGGACCAGGCGATGCACGTCGTCAACAACGGGTTCGGAGCAGCCGTAGAGCTGCCGGGCTTCAACTACCGCACCGGACGGTACCTGGAGGGCTATCAGAAACTGCCGCAGAAGATGCTTCTGGGTTCCGAGACCAGTTCCACGGTCTCCAGCCGAGGAGTATATAAGCTGCCGGCCGTTATCCAACCCGACAAGATGTATGCGGACAACCAGTCCTCCGGCTACGACCTGGAGTACTGCGCATGGTCGGGTCTGCCGGACCAGGATTTCCAGTTGCAGGATGACTACGACTGGACGCTGGGACAGTTCGTATGGACGGGCTTTGACTACTTGGGCGAGCCCTCGCCCTACGACACGGATGCATGGCCGAGCCACAGCTCGTATTTCGGCATCATAGACCTGGCTTCGCTGCCCAAAGACCGTTACTGGCTCTATCGCAGCCAATGGAACAAGAAGGAGGAGACATTGCACCTCCTGCCCCACTGGAACTGGACGAAAGGCGAGAAAGTGCCTGTCTTCTGCTACACCAGTTATCCGTCCGCAGAGCTGTTTGTCAACGGCAAGAGCTACGGCAAACTGCGCCACGCCACCGCCGAGGAGGCAGAGCAGATGGCGAAAGGCAAGAAGATTACAGGCGTGAGCCGCATGCCGAAGGTAGGCAAGTTCAAAGTGCCGGTATGGGGTTCTGCGCCGCGACCGGAGCTGTTGCCGCGATACAGGCTGATGTGGTTTGACGTACCGTTTGAGGCTGGAGAGATTGAAGTGGTGGCTTATGACGGGAACGGCAAAGAAGCCGCACGCGAGACCATCCGTACCGCCGGTGAGCCGGACCATCTGGAGGTCATTTGGGCGAACGAGAACGAGCAGCCGGAAGAGTTATGCTACATGACCGTACGCGTGGTGGACAAAGACGGCAATCTCTGCCCGTTTGCGAACAACCTGATCCGGTACGAAGGGGAAGGATTTGTAGCGGCAGCCAACGGCGACGCGGCTTGTCTGGACAGTTTTGCAGAGCCGCAGATGCACGCCTTTGCCGGACAGTGCACGTTTATTATACGGAAAGGAGCGAAAGGCTCCTTCCGAATGAAATAAGAAAGGGGTGTAACACTCCCAAAATGCACCTAAAGTGCGGTCATTCCCGCGACCTGACCGCGATATGACCGCGACCTTTATGTAGGGTCAGAGGTCAAGAAGATAACCAAATAGCCCGGGCGGATGCCCGGGCTATTTGGTGGTACTACTTGTGGACGCGAGCTCCTCTGCTATGGCATTAAGCGCCACGCACTCCGCACGGCTGATTCGACGTTGTGTTTGCCAATAAGGATTCTGTTGTGCTCTCGGCATATCGGCATATGTGCCGAGAGTGGGACAGAAAAAAACAACCCGGGCGGATGCCCGGGCTGTTTGGTTAGATTTGTTCCTTTGATTCGGAATTACTCTTCAGCAATCGCGAACTCAGCCTCATAAGTAACGCCGTCGAACTTAACGTTTTCGCCGGTAGCCCATTTACCATTGTAGATAACCTTGTACTCGAAGTTCTCCGGATACTCACCGGTCCAGCTCCAGGTATTGGTATTTTCGTCATAAGTCATTGCACGGTCAGAAGCATCCCAAGCTTTCTCCCCGAAGTTACCGGTGAAGATGCACTTGTCGCCTCTTACATATGAACGGTTGGTGATTTTTACAACAAATGTACCCTCACCAGCCGGAACTGCCTCTGCCGGCTCTGCGCAAGATTTCCAACGATAAGTGTCAGCGCTGTAGTCAACTGTGACGTTGAGTTCCGAGCCAAATACGTTGTTGTCAACATCTTTCCATGAGCCTTCAGGATTTGCTTCATCAGGAGCAACAAAAACTTGTACACCTTTATCCCAATCGCCTACGCCGCGAACCTTGAACTCCTTACCAGATGTGGTCTCAACCTCAGCCGTGTACTTGCCATCCTCTACTTTAGTCAGTGCAATAGTACCTTCATCTTTCCAGTCATTGAAACCACCGATCAACTCAAGGTCAAACTCTCCATCACAGAACGCCGGAGTAAGGATTGTAACGGTATATTTATCTGCAGCAGCACACGGAGTAGAGTTCCACTTCTTGCACCAGAAATAAACCACAGCTGCATCAGCTGCATGAGCCTCAGTAAATTTCAGGTTGGTCTGACCATATTCATTGGTAACTTTCATGCCTTCCTCAACACCTTTGACATCAATAATCTCTTCCGGATTGTGCGACCAGTCATTATCCCATGATGTAACCACACCATCCGATTGGATAGGACGACCTTCAATGGTACCTTCTTCATTCGGGTAAGCAACGAATTTGTACCAACCGTCACCGATAGCCTCAAAAGCGGGAGCGGTACCTACAGTCCATTCGTTGTCGCGATAATTGCCTACGAATTGGATGTCGAAACCTTCACACGGACCTTGGTCAAAAAGAACTACGATAGTAACAGCACCTTCTGTGCCATCTACTGCAGGAGTCTCGATGTCAACAGACGGGGTCGGAGTCGGAACGGGGAGTTCTTCTTCCTTGTTGTCTTTCTTACAAGAAGAGAGCGACAATGCTACAGCAGCTGCTGCCATCAACATAAAACCAAATTTTTTCATAATGTTTTAATGTTTTAATTGTTAATAATGTTAATTAGATTGTATATACAAGGATTATCTTGTTTTCTATTCCTTGTGTAGATTAATATCCTTCAGCTTGTTTGAGTCCCTGAACGATTACGTCAGACTGCGGGAGGGGGAAGATATTGTACTTCGCATCCAGGCTAACCACTTTAGCACCGGACTTGGCACCTCCACGTCCTTCCCAGTGACGGGTTGCGGTAGGACCTGCGAACTGTCCGAAGCGGACGAGATCCATACGGCGGCGTCCCTCGCAATAGAACTCACGGCACCACTCATCCAGCATTACATCCTCATCCAAGGTCTCAAGCGGCTTGGCGTTAGCACGGGCACGGATGGTCGTGTTGAGGAGATCTTTTGCTGTACCCCAGTTACCCTGGCGACCCATAGCTTCCGCCTTGGTCAGATAAGCCTCTGCCACACGCAGGAAGGGGATATCCGTATCAGGCCAGTCGTTGCTGTGACCTGCGATATTGGTAGGAGCGTCCTGCGCCTGGATAGAGTAACGACCCGTCCATTTGAGAACCGACCAGCAGTCGTAGAAAGTACCGTTATTCATCGTACCGTTCATCTCCAGGGTATCCGCAGCACCGTTGCCCTTCCATCCGCAGAGGATAGCACGGTCATCATTCATCACAGCCGGCATGTGGAACTCATCTTGACGGTAAGCCGGTTTGGCGATATGGCGTTTAACCGTTTTACCTTTGTCGTTGAGATAAGTGGTATCCATACTTGCCTCGTCGAGGTCCACCCATTTGGCGATGAACTCCGGGCTGGTACGGAAGCAGGACCATGTATCCGAGCTGCCGAAATAGTTGTAACCCTGGTCACGGAAGGCGCAGCACATGAAACGTGCGCCACCCCAGCACTGGGTCATGATACCGTCCTGGTAGATATTGAGGATACCCTCACCGTTGTTGCCACCGATATAGAGGTGGTTATCTCCCATGAAGAGCTCCTGGTAAGCCGAGTAGTTGCCGGCCGTGCTGGTCATGTGCAGTTTGTACTGCGAGTTGATGACGAGGTCAGCATATCGCTCTGCCTCCGCCCATTGCGCCGTACCAGTATATACCTCTGCGTTCAGATACAGACGGGCGAGGAGGAGCTGTGCAGCCACTTTGTCCACACGGTAGTCGCTCAGACGCTGTGCAGGCAACACGGTCTCCAACTCTTTGAGCTCGGTCTCCAGCCAGCTGTAGAGCTGCTGACGGGTATATTGCGGTTTGGCTTCACTGCTGACCTTAGTGGTGAAAGGCACGGAGCCGAACATATCCAGGAGGTAGTAGTAGTTGAGGGCACGGATGAAACGTACCTCAGCTGCCTGTGCCTGTCCTTTCTCGGTAGAGACATCCGCTTTCTCCAGGAAATGGTTGCAGAGAGAGATGTCGAAATAGAGGCGGTAGTAGATACCCGAAACGAGCGGGTTCACAGAAGTCCAAGAGATGACACGGAGATCCGGCAGACCGGCATCGCCGTCCCATATCCACCAACCTTCATCGGTAGGGAACTCCTGCAACTCGAAGATCATACGTACGAAAGCGGAAACACCTTCGTCAATACCCTCCACGTCACGGTCGCCATCCGGACCTTTCTGACCGGTGGTAGCAAGCGTAGCATAGATCTTGGAGAATACGCCATCCTGATCGAAATACTGAATACTATTGGGGTCATTAGGCGTTACATCCAGATTGTGCACACAAGCGGACAATCCGAGTGCTACCCCCAGTACCAACAAATATTTTGATAACTTATTCATAATCGTAGTTTTTATTAGTCAGTTAAATTAGAATTGCAAGCTGATACCGAGCATCGTAGTCATGGAACGCGGGTAGATATTGTTATCAATACCGCCGAAGTGCTCCGGATCGAGACCCGAATAGCCGGTAATTACGAACGGGTTGCTAACGGTAGCATAAACACGTCCGCGGAGAGTAGTATTCTTCGGAGCGAAGGAGTAACCGAGGGTGATGTTGTCGCAGCGGAGGAAGGAAGCGTTCTCAATGAAGAGGTCGGTATAGTAATACTCGTTGAACTTCTTGGTCGAAGCCTCGTACTGACCGGTCGTCTTGTTCCAGAGCATCTGGTACATCTTGTCCGGCTGTACACCATCCTTATAGTATTTGTTGTAAGCCTGCATCTGGATGCCGCTATAACCGCCGTTCTGCGCAGAATACATCTTGTCAGCCGGTACGCTGTAGAGGCCGCCCATGAGCACGTCGTTATAGACATAGTTGCCTACGTTCGCGCGGAACGACATGGAGAGGTCGAAACCGTAGAACTGGAACTTGGTCTGGAAGCCCATGGTGTACGGCGCCATCGGGATGATCTTGTTGTTCATCACGCGGTCGTCATCGGTGATCATACCATCCTTGTTCTGGTCAACGGCGTAGATATACTTGTTACCCGCCTCGTCGAAGAGCTCTTTCGTCTCATAGTAACGGAAAGCGGAAGCTGCGTATCCGGCTTTGTGCGCCTGGATATAACCATCGCCAAGACCAGCGCTGATACCACCGGTACGTACGAAGGACTCACCCTCACCGAGGTTCAGCTCGGTAATACGGTTCTGATTCCAAGTGAAGTTGAAGCCGAGATCCCATTTGAACTTGCTTCTGGAGTGCTGCATATCAATAGCGATAGCGTTGATATTGAACTCGACACCCTGGTTGGAGAGCGAACCGATATTCGAGGTCACGCGGTTACGGAAGTTAGCACCCACCGGTACATCCACCGTATTGATGAGGTCCGTCGTCTTACGATAGTAGTAGTCCACACTACCGGTGATACGTCCGTTGAGGAAACCGAAGTCAAGACCGGCGCCATAGGTAGCCGTTTTCTCCCAAGTGAGATCCTCGTTGATAGCACCCGGACGATAGGTCATATAGACGGGGTTACCCTCAGCATCTTTCACGATCTGTCCGTTAGCGTCATAGAGATAGTTCTCATAACCGACAGGATAGTAGGCACCCTCGCGGCTCTTGTTGTAGAGCGTCAGGTAAGGATAGTCGCCACCGATCTCCTGCTGTCCGGTAATACCGTAGTTGAGACGGAGCTTCAGTTCGCTAAGCCAGTTCACGTCGCGTAGGAAAGCCTCCTCTTTGATTTTCCAACCAAGCGCTACAGAGGGGAAGAAGCCCCAGCGGTGGTCCTTATGGAAACGGGAAGAACCATCAGCACGGAAAGTAGCGGTAATCATATAACGGTTCAAAGCCACGTAGTTAGCACGTCCGAAGAAAGAAACGAGGTAGTTCTCAGTCACGAAGCTGTAGGGCTGGTGGCTGGGCTCGTAAATCTTACCGGCAACATCAAGCGGGTTGCCACTGTCGTCATACGCCTGGGAGTTAGAAGGATAGACACCCCAGCCATCATTACCGCCTTTGCGGTGGAAATGCTGCCACTCGTAAGCCGCCATGATGTCAAAATGGTGGTTCTCATTAAAGTCCTTGATATACTGTGCGTAAGCCGTGAAGAGCAGGTTGTACTTGCTCTCGTCCGCCCAACCGTCCCATCCGTAATAGTGGTTGCTATAGGAATAGGGGCTGATGGTTGTGGTCTGTTTACCATAGGAGTAATCCGCACCGAAGTTAGCATGGAGATGGAGATCCTCAAAACCGTGGATCTTGTAATCAGCCTCCAGGTTACCTACAAACGAACCGGAGTTAGCGCGGTCTTTTTTCTGCTCAAGCAGCGCAACGGGGTTCTGGGTAGTCTGCGAGTTCTTGGTATAGGGCCAAGCCTTATCGGCATAAGTACCTTTGTTGATACGCTGGTAGTAACCGTCGAACCAAGTATCCAGGATCTCCGCCTCCGAGCGGGCTATGCCGTCCTCACCGGTGAACATCTTCGTGGACGAACCGCCTCTGACAGCCTGTGTCGGGTCCATAGCGAGCGAACCGCCTACGGCACCACCGTCAGCGTAGCGGTTGTAGATATACATACCTTTCGCATTGAGGTTGAAGACGAGGTGTTTGTCAAAGAACGAGGGGTTGAGGTTGATAGAAGCGGTCACACGCTGCATCTCCGAGGTCTTGATAGTACCTTGCTGGAGGGTATAACCGATAGAAGCACGGTACGGCATATTCTTCGTACCACCCATGATACTGATATTATGGTCGGTACCGATAGCGGTGCGGTACACCTGGTCCTGCCAGTTGGTGTTAGCGTCACCCAGTTTGGAGAGCTGTGCGGCACTATGGCCGAGCGATGTAGCCACCTGACGGAGCTGGTCACCGGTCATGGTCTCCAGACGGTTGGTCAGGATACCTGCGGAGACATTACCCTCGTAACTGATTTTCGGTTTCGAACCGGCAGCACCTTTCTTGGTAGTGATCAAGATGACACCGTTGGAAGCACGGCTACCATAGATAGCGGTAGCAGAAGCATCCTTGAGGACGGTGAAAGTCTCGATATCAGCAGGGTTAACCATAGAGAGGGCGTTCGCTGCACCCTTGATACCATTGTTATCCATAGCCAGACCATCAATAACGATCAACGGGTTGTTGGAAGCATTCAGAGATGATCCACCACGGATACGGATAGTAGAGCTACCACCCGGTGTACCGCCGTCGCTGGTAACCGACACACCGGCGATCTTACCGGAAATCATGTCTTGTGCGTTGGTCTGGAGACCTTTGTTCATATCGTCCGGTTTGATAGCGGTAACGGCACCGGTAGCATCGTTCTTGCGCACTACACCGTAACCGACAACGACCACCTCGTCGAGGAGCTCGTTGTCCTCACCCATACGTACCTTGAGTACCGGCGAAGCGTCCATCTCCTGGGTCTTGTAGCCCATGTAGGAGATAGAGAGTTTCGCGCCAGACTGCACGTTCAGCGTGAAGTTACCATCAAAATCGGTGATCGTACCGTTGGTGGTACCGATCTCCAGCACAGATGCGCCGATAATAGGCTCGCCCGTTGCCTGATCAATAACCGTACCCTGTACGGCTACCTGGGCAAAGGCGGACATCCCTGTCATCAACAGGAACGCCAACAGCACGGCGCGGAATGAAAGAAGATTGTTTTTCATTTGCTTGTGTTTTTTGTATTGATTAATGTTGTTTTTAGTATCAGAGTAATCGGAGTAATCTGAATAATCCGAATAATCAGAGGTTAGTCCTCCTTCTCTTTGATGAGGAAGACGGATGCGGCACCGAGGACAAGGAGGACGCCGGCAACGACGAGCATTCCCGCCTGCACGTGTGCGCATACATATTTAAGGAGTACACCTCCGCAGAGGGCTGCTACAATCTGCGGGATGCAGATGGTGCAGTTGAAAAGCCCGAGGTAATATCCCATGTTTCCGCCCTTGATAGCGTTCGTCACAATAGTGAACGGGAGGGCGAGCATGGCAGCCCAAGCAGCGCCGATGAGGGCGTAACTCAGCCAGAGGACATAGGGGTTGGTAACAAACCATATGGAGATGAATCCCAATGCACCGACAATCAGGGAGACAGCATAGGCACCTTTGTTGCCCGTCCATTTCTCCAGAAGGGGCAGTATCATCGCCCAGAGGAGCGAGCCGACCGCCTGGATAGCGAAGCATACGCCGACCCAGTTACCGGCAGTCTGGAACGCAGCATCAGCAGCACTGGCACCATCCCAGCCGTAGCAGTTGGCAGCAATTGCGCCGTTCGAGTAAGTCCACATATACATGAAGGCAGCCCAGCAGAAGAACTGGACGAGTCCGACCGTCCAGAAAGCGGAGGGAGCCTTCATGAGGAGAGAGATGAAACCCTCCTCCGATTGAGATTGTTTGAGATTGTTTGAAGTTGTTTGAGGTTGTTCCTTGATACCGTGGAACTCGGCGTACTCCTGAGGATTAAGTTCCTTGACCGTAGCAAACGTATAGAGGGAGCAGAGTATGAGGATAGCCGCGCCGCAGTAGAAAGACCATTTCACCGAGTCGGGGATGACACCCTCCGGCGCGGTGTTGGCAATACCGATCCAGGTGAAGAAAATCGGGAAGATATATCCCACCAGCGAACCGGCGTTACAGAGCGCAGACTGGATAGCATACGCCGTACCTTTCTGCTCCTCGTTGACCATGTCGCCTACCATCATCTTGAAGGGCTGCATGGCTATGTTGATAGATGTATCCAAGAACATAAGGGAGAAGAGTCCGAACCACATAGCCGCATTGAGACCGAGGAAGACGGCCTGGGTGAAAGTGAAGTTACCGGCGTTAGGCAGGAGGAGCATCACCGCGACGGCTATGAGCGCGCCCACGAGCAGATACGGCTTACGACGGCCGAGACGGTTCCAGGTCTTGTCGCTATATTTACCTACGAGCGGCTGCACGATCATACCCATCAGCGGCGGGAGAATCCAGAAGAAACTCAGCGTGTGGGGGTCCGCACCCAATGTAGCAAAAATACGGGAGATGTTAGCACTTTGCAACGCATAAGCGATTTGCACTCCGAAGAATCCAAAGCTCAAATTGAAGAGCTGCGCAAAGGATAAATTTCGTTTCTGCATGGTATTTATTTATAAAATCGAGGACAAAATTACTGCTTTTTTTTCATATATGCAAGAGTTACGTGCATTTTTTTGTTTTTTTTGTTGAATTTTTCCGTATTTTTGACAGGACGGTTTCGGAATATTTCGGTTTCGGGCATACAACCAGAAAGAACAGCGTGAAAATCAAAATCACGGGATATATACAAAGTATATATAGGGTGCGGTAGGATACGTTAAAGGTCCGATACACCTCTTATGTTCCTCCAATACACCTCCTATGCTTCTTAGATACACCTCCGCCGTGTCTCTACTGCAACGGCAAAACATATAAAACATATTTTTTTGAAAAAAAGTCCCTGAGTGCTTGCATATATAAAATTAATTTCGTATCTTTGCAGCGATTTTAAACACCGAGGAGTCCGAGGTATCGGAGTAATCGGAAGAATCAGAGTAATCGGAGTAATCCGAGGGACAAACAGAAAAAGAAGAGAACTATATATTATGAATGTAACACACGAGGAATTGTTGGGAGCGCTGCAGACCTATTTCGGATTCGACGCGTTCAAGGGGAACCAGGAGGCTATCATCCGCAACATCATCGAAGGCAACGACACGTTTGTGCTGATGCCGACGGGCGGCGGCAAGAGCCTTTGTTACCAGTTACCTTCGTTGATCATGGACGGAGTAGCGATCGTCATATCGCCGCTTATCGCGCTGATGAAAAACCAGGTAGATGCGATGCGCAACTACTCGGAGGTAGAGGGCGTAGCCCATTTCATCAATTCGAGTCTGAGCCGCGGCGAGATCAATGCCGTGAAAGAGGACGTGATAGGCGGAAAAACGAAGCTGCTGTACCTAGCCCCGGAGAGTTTACAGAAAGCGGAGAACGTAGATTTCCTGCAGGGCGTGAAGATCAGTTTCTACGCCGTCGATGAGGCGCACTGTATCTCGGAGTGGGGTCATGATTTCCGTCCGGAATACAGCCATATACGCAGCATGGTACAGCGCATCGGCAAGGCTCCTATCATTGCGCTGACGGCAACCGCCACGCCAAAGGTACAGAAAGACATCCAGAAGAACTTAGGGATGCCTGACGCTACGGTTTTCAAGAGCAGTTTCAACCGTCCGAACCTCTATTATGAAGTACGGCCGAAGACGGAGAACGTGGACAAGGACCTGGTGCGTTTCATCCGCGGGATGGAAGGCAAGAGCGGTATAGTATATTGTCTCGCGCGCAAGGAGGTGGAGGACCTGGCCCAGGTGCTTCAAGTAAACGGTATCTCCGCGCGGGCTTACCACGCCGGGATGGATGCCATAACACGGAGCGCCAACCAGGACGCATTCCTGATGGAGGAGGTCCAGGTGATTGTAGCCACAATCGCTTTCGGCATGGGTATCGACAAGCCGGACGTGCGGTTCGTAGTGCATTACGACATCCCGAAGAGTCTGGAGGGCTACTACCAGGAGACAGGCCGTGCAGGCCGTGACGGCGGTGAGGGTCACTGCCTATGTTTCTACAGCCCGGACGACATCGAGCGTCTGCGTCGTTTCCAGAAAGACAAGACTCCCAAAGAGATAGGTATCGGCAACCAGCTGCTGTTCGAGACACAGAGCTATGCGGAGAGCACTATCTGCCGCCGCAAGCTGCTGTTGCACTATTTCGGCGAGGAGTACAACGAGGACAACTGCGGCAACTGCGACAACTGCCGCAAGACCTACAAGATGGTGGACGCAAGCGAGATATTGCAGATTGCCTTAGAGACGATCCAGCAGGTGAACGAGAAACACAAAGCGGAACATATCGTAGATATCCTGCACGGCAACCAGACGGCGGAGGTGATGAGCTACCACCACGACGAGCTGGAGAACTTCGGCGCCGCAAGCGACGAGGAAGAGAGTACGCTGTACGCTATCCTGCGCCAAGCACTGTTAGTAGGCATGATCAAGAAAGACGTAGATTCCTACGGCGATTTGAAACTGACCAAAGACGGCACGAGATTCATCCGCAAGCCGGGCAAGTTCGAAGTGCCGATCGAGGTGCATGACGAGGACGAGATAGACATGGAGGGTGCCGGCGCCACCTGCGCTGCAGCCGACGAGGTGCTATTCTCCATTCTGAAAGACATCCGGCGCAAGACGGCGAAGAAGAACGACGTACCGCCGTTCGTGATTTTCCAGGACCCGAGTCTGGAGGCTATGGCAACCACCTACCCCATCACGATGGAGGAACTGCTGACGATACCGGGCGTAGGCGTAGCGAAAGCCAAGCGGTACGGCGACGAGTTCCTGCGTGTAATCAAAGAGTACGTGGAGGAAAACGAGATCATCCGCCCGGACGACATGCGAATACGCACCGTAGCCAAGAAATCCACCCGCAAGAAACAGATTATCCAAGCTATCGACCGACGCGTGGACCTCGACGATCTGGCAGAAAGCAACGGCATGTCGATGGAGGAAATGCTGGACGAGTTGGAGGCGATAGTCTTCAGCGGGACGAAGATCAACATCAACTATTTCATCCAGGAGGTGGTCGATCCCGACGAAGAGGAAGAGATATACGAGTATTTCAAGAATGCCGACGACGACGATATCAACAAGGCGATGGAAGAGTTAGGCGAGGATTACTACGACGTGATCCACGTGCGGCTGGTACGTATCAAGTTCCATTGCGAGTTAGGAAACTAATATTGAGTCATTTAATCATTGAGACATTGAAATATCGCGAAGGAGAGATAGATTTTATTACGCTGGGATGTTCGAAGAACCTGGTGGACGCAGAGCGTGTGATGCGGCAGCTGGAAGCCAACGGATGGCGGTGCGTACACGACGCCGAGGATCCGAAAGGCGAGATATGCGTGATCAACACCTGCGGCTTCATCGGCGACGCCAAAGAGGAGAGCATCAACATGATTCTCCGGATGGGTGAACGCAAGAGACAAGGCAAACTGCGGAGACTGATTGTGATGGGATGCCTGAGCGAGCGGTACCGTGCAGAGCTGGAAGCGGAGCTGCCGGAGGTGGACGCGTATTACGGGAAGTTCGATTTTGAGAAGATGGTAGAAGGAGTAGGAAACCCCACCCCTACCCCCTCTCAAAAGAGAGGGGAAGCCGGATGCCATCCGGCACAATTGACGAAAGAAGCAAACGGCTGCGCTTCGTTTGAGCGGAAGCTGACGACGCCAAGCCATTATGCCTATCTGAAGATCAGCGAGGGCTGCAACCGGTTCTGTTCGTACTGCGCCATCCCGCTGATTACGGGACGTCACACGAGCCGGCCAAAGGAGGAGATATTAGACGAGGTGCGGTGGCTGGTAAGCCAAGGCGTGAAAGAGCTGAACGTGATTGCACAGGACCTGAGCAGTTACGGACTGGATTTAGTCGAAAGTCAAAAGTCGAAAGTAGAAAGCAGGCATCTGTTGCCGGAACTGATAGACGAGATAGCGCAAGTGCCCGGCGTGGAATGGATACGGCTACATTACGCCTACCCGACAGATTTCCCGGAGGGGTTGTTAGACGTGATGGCGAGACATGAGAACGTATGCAAATACCTCGACATCGCCCTGCAACACTGCACGGATCATATGCTCGGGTTGATGCGAAGGCATATCACACGGAGCGAACAAGACGCCCTGATCCGCAAGATCCGCGAGAAAGTGCCGGGTATCTGTATCCGCACCACGCTGCTGGTAGGTCACCCGGGGGAGACCGAAGAGGATTTCGAGGAGCTGAAAGCGTGGGTGAAAGAGATGCGGTTCGAGCGGATGGGTTGTTTCGCCTATTCGGACGAAGAAGGCACCTACGCCAACAAGCATTACAGGGATGACGTACCCCAGGAAGTGAAAGAAGCACGGGCGGCGGAGCTGATGGCTATCCAGCAGGAGATCAGCGGCGAGCTGATGCAGCGGTTCGTAGGCAAGACGGAACGCGTGGTGATCGACCGCGAGGAAGGCGAGTATCTGGTCGGGCGGACACAATACGACAGCCCGGAGGTGGATTGCGAAGTCTTAGTAGAAAGACAAAAGACAAAAGTAGAAAGCCCCAAACCAGGCGAGTTTGTCAATGTACAAATAACCAAAGCAGAAGAATTTGATTTATACGGAATACCATGCTAACGAAAGACCTTGTCAGTATGATTGCCAACGCAACCGGACTGAGCAAAAAGAAAGTGGAACAACTGATAGCCACCAACAACGCTATCCTGCGTGAGAACCTGATGAGCGGCAAAGCCGTTCAGTTACAGGGTCTGGGTACGCTGGAAGTGAAGGCCAAGAGAGAGCGCGAGATCGTACACCCGCGCACCGGAGAACGCGCTGTTGTGCCGAGCAAGAACCAGTTGGTTTTCAGACCGGTAGCCCATATAAAAGACGAACTCAAAAAGATCTAAACGATGGCAGAAAACAAACTCAGTTGGACCGAGTTACGCCGTGCATTGGCTAACCGCGCAGGCGTGAGTGAGAAAGAGGCGAACCTGTTTCTCCAAGCTTTCAACGCCCAGTTGATAGAGGCGTTGAAACAAGACAAGCAAGTGAAGATCAACGGTTTGGGTATCTTCCGTTTGCAGGCTGTAGCTCCGCGAAAGAGCGTGAATGTCAGTTCCGGCGAAGAGATCACTATCGAGGGCTATAACAAGATTGCTTTCATGCCTGAAGCCGGTGTGAAAGAGCTGGTGGAGAAAGGGACGGTAGCGAGAAACGAGAATGTAGCCTCTTTGAGAGAGGAGATAGACCCGTTAGTGAAACTGGGCGCCCAAGCCGACGAGATAGTAGGTATCCTCGGCGAGTTAGGACAAAAACCGGGGGATGTACAAGGTACAAAGGACGATGTAAAGGACGATGTACGAAGGACGATGTACGAAGGACCGGAAATTCCGGAAGAACCGGAGATTCCAGAAACCCCGGAAAGTCCGGAGAATCCAGAAACTCCGGAAAGCCCGGAGAATCCAGAAAGCCCGGAGGAGCCGGAAAGTCCGGAGAATCCGGAAACTCCGGAAGAACCAGAGGAGCCAGTGAAACCGGAGGTGTCAGAGACGCCGGAGATGCCGACTCCACAAGAGAGCACTCCCGAAAAGCCGAAATATCATTTCATGCGGGATACGCTGATATGCGTCGTGGTACTGCTGATGCTGCTGCTGGTAGGTTATTTCTTCCTGCGCCATGAGCTTAGCGGATGGATCAACGATTTTGCGAACGGTCAGCCAAAGACAGAGAATGTACAAGGGGACAATGTACAAAGTACAATGTACGAAGTACCAAGTGACAAAGTACCAGGTGACAAAGTACCAGGTGACGAAGCACCAAGTGTGGAAGAAGAGCTGCTGCTGACCGAAGAGATCACCGAAGGCAGCCGCCTGGCATGGATAGCCAAGAAGCATTACGGCAACAAGGTTTATTGGCCTTACCTGTATGAGGCTAACAAAGACCGGATTACCAACCCCAGTAAGATAGCCATCGGTACGCCCATACGCGTGCCCAAATTGACCGCCGCACAACGGGACACCACCAGTGCAGAATTCCAAGCTCTGCGCGAACGTGCCTATGCGGCAACCGAAGAATGATAGGAAGAGCAGTTTGAAAGACGATTTTATCCGAATAGAAGGCGCAGACACCCACAACTTGAAACATGTGTCGGTAGATATACCGCGCAACAAGCTGGTGGTGATAACAGGTGTGAGCGGCAGCGGCAAGAGTTCGCTGGCGTTTGACACATTGTATGCCGAGGGCCAGCGCCGTTATGTAGAGAGCCTGAGTGCATACGCCCGCCAGTTCATGGGCCGTATGCAGAAGCCGGAGGTGGAGAAGATTGAAGGTATCCCTCCTGCTATCGCCATCCAGCAGAAAGTGAGCAGTCGTAACCCGCGTTCGACGGTAGGTACCGTGACGGAGATTTACGACTACCTCAAACTTTTATACGCGCGCGTAGGCCGGACGTACTCGCCCGTGAGCGGAGAGGAGGTAAAGAAAAACACCATCCGCGACGTGGTACAATACATGGAGAGCCAGCCGAAAGGGACACGTCTGTACCTGCTGAGCCCGATTATCCTGCCCGATGGGCGGAGCATGCAGGAGCAGCTGGCGCTTTGGCAGAGCCAGGGTTTCAGCCGCATGATGATTGACGGCGACACGGTGCGTCTGGATGCCAACACATGGCAAGCCGCAGAAGGACATGAAGCATATCTGTTAGTGGACCGTATCATCGTGGATCACGAACAGGCGACAAGCAACCGTTTTGCAGACAGCGTGCAGACCGCATTTTTCGAGGGCAAAGGCGAATGCCAAATCCAAGTACAAAGGGACAAAGTACCATGTACGAAGGTGTTCTCCGAGCGGTTCGAGGCAGACGGCATCCGTTTCATGGAGCCGAGCGAACACCTGTTCGATTTCAACAACCCGGTAGGTGCCTGCCCGGAGTGCAAGGGTGTAGGCGTAGTGATGGGTATTGACGAAGATTTGGTGGTGCCGGACAAATCCAAGTCTATCTACGAGCAAGCCATTGCCTGCTGGCAGAGCGAGAAGATGAAGCCATGGCTGGATGAACTGATTTATAACGCCGCCAAATTCGATTTCCCCATACACACCCCTTTCTACGCCCTGACGGACGAGCAGAAGCACCTGATATGGACCGGTAACGAATGGTTCAGAGGCCTCAACACGTTCTTCCACGAGTTGGAGGAGCAGCAGTATAACAGGCTGCAATACAAAGTGATGCTTGCGCGCTACAAAGGAAAGACGACCTGCACCGCGTGTCACGGTCTGCACCTGCGACGCGAGGCGGAGTACGTACTCATCAACGGCAAGAACATCCAGCAGTTATGCACAATGCCGCTGTCGGAGCTGCAGGAATGGTTCCGGCATATCACATTGACCGAGACGGAGCAGCAGACGGCAGAGATGCTCCTGCAAGAGATCAACAGCCGGTTGCAGTTCATGCAAGACGTAGGACTGAGCTATCTCACGCTCAACCGGCAGAGCAACACCCTCTCCGGCGGCGAGAGCCAGCGCATCAACTTAGCCAAATCATTAGGCAGCAGTCTGGTAGGGTCGCTTTACGTATTGGACGAGCCGTCCATAGGTCTCCATCCGCGCGACACGGAGCGGCTGATTCATGTGCTGCGCGAGTTACGCGATTTAGGCAACACCATCGTGGTGGTGGAGCACGACGAGGATATCATCGCCGCAGCGGATCATATCATCGAGATAGGTCCGGCGGCAGGCAGGCACGGCGGCGAAGTGGTATATGAAGGAGCCCCCAGACCGGAGCTGGTGCATTACGACATCCCCGCCCAAAGAAGACATTGGAACAACTATATAGAGATAGAAGGCGCATGCGAGAACAACCTCAAGAACCTGACGGTGCGCTTCCCGCTGCACGTGATGACCGTCGTGACGGGCGTGAGCGGCAGCGGCAAGTCTTCGCTGGTCCGCAAGGTGCTCTACCCTGCCCTCAAGAAACACTACGGCGGCTCGTTCGCCGAGCACACCGGTGATTTCGGTCATCTGCGCGGCAGTCTGCAACTGATGCACGACATCGAGTATGTGGACCAGAACCCGCTGAGCCGCTCCAGCCGCAGCAACCCCGTGACGTACCTCAAGGCATACGACGAGATACGGAGGCTCTTTGCCGAACAGCCGTTGTCCAAGCAACTGGGGCTCACACCCGCCCATTTCTCGTTCAACACCCCGGGCGGACGGTGCGAGACATGCCAGGGCGAAGGAACAATCACGATAGAGATGCAGTTTATGGCAGACCTGGTACTGGAATGCGAACAATGCCACGGCAGGCGGTTCAAACAGGATATTCTGGATGTGCATTACCGCGGCAAGTCTATCTACGACGTGCTGTGCATGACGGTGAACCAGGCCGTGGAGTTCTTCAGCGAAGACCCCGACTGCGCACGTATCGTACAACGGCTCAGACCGCTGCAGGACGTAGGTATCGGATATGTGCAGTTAGGCCAGAGCAGCAGCACCCTCTCCGGCGGCGAGAGCCAGCGCGTGAAGCTGGCATCGTTTCTGGCACAAGAGGACAGCACGCCTACCATCTTCGTCTTTGACGAGCCCACCACGGGTCTGCACCACCGCGACACGGAGGTACTGCTCAAGGCTCTGAACAGGCTTATCAGCAAAGGCCACACGGTCATCATCATCGAGCATAACCCGGCCGTCATCCTGGCGGCGGACCATGTGATAGACTTAGGTCCCGAAGGCGGCAAAGAGGGCGGCAAGGTCGTATGCACCGGCACGCCCGAAGATATTGCACAATGCAAAGAGAGTTACACCGGCAAGTATCTTGCCCAAATCTTCAATGAAAAACATGAAAAACGAACGATTTAAAGAGATCGGTTATCTACCGAGATGGAGCATATTGCTGCTGGATATGCTTTTGTGTACCATTGCTTTCTGGCTCAGCGCCTGGATAGGAGGAGGAATATTCAATTACCTGCCCGCCGAAGAGGTCTATCCTTTCTGGAAACAGTATCTTCTGGTAATGGTTGCGCAGTTGACCACTTTTCTAGTTTTCCGCACCTATTCGGGTATCATACGTTTCTCCACGTTTGTGGACATGGTGAAGGTACTGGGTGCAAATCTCTGCGCAGGGATGTTACTGCTGTTCTTTAACTTATGCATGCATCTTGCTACCGGCACCCACCCTATTTTGAACACTATCGTGCTGGTTTACACGCCGATATCATTCGTGCTTCTGTTCTCTTTGCGCGTATGCGTGAAGCTGTTCGGAGAGATGATCCAGCATTACGGTTCGGGCAGCCCGAAGGTGATGATCTACGGTACGAAATACGCCGGCGTGTCTATCGCCAAGATGTTACGCTCGGCAGGCAATACCCCTTACCAGCCGGTAGGCTTCATCACGGACGGCGACGAGCGAAGCGGCTTCGAGTTGGTAGGTATGCGCGTGAGGCCGCTCAACGAGAAACTCTTTGAGTGGATGGCGATCCGGAATATCAAGCAGGTCATTGTCTCCCCGCTCAAGATGCGGGAGATCAATCCGGCTAAGGACCTGCAGGTGTTTATCGACCATAACATCCGCATCCTCACCACCCCTTATTTCACCAGTGTGGAGAACCCGAACGACATAGACGCACAACGTATCGGACGCATCGACAGCATCCGTATCGAGGATCTGCTGGAGCGGCCGCAGATAGATGTGAACACCGAGAACGTCCGTCAGATACTGAAAGATAAAGTGGTGCTCATCAGCGGTGCCGCCGGCAGTATAGGCAGCGAGCTGGTGCGTCAGGTACAGAAATTCGAGCCGCAGGTGACCATCCTTCTGGAGATGGCGGAGTCACCGCTGCACGACCTGACCATGGACCTGCATAACCAGTTCCCCGAGGCACGGTTCATCCCTATCATCGCCGACGTACGCAACCGCGAACGTATCGAGCAGATATTCAACGAAGTGCGTCCGGATATCGTCTATCACGCCGCCGCATACAAACATGTGCCGCTGATGGAAAGCTTCCCGAACGAAGCCATACGTGCAAACGTCCTGGGAACCAAAAACATGGCGGACATGGCGGTCAAATACGGTGTGCAACGGTTTGTAATGATCTCCACCGACAAGGCCGTCAACCCCACCAATATCATGGGCGCCAGCAAACGTATCGCGGAGATATACGTGCAGTCGCTGTTCAACAAACTGCATAAGACCAACCCCGATTGCACCAAGTTCATCACCACCCGGTTCGGCAACGTGCTGGGCAGCAACGGTTCGGTCATTCCGTATTTCCAGAAACAGATTGCTGCGGGCGGCCCTGTCACAGTCACCCACCCCGACATCATCCGCTATTTCATGACTATCCCCGAGGCGTGCTGTCTGGTGATGGAAGCCGGAACCTTAGGCAACGGAGGCGAGATCTTCGTCTTCGACATGGGCAAGCCGGTCAAGATACTGGACCTGGCACGGAACATGATCCGTCTGGCGGGGTACACGCCGGGCAGCGACATACAGATTGTCTTCACGGGGCTGCGCCCAGGTGAGAAACTCTACGAAGAGTTGCTCAACCAGAAAGAACAGACCATGCCTACCTCCAACAACAAGATTATGATCGCACGCGTACGGGAGTTCGACTACGACGAAGTCAGCACCCGGATTGACGAACTGATTGCCACCAGCGAGAAGGACAAAGTGTTCACCACCGTCAAACTGATGAAGCAGTTGGTTCCCGAATACATCAGTAAAAACTCTGTCTTTGAGAGACTTGATCCGCAATGATACAGCAATTCTTTTTACACCACACATATCTCATCGGGCTGGTCAGTTTTCTGCTGGGCATGATCGGCATGCCGGTAGTAATCCGGATAGCCAAAGCGAAAGGCTTTGTCGTACGTCCAAACAAACGGATGAGTCATACGGGCGAAGTGCCCAATATCGGAGGACTGAACATTTGCTTCTGTTTCATGCTCACATACCTCCTTTTCGAATACGACCAGCTAAACCAGAGCCAGTTCTTCCTCATCGGCCTGTTCGCCATCATGGCGGTAGGTTTCATTGACGACGTGCTGGTACTGACACCGATGGCGAAGCTGTTGGGCGAAATGCTTGCCGGCATTGCCCTCATCGGGTTTGCCGACATGCGCATCACTCATCTGCACGGGTTATTCGGCATCAACGAGATGGGCGTTGTGCCCAGTTATCTGGTTTCGATGTTCGTGCTCATAGCCATCATCAATGCCGTCAACCTGATTGACGGCGTTGACGGTCTGGCAAGCGGACTGGGGATACTCTACTGCCTCTTTTTCGCAACGTATTTCCATTTGGCAGGGGAGACAAACTGGTCTATTCTGGCTATCTGCATGATAGGAGCTCTGGCAGTTTTCTTCATCTACAACGTGTTCGGACACAGGAAGAAGATTTTCATGGGCGACAGCGGCAGTCTCCTGCTCGGATATCTGCTCACAGCGTTCGTGTTCCGTTTCTGCGAGATCAACGCCTATCATCTGGTGCCGGACCCGTTACACATGAGCGCGGCACCTGCTGTTGCCATCTGCGTGCTCACCATACCTATCTATGATACGATACGCGTCAGCCTCACACGCATCAAGCAGCACCGCTCGCCTTTCCTACCGGACAAGAACCATATCCACCACCTGCTGCTCAGAACCGGACTCAATCATATCCAGACCACAGGTGTTCTGATGACCGCCAGCATGGCCTTTATCGGGTTGGCTGTACTCGGGCGGAACTGGAACATATGGCTGCTGCTCACCGTGGATTTTACAATTGCCACGGCACTCATCCTTATCCTGTGGAGAGTTATAGACAAGAAAATCGCCAAAGAACAAACGGCACACGAATAGATGCTCACGATTGACCATATATCCATGGAGTTCTCGTCCCGCCCCGTGCTGGACGACATCACTTTCCTTATCAACCGCAAGGAGCGTATCGCGCTGGTCGGTAAGAACGGCGCCGGCAAGACCACCCTGCTCCGTCTCATCGCCGGCGAGTACCAGCCTACCTCCGGACGCATCGCCAAAGACGCGGACATGACCATCGGTTACCTGCCGCAGGTGATGCTATTCCAGGACAACCGCACCCTCCGCGAAGAGGTCATGACCGTTTTTCAGGAATCTGCCCACGAACTGGACGAGGCACGGTTCATCGCTGAGATGGACCGGACTATTATCGGTCTGGGATTCGAGAGGAGGGATTTCGAACGCCCCTGTTCGGAGTTCTCCGGCGGATGGCGAATGCGTATCGAGCTGGCGAAGATCCTCCTCCGTCATCCGGACCTGTTGCTCCTTGACGAGCCTACCAACCACCTCGACATCGAGTCTATCCAATGGCTCGAGGAGTTCCTCAAGACCAGCCCCTCCGCCGTACTGATGGTCAGCCACGACCGCGCGTTTATTGATAATGTCTGCACGCGCACGATAGAGATCACCCTCGGACGTATCTACGACTACAACGTCAACTACAGCCGCTTCGTGGAGTTGCGCAAGGAACGCCACGACCAACAGGTCCGCGCCTACCAGAACCAGCAGAAGATGATTGCGGACACCGAGGACTTCATCGAGCGTTTCCGCTACAAGGCTACCAAGGCCGTACAGGTACAGAGCCGCATCAAACAGTTGGAGAAACTGGAGCGGCTGGAGGTGGATTTGGAAGACACTTCGCGTCTCAACCTGAGGTTCCCGCCCGCTCCGAGAAGCGGAGACTTCCCTATTATCATACAGGATCTGAGAAAAGATTTCGGAGACCATAATGTCTTCCATGACGTCACCTTCACCATCCGACGCGGCGAGAAAGTGGCGTTCGTAGGCAAGAACGGAGAAGGTAAATCCACCCTCGTCAAATGTGTCATGGGCCAGTTGGATTACCTCGGGACACTGAAGATAGGACATAATGTCAAGATCGGCTATTTCGCCCAGAATCAGGCGGCCCTTCTGGATGAAGACAAGACTGTTTTTGACACCATCGACTACGTGGCGGTAGGCGACATACGGACCAAGATTCGCGACATCCTCGGCGCATTCATGTTCGGCGGGGAGGCGAGCGAGAAGAAAGTCAAAGTGCTCTCCGGAGGCGAGAGAAGCCGTCTGGCGATGATCCGTCTGCTGCTCGAACCCTGCAACCTCCTCATCCTCGACGAGCCCACCAACCACCTGGACATGCAATCCAAAGATGTTCTCAAGGCCGCTCTGCAGGATTTTGACGGCACGCTCATATGTGTCAGCCACGACCGGGACTTCCTCAACGGACTCGTCTCCAAAGTGTATGAGTTCGGCGGCGGCAGAGTGAAAGAACACCTCGGAGGCATTTACGATTTCCTGAGGGCAAAAAAGATCGAAAACCTTCAGGACCTCGAAAGGACGAATTACGGTCCAACCCCGACGATCAACCGACGGTCAACCGACAGTCAAAGCATACGTCAGGGTACTGATGAGCCTACATCCGCCAAGCTGGACTACGAGGCACAGAAAGCCGCAGCGGCGGAGAAACGCAAGAAAGAGCGCCAGATAGCTCGGACAGAGGAAGAGATAGCCGCGCTGGAAAAGCAACAGGCGGAGATAGAGCAACTGCTCGCACTGCCCGAAAACCAGACGCCGGAGAACTTCCAGAAATACGAATCAGTCAAGCACCAGATAGAACAGAAAATGTATGAATGGGAACTGCTGAGCGAAGAATAACACCTCCTACCACCATGAAAGAGATCATTGAATACCTCATCACATGGCTCTGCTACGGCGATGCCGAAGCCGCCAAACGAGTAGCGTACACCGACGACGAAAAGGCGTTGGAGACTTACGATGTGATTATTGTGCCTAACGGGCTGCTTGGCAAAGAACTGGTTATCCCGGAGTTGAAGAAGCCCGAGGTGGAACAGCCGCGAAAGGACAAATCCATCATCCGGACCGACATAGTCTATGCGGCTTTCTTCTTCACCTCTCGCGCCGAAGAGCTACTCAACACCCGACGCGACGAGCACGGACGTTTTGCAGCATGCTTCTCCATCCTCTCGCAGAAAAGCCGACTGCAGATACCGCGGCTGGACGAATACGCACGGTTGCTGCTCAAGCAGCTAAATCTCCCGCTGCCGGAGCCGGGATTCGGACATATCTACCTCACGCACGATATCGACGTCATCACGCAATACCGCTCCTTGAGAGGAGTTATCGGGGGCCTAATGAGAGGCGAAGGAAAAGCCGTCTGGAGGGCGCTTGGCAACATCCATGAGGATCCGCTTTACACCTTCCCATGGCTCATTGAGCAGGACGCCACCGTGCCTGACGCAGAGACCGTCTATTTCGTCAAACGCACCCAAGGCAAGGGATTTGACTACCCGCAATACAGCCTGCACGGCATGGATTACAAACGGCTCAAGAAACTGCTCCGACATAGCAATGCGTATCTGGGTGTACACGGCAGTTACTATGGCGCTATCCCGAAGATAGAGTACAGCCGGATGTTCCGTGCGCATTTCCTGCGGTGCGACATCGACCGGATGCAACGGCTCGCCGATGCCGGATATACCGATGATTTCACGATGGGCTTTGCCGACCAGGCAGGATTCCGCCTGCAAACGACAAGAGCCGTACGATGGATCAATCCCAAGACCATGCAACTGACGCCACTCACGCTCCATCCCCTCACCGTCATGGACTGCACGCTGAGCAACGACAACTATATGCATCTCAGCGAAGATGAAGCCTATTTCCTTTGCGAACGGCTGATAGACAAGGTCCGTCTCCATCACGGAGACCTGTGCCTCTTATGGCATAACTCTATTTTCACCTGGGATACTTACCACCGCTCATTGTACCCGAAAATACTGGCATTACTGCAATAATTCATGGCACACGGCTCCAAGGCACATATCCTCGTCGTCACCGACCCGCCTGCCGCTCCCGGTTACCTGCCGCGAGTGAGGTATCTGTGCGAGTACCTGACAAGAAAAGGCTATGCCGTGACACTCCTTACGGAGGAATATGGTGTCATGGAGTTTGAACGTTCATACCCGCTCGTTACTATCCCGATGTACAGCGGCAGTACGGCCGACTGGGCGGTAAAGACCGTCTGGACTCTGCTCACCGACTGGCATAACCGGGTGTTTGCACAAAAGGCCGTTCACCAATTACAAATCACCAATCACAAATACGACCTCGTTCTATGTTCCGCCTTCTCGGATTTCCCGTTGGGTGCCGCCGAACGGATAGCGCAAGTACTTCATGTGCCCTTGCATTGCGACATACGCGATTTGGACGAACAAGTGGACGACTCAACCTATCAGTACCGCCATCGTACCTGGTGGACCATGCCGTTCCGGCGGCTCTACCGGGCTATACATATCCGCCGGAGAAACAGCGTGATACGTACTGCCGATGCCGTTACCACTGTCTCGCCCTGGCATCAGGCATTTATCCAACCGCTCAATACGAACACCCACCTCGTCTATAACGGTTACGATGAGGCGCAGTTCTGTCCGGAGAACATACCGGCAGAGCAGTTTACTATTACCTATATCGGAAGCCTTTTCGAATGGCAGAAACCGGCATTGGAAATCGTGAAACAGGCTATCCGTGAACTGAATTATACGGACATCCATCTGGATATCCACACGCCACAGAGCAATCCTGTACCGCACCATCAATTGGGAGACGCTATCCGCCGCAGCAGTATCATGTTGGTGCTCACGGCACCCAATACACATGGGATGCTTACCACCAAGTTCTACGAAGCATTAGGTTGCGCCAAACCCGTTCTTTGTGTGCCGTCTGACCAAGGCGCATTAGCCGAACTCATCGCTTACACCCACGCCGGCATCGCCACAGATGACAAAGAGGCAGTCAAGACCTTTATTGCAGAGCGATACCACGAGTGGCAGCAACAATCCTTTACCCGCCAGCCGGCCACTCACCGCGAGCAGTTCAGCCGCGAAGCGCAAAGTGCCCGGTTAGAAGAAATAATCCTTTCCCTGTTACACCATGATTAGCATCATAGTCCCCATATACAACGCCGGGTCATACCTGCCTGCCTGCATAGAGAGCCTGCTCGTCCAAACGGAGCGGGACTTGCAGATTATTCTGGTTGACGACGGTAGCACGGACGGCAGCTGCGCCATCGCGCAGTCATTCGCCACACACGACCCGCGTATTGTACTGTTACAACAACCTCATGCGGGGCAGTCGGCGGCACGTAATTTAGGCTTGGCACACGCGCAGGGAGAATACATCGCCTTCGTGGATGCCGACGACCGGATAGAGAGCGATTGGTGCGAACGGCATCTCGCTGCCATAGCGGGTGTGGACTATGTGCAGAGCGGATACAAGCGTGTGAGAGACACGGAAGACTGCGACGCCAAGGGCTGCCTGCCCAAACACCGCTATCAGTTCACTTCGCCCTGCATGAGGCTATACCGGCGTCAGACGCTTGAGGGACTGCGTTTTACCGAAGGAATGATCTACGAAGACGTGCTCTTCTCTACCGAGCTATGGAGCAGCGGCGCTACCTGCCGTCTTATCCCTTACACCGGCTACCTCTATACCCTCAACCCCGCCAGCACGACGGCAGTACGCCGACCAGAGCACGAGAAGAGGCTATTCGCTTCCCTCCGCGAGAAAGCGCACACACTGCCTTGGAGATACAGGTGGATTGTTTACTTCACTATAATACGACTAAAACTACATTTTATACAATCATGAAAAAACTATTCATAACCTTCGTACTTTGTACGTGGGCCCTTGGTCACTTTGCCGCGACCTACTATGCCTCGCCGGATGGAAAAGGCAACGGCAACTCCTATAGTAGCCCTACTTCCTTCAGCGGCGGTGTGTCGAAACTCACCCAGCCGGGTGACACCTTGTACCTGCTGGGAGGAACGTATTATTTCACGGACAAATACAGCATCAACAAGCAAGGTTCCAAATCCAAGTATATAGTCATCTCCGGCTACCCGGGAGAGAAAGCCGTGTTGGATTTTCACCAGGTACCCTATGGCACACGTGGCATTACCGTACATGAAAACTCGCTCTATGTACATATCAAAGACCTCGCTATCGCCTGGTCGGGCAAGAACAACCTCTATAACGAAGGCTCGTACTGCCTCTTTGAGAATCTGGATATCTATGGTTCAGCGGACACGGGTTGCCAGATGAAGAAAGGCGGTAATAATATCATCTTGAATGTGGACAGCCATGACAACTTCGATTATAAGACCATGTCCGGCACTACCGCCAATTTCGGAGGTAATGCCGACGGATTTGCCGATAAGCAGTTCACGGGAGCGGGAAACCACTATATCGGTTGCCGCGCATGGAACAACTCGGATGACGGCTGGGATTTCTTCCAGCGAATGAGTGAAACCAACACCATCATCGAATATTGTATCTGTTATCAGAATGGTCCTGCATATTACGATATGTCCCCAAACCCGCGTGCTACAGGGGTGGATAAAGCGTGGTTTGACTCCAAGGTTGGTACACAAATGACCGACCGATATGGAAAAACCATTACTATCTCTCTCAAAAACTATCCCTGCCAAGGTAACGGAAACGGTTTCAAAATGGGCGGCGGATACACAGATGTCTCGTTAGGTCAATCTGGTACCAAGCACAACCTCTTAATCCATCATTGCCTCTCCGTAGCAAATAACGAACGCGGCTTTGACCAGAACAACAACGGCGGTACGATGTGGGTCTATAATAACACAGGCTACGCCAACGGCTATAACTTCGGTTTCACCACCGCCTATGGCACAAACTACATGCAGAATAATATCAGCCTCAACGGTCGTAATGCCGACCAGCCGAAGTCTAAGACCAATGTCACCAACGACCATAACACCTGGAACAACGGTTTTAGCTGCTCCGCAGCGGACTTCCTTTCGCTGGATACCACCCGGATTCTGGCTCCGCGACAAGCGGACGGCTCCCTGCCGGAAAGCACGTGTTTGAGACTGGCGGACGGTTCCAAACTCATTGACGCAGGAACCGATCTTAATTTAGGATATAACGGTTTGGCGCCGGACTTAGGCTGCTATGAGAAGGAAGGCGAACACCACGAACCTGTCCCGGAGGACACCATACCGACCGTACAGCCCGAAGGCACCCATGCGATTGCATATGTGACCGTACCGGGTGCTACGGAAGACAAAGCGCTGCTGCATTACCTGCGTGCCAATAAACAACTATGGATTGTAGAAACCGATGCCTCTGACCCTGAGGAGGACTATAGTGCATTCGAAGTGATTGTCTTGGGCTCCAAGCCCAACAGCGGTGCCGCAGGCTTCAAGCCGCTCAAGGGTTACAACAAACCGATGGTGTTGCTCAAGCCGTTCCTGCTCAAGAGCACCGTCTGGAACTGGGGTAACGCCGTCAACACGGCGGAACTCGGAGTAACCGTCGGACAGCCCGAACACCCGCTCTTTGAAGGATTGGCAATCAGCGACAATACCCTCACCCTCTTCACGGAGGCGAACACTAACGCCGTGACAGGTATCTCCTCGTGGACAGCTACCACGGGTTTTGAGACGCTGGCTACAGCAGAGTCCGCTGCCAACGGTACTATCACTACGATTGCGGACTTCCCCGCCGGCACGGATTGTAACGGTACTGTCCTGCCCCAACGGCTGATCATGATCGGAGTCTCGGAATACTCCACCGCCTTCCTCTCCGAGGACGGCAAACGACTCATTGAAAACGCCATCTGTCTGCTCGCAGGGATTACGGAACGCCAACCGCAAGGCGTAGAACAAACAGACACTTATCCATCAACAACCATCAATCATAAATTCTTATATGAAGGCCAACTGTATATTCAATCGGGCTACCGGATTTTTGACATCACTGGTCGTCCTGTTCAGCTTTAGTCTATGCGCTTTCGCAGGCGAGGCACTGTACCAAGACGTACTCTATTCGCTGGATGACGACCACATGACAGCGGAAGTAGCACTCAACCCCAAAGCTACGGGCGAACTGCTCATCCCTGAGCAGATTACCGCAGGCCAGAGCAAATACACCGTGGTAGCTGTCTCCGACAAAGCCTTCAAAGGTTGCAAGGGACTCACCTCTGTCTGCCCCGCACCATTGAGCGCATCTACCGCTCGGCGTTTGACGGTACCGGTATCATGCTCAACAAAGCCAACTGGCGCGAGGGATGCCTGTGGATAGACTCTATTCTTATAGCTACCGACAAGTCCGTCAAACCGCGATTCATCGTACCGGAAGGTACGCGGCTCATCGCTGCCGGAGCGTTTCAGGGCAATAAGACCATACAACGCGTAGAACTACCGGCCTCCGTCACACGCATCGACCATGAGACTTTCCGAGATTGCAAGAACCTGCAAAAGGTTGTCATTCCCACTTCCGTTACCTCTATCGGCGAGGATGCGTTCACCGGTTCGGGTATCTATCTCAACGAGAATAAATGGAAGAAAGGAGCACTCATACTCGATGACTGTCTGGTTGCTACCAACAACGACCTGCCGGCAAAATATATCTTCAAGAACAAACTTCCTATCCGTCTTATTGCCGAGCGGGCGTTTGCCAACCGCAAGAACCTGCAGTCTGTAGTTATCCCGGGGACGGTCACGGCAATCCCCACGGCAGCGTTCTATCAATGCGAGAACCTGGCGGAGGTCACCATCCCTGCTTCGGTACGCGAAGTAGGCAATTTCGCGTTCTACAATTGCGGAAAACTGCGTGCTGCCTTGCTGCCAAAAGGTTTAGAGCGATTAGGCATGGGTGCCTTCTACGGCTGTATTAACCTCCGCGAACAGGTATTGGGCGAGAAAATAGAGGTGCTTGGGCAAGGTACGTTCTACACATGCCGGAGCCTCAAGCATCTGGATCTGCCGTCCCGTCTCAAGCGTATCAACGACGGTACGTTTGCCGGCTGTGCTATTCTGGAGGAAATCAAACTCCCCGAGACGGTGGAGTTTATCGGAGAAGCGGCTTTTGCAGGCTGTGCCGCAATACGGGAAATCACCGTGCCGGGCAAGGTCAACTCCGTTTCAAAACAGATGTGTCAGAACTGCACCCACCTGTATAAAGTCACCCTTCCGGAAGGGTTATATGCGGTTGGTAACGAAGCGTTTGAGAGCTGCGTCATGTTAGAGAAAATCAATCTCCCGCGTACCACTTTCCGTATCGGAGAGCGCGCTTTCCGTAACTGCCGCCAACTCCATCGGTTTGACCTCGTCGAGCATATTCATATGATAGAAGAAGGAGCTTTTGCCGATTGTATGTCCATTGAGCAAATCACGCTGCCGGAGTCGCTGGAGGAGATAAGCGATTACGCTTTCTTCCATTGCACGGCATTGCGGGAAATTACCATCCCTGACTCTGTCAAGCGCATCGGCACGGAGGCTTTCGCCGAGTGTCACAGCCTCCGCAAAGCGTCCTTCCCCGCTACGATACAAAAAATCGGCGCAGGTGCTTTCCGTGAATGCGGAAACCTGCGTACACCGCTCTTCCCTGCTGCCGTAGAGATAGGCAAGAATGCTTTCAAGGGGTGTAAGTAACGTGTCTGGAGAAGGGAGAGGTCACAACTGGACCACCGTGAGCCCGGCTCCTCCGTGGTTCACATCTCCGTCGCCGAACTCCAGAGCCACTTGTCCGTGTTTGCGGCGACGGCGGTTGATGTCGTTCAGATAATCGCGCGTGAGTTGTTTGAGCGCCCCTGTACCCGTTCCGTGCAGGATAGTCACTTCGCCGGCGCCTACCATCAGCGCATCGTCCATATAGGCTATCAACCGTTCCGTAGCCTCGTCGATACGCATGCCTCGGATGTCCAACGTACGCTCGAAAGAGAGCGTCCTCTGGCGGACAGTGGAGCGCACGGAGGTGTTGCTCTTCGTCTCCGGGGTCTGCGCCATGGTCTTGCTGAGTCTGCGCAACTCCGAGAAATCACGCATCACTTTCGGAATGGCAGTAGGCTCCTGCCTGTTATTAGTAGCGGGCTTGGGACTCTTGGTCTTGACCGTCTGGGGTTTCACCTTCTCTTTCATCTGCTCCACCCTCTGCCGTGCTGCCTTGGTCTTCTCTTTGTCCGCCTTGGCTTCTTTGATTTCACGGATAGTACGCTCGATGGCGGCATTGGACTGCTGGAGCAGCTGCTCCGCTTGTACACGCGCTTCCTCCAGCATCTCGCGTTTCTTGAGTTTGATGCCGCTCATCTGCTCCTCGTATTGGGCGATACGTTCTTCCAGCGTCTTCTCTTTCTGCCGGATAGACTGCCGTTTGTTCTCCCAGTAGCGTTTGTCGCGGGCTATGTCCTGCAGCTGTTTGTCATAATCGATATGCTCCTCTCCCACCAGCTCTGTCGCATAACGGATGATCTCTTCGCTCAGCCCTGTCTGGCGGGCTATCTCGATAGCAAATGAACTGCCTGCCTGGCCGATGGAGAGTTTGAAGAGCGGGCGCATCGCACCGCGGTCGTACAGCATCGCGCCGTTGACCACGCCGGGGGTCTGTTCGGCGAAATGCTTGAGGTTGGTATAATGGGTGGTGATGATACCGAATACCTTTCTGTTCACCAGCTCCCGTAAGATAGCCTCGGCGATAGCACCGCCGATAAGCGGTTCCGTGCCGGTACCCATCTCGTCGATGAGGATGAGGCTGCACTCGTCCGCCTCATGCAGGAACGTACGCATGTTACGCAGATGGGAGGAATAGGTGGACAGCTCGTCCTGAATAGACTGCTCGTCGCCTATGTCAATCATCAGCCGGGTGAAGAGACCTGCCCTGCTCTGCTCCGAGACAGGCACTAACAGACCGCATTGGAGCATGTATTGCAGGAGCGCCACGGTCTTGAGGCAGACCGACTTGCCACCGGCGTTAGGACCGGAGATGACAAGCACACGGTTCTCTTCCGCCTGCAACCGAACCGAGAGGGGGACTACCGTCTTGCCTTGCGGCACGTAATGCAGCCATAGCACCGGATGCCGTGCGTCATGCCAGTCTAACAACGGTTTGTTCAGCACTTCAGGGCGGATGGCTTGCAGACTGTTCGCCAGCGACACTTTGGCGGAGAGAAAATCCACCTCGCCTAACATTTTCTGGCTGGTGAAGACAGCATCGGTATGGGGACGGATAAAAGCAGTGACCGTCTGCAAGATGCGTATGCGTTCGCGACGTTCTGCACCTTCCAACTCCCGAATATGGTTATTGGCATCCACCACCTGTTGCGGCTCTATATAGACGGTCTTACCGGTAGCCGATTCGTCGTGCACGATACCGCCTATCTTGCGTTTGTAGCCGGGCGGAACGGGGATCACCAGACGCCCCTCACGGAGCGTAGGCGTAGCGTCGGAATCGACCAGACCGTCCGCCTTCGCCTGACGGAGGATAGAGGCCAAAGTACGGCCCACGCTGCCTTGCAGGTTCACCATCTCCCTTCTTATCCGCGCCAACTCGGGCGAGGCATGATCCGCCAAACGCCCGTAACGGTCCAAGATGCCGTCTATGGCTTTGACGATCTCCCGTAACCCGTTTCCCGTCACCGTCAGACCCTTCAGCATCGCGTAACGTTTCTCGTCCAGGGATGCAAAGAAACTCTCCAGTTCTACTGCAAAGACGAGGGTCTTGCGCAGTTCGTCCAACTCCGCCTCGTCCAGGAAAAGCCCCTCTACGCGGATACGGGCAACGGCCTCACGCAGGTCATGGATCTCCCCGCGGGGGAAAGTCAGCATCGGGTCCGACTGCGCCTCACGCATCTGGTCGGTCAGCAAAAGAAGACGGTTTACCGTCTCGTACTCCGTCTCCATCTGCATTGCCTCCACGCGCTCCACGCCCAACGGCGAGGTACAGCGGCGGCGTAACTCCTCGCGGATCACCGCAAAATCTATCTTCTGTTCTATATTATCAGGATAAATCATAAATCATCAATCACCCCAATATTCTACAATCCTTTAATGCCGGAGCTCCGACGGCTTCGTTCAGTTTACGGACCAGTTCGAACCGGTTCTCAAAAAGTTGTGTCTTGAGGGCGGCGGAATTGACATGCACAATGAGCACGCCGTTCTTCACCTCCACGGAGCGGGTGAGACGCTTCACGGTCTCCCCCATCACTTTCGGCCACACCTCTTCTATCTGCACATCCAGCACAGACTGCTCCAACCCGCTCTCGCGGATATACGAGATTAGTGCCTCGCCTATGGACATCGAGTTAGTAGCGGACATGCTCCTCTTTGACTTTCTTGAGGTAGATCTTCTGTCGATTCTTGAAAGTACGGACGGAAGGCTCCAGACCGTTGTATTTCTGAATGGACGAGAGTCGGACACCTTCCTCCTGGCTCAACTCCCATAGTGACTGCCCGGGGTGCGACCATACGTACTCATTGACGCCATAGGTTCGCTTGGCTCCCAGAAATATACGGTCTCCTGCTTTCATCTCCCTTCCCAGGGCATCGTTATGCTCTCTCAGGTCTCGCTCGCGCACGTTCAGGCGGAACGCCACATTGGCATACGTATCGCCCTCACGGGCGGTGACATAATTCATTCCGTTGCAGCGTTTGACCGGGTGCATCAACAAGAAACTGTCTTTCTCCGCCTTGGCGGAAAGAGGCTCCACGTACTCCGGTTCGGGATCTTGGCTGATTACCGCAATCACCGGAGCTTGCGTCACCACCGTGGCTTTCAGGGCTTTCCCCGGTACATCGTCTTTCGTACTTTGCGCTTGTTCTTTGTCCAGGTCATAGAGCCGATAGTCCTCGATGATTTTGATGAGTTTATGGGCATAGAGCGGGTCAGTGGCATAACCGCAAGCTTTGAGGCGGTGCGCCCAGCCTTCGTAATCCTCTATGGCAATTTCAAAACAGGTGGTGTACCGCGGACGTTTGAGGAAAAGGGAGTGGTCTTTGAACGACTCCGCCGCATCGCTGTATTGCCGGAAGCACTCGCCCTTGCTGTCATCATCGTAGTAGTACACGCCGCCGAACCACTCACCGGTACACTTGATACCGAAATGGTTGTTCGCGTTCACCGCCAGTTCGCTCTTGCCTGCAGCAGACTCCAGCAATGCCTGCGCCATGGTGATAGAGGCAGGGACGCCGTAGTCCTGTTGCTGTTGTACAGCGGTCTCCCGCCATGTGTTGATATACGCGTCATAGACGCTGTTGCGTACTTGTGCATATGCCATCGCCGGCATCCACAGAGCTAATATGATCCAATACTTCTTGTTCATAATATGCTTTTGTTTATTAGTTATAGTTCTACCACTTCCCCTTTCTCGGGGATGGAGATGTTATGGAAACCTGCTTCGGTGAGATGTCCCTTATAGGCCTCAGCGGCTGTCTCCTCGCCATGTACAACAAAGACGCGCTGAACCTGGTCTATCTGGAGAGAACGGGTGAAATAATCTATCATCTCTTGGTAATCGCCGTGGCCCGAGAAGCCTTCTATCTTCGTAATCTGCGCTTTGATCTTCCGGTCCAGACCGAAGATGGATATCCATTGCAGCCCGGGTTGCTGGATACGTGCGCCGAGGGTGGACGGCTCGCAGTAACCGACGATAAGGATCGTGCACCGCGGGTCGGAGATATGGTTCGCCACATGGTGTTTGATACGTCCGGCTTCCAACATTCCCGAGGCGGAGATGATGATACAGGGTTCATCCTTGTGGTTAAGCGCCTTCGACTCCCGTATGTCCGTGATATAACGAAGGGTATTGAAGCCGAACGGGTCCGGATCAAAACGCATCGTGTCACGCACCTCGTCGCTCAGTTCGTCGGGGTACATCCTGAATATCTGGGTGGCATTGGTACTCATCGGCGAATCGACATAGACGGGTATCGGGGGGAGGGAACCTTCGTTATAGAGCCGGTTGAGGACATAGACAATCTCCTGGGTCCTGCCTACCGAGAAAGAAGGAATCAGCAGTTGGCCTTTGCGATAGACGCAGGTGTCCTCCACCACCCCTAAAAGATGCTCCTCAGTAACCTGCTCTTCGTCATGCAGCCGGTCGCCGTATGTGGACTCGCAGATGAGGTAGTCGCATTGCGGGAAGAGTTGCGGCGGCGGTAAAATATGACAATGCTGACGCCCTACATCACCGGTGTAGCAGAGCCTTTTCCACCTATCCTCCTCATATATCTCCAGCGAGCAGATAGCACCGCCGAGCATATGACCGGAGTTGGTGAAAGTCAGCAGCACGTCATCGAAAAGCCGGAAACGGCGATCGTAACTGTAGGTCACAAAATGCCTCATCGCCTTCTGTACGTCATGCTGGTCGTAGAGAGGCTCGATCTTGTATTTCTTGCCTTTCTCCTTATGGGGGTGCTGCTTGTCTATCTTCTTGTTATACGTCCGTACGTCCTGCTCCTGGATAAATGCGGTGTCGGCAAGCATGAGTGCGCATAAATCACGCGTAGCGGGCGTACAATAGATATCCCCTTTGAAACCTTTCTTGACGATATACGGGATAAGTCCCGAATGGTCGATATGCGCATGCGAGAGCACGACACAATCCAGCTTAGCGGGATCAAAACCGAGGTCGCGGTTCGCCGCGTCAGTCTCCATGCCTTTGCCTTGGTACATACCGCAATCGAGAAGAATGGTATGACCCGAATCGGTTGTAATAAGATGCTTGCTGCCGGTCACTTCGCGGGTAGCGCCTAAGAACTGAATCTTCATCTGCTGAACGATTTTATGCCACAAAATTACTGCTTTTTTTGCATATACGCAAATTTTTTTGTACCTTTGCACGAAATTTTCCGAAAAAGAGTGTTTATGATAGAACAATATTCGCATCAATACAGTATTACGGCGGCAGATATGGACACCGGATACAGGATGACGCCCAGCGCTGTCCTGCTGTACTATCAGGACTGCTGGGCGCGGTATATGGGGTGCCTGCATCTGGCGGCATTCGACATCGTAAAAAAGAACCTGATGTGGGTTATTTCCGAGTTCAACGCCTGGACCACCGGGGAAACTGCCTATTGGGGCGACGACATCGAGGTGACGGTATGGAACAGCGAAATCAGTGCACTGCGTGTGTATGCCGAGTTCCGGATAACCAAAACAGGCGGCAGAGAAGTGGCTCACGGCTACGGCGTATGGACGCTGTTGGACACTGTAGCCCGCCGGTTAGCGCCGAACACCCCCTTGGCTCCGATGATGACCGCTCTTCCTCAATTCACCACCGATGGGCATAAGAAACACCGGTTCCCCACCGGAGGGACGCTGGAACAGCAGATAGAGCATCGCGTGAACCCCATCAACCTGGATTTCAACGGCCATGTGAATAACCGCACCTATCTGTCCATTGCCATGCAGACCGCCAACGAGCAATTTATGAACGCCTTTGCCATACGGAGTTTTGCTATCCATTGGCTGCACGAGACGTTCCTGAATGATATACTGACGTGCAGCGTATATGCGTTCGAGTCGGGAGTGTATGTCCATTCTATAGCCAACCGGGAAGGAAAAGCGGTGGCGGAGATATATTCGGAATGGGTACCCCGCGGCGCTGAGCCCGATGTGGCAGATATAGCGTGCAGGATTTGACATTTGAAATTTATAAATAATATGACAGACATTTTTGATTTGAGCGGGCGGGTTGCTCTCGTGACCGGCTGCTCCGGAGGATTAGGCGTGCAGATGGCAAAGGCCTTAGCAGCACGCGGTAGCAAACTCGTCATCATCGCCCGCCGATACGAGAAACTGGTGGAGGTGCAGCACGAGATCGAACAGGCGTTCGGCGTAGAGGTACTGCCATTGCAATGCGACATCACTAACACCGAAGCGGTAGAGAAAATGGTGGACGAGGCGATTGCGCATTTCGGACGCATTGACATCGTGGTGAACAACGCCGGTACTGGTGCCGTAGCTCCCGCGGAGGATATCACCGATGCGCAATTTGAGAACGAGATGCAGATCGACCTCTTCGGTTCGTTCCGCGTAGCACGTGCCGTAGCGAAAAAGACCATGATCCCGAATAAGTACGGCCGCATCATCAACATCGCCTCCATGTACGGTCTGGTGGGCAATAAGATTGCGCCCGCTTCGCCGTACCACGCTGCCAAAGGCGGCGTAGTGAACATGACCCGTGCGCTCGCTGCCGAATGGGGCAAGTACGGTATCACCGTCAATGCTATCTGCCCGGGCTATTTCATCACCCCGCTGACCAAAGAGACACTCGAGTCCGACTATTTCGCCAACTACGCCAAGACCGTCATCCCGATGGAGCGGTACGGCCATGAGGGCGAACTGGACAGCGCCGTTTGTTTCCTCGCCGCAGACGCATCGCGGTACGTGACCGGCGTGGCTCTGCCCGTGGACGGCGGATATACGTGTGTGTAATTGAGATTTGAAATTTGACATTAAATGAAAAACTGGAAGATATTTATTATGGCAGCCGTGACAATACTTGGCGCGAGTTGCGCAAAAGAGGACACTGACACTTCCAAAGCGCCGGTTACGAAGCCTCAGATCACGATTGAAGGCGGACGTCTGACACCCGAAGGACTCTGGGCGATGGGTCGTATCGGTAGCGTGAAAAGCGATATCGAGACCGGTCTGCTGGCCTATACCGTGAGTTACTACTCCGTAGCAGAGAATAGAAGCACTACTTGGATCCGTATCTGCAACCCCTTTGAGAACATGGCGGTCGTGGATGAGTTCGTGGGTTCCGAGCCAGCCTGGTTCGGTAACAGCGGTGCCCTCGCCTATCTCAAAGGCGGTAAACTCTTTATCCGTCGTGACAAAGAGGAAGTAGAAGTAGTGGGGACCGAGGATGTAGAGGGCTTCTTGTTATCGCCGATGCGCGACAAGGTCATCCTGATCAAGCAAGTGAAGACCGTACCAACAACTGCGGACAAATACCCCGATCTGCCTTTGGCCACAGGACATATGCATGAGGACTTGATGTACAAGCACTGGGACGAATGGACAGAGACCGCTCCGCAGCCTTTTGTTCACGAACTCAAGACCGCCTATTACGGCGAGGGTGAACGGATGAAATCCGCCGAACTTGGCGAGGGATTCAATATCTTGGATGGCACAGCATTTGAATGCCCGATGAAACCGTTCGGAGGCATTGAGCAGTTGGCGTGGAACCCCAATAACGAAGAGATAGCCTATACCTGCCGAAAGAAGACAGGTCTCGACTACGCCGTTTCCACCAACAGCGACATTTACCTTTATAATACACGTACGCGCGAGGAGAAAAACATCACGGAGGGTAATGGCGGTTATGACACCAACCCCTTGTATTCGCCTTCCGGCGAGTGGATTGCTTGGCAGTCCATGGAGCGTGACGGCTATGAGAGCGACGAGAACCGCCTCATGGTGATGAACCTCAAGACCGGCGAAAAACGCTTCCTCAGCCGCACGATGGACACGAATGTGGATGAGTACGCCTGGTATAACGACAGTTCGCTGCTATTCACCGCCTGCTGGCACGCTACCGTACAACTCTACCATGTGAACCTCAACGGTTATGTCAGCCGTCTGACGGAAGGGCAGTTCGACTTGGGGTTGGGAGACGTGAGCGACCATTATGCCTTTGTATTAGGCCACTCCATGCGTCAGGCGAACGAAATCTACCGCATGGATGTGGGCGAATGGCTGCGCAAGGACAACGGCGATTACGCCCATACTGAGGTGTGGTACGACCAGCCGTTTGACACCTACAACCAACTGTTGGACAAACTCACAAGCGAGAACGACAATATCTACAACCAGATAGAACGCTCCACGGTGGAGCCGAGATGGCAGAAGACGACCGATGGCAAGGATATGCTGACATGGATCATCTACCCGCCGCATTTCGACCCGTCGAAAAAATACCCGACTATATTGTATTGCGAGGGCGGTCCGCAGAGTCCGGTTTCCCAGTTCTGGTCTTTCCGGTGGAACTTCATGATGATGAGTGCCGGCGATTATATCATTGTGGCGCCCAACCGCCGCGGTCTGCCGGGCTTTGGCATGGCATGGAACGAACAAATCTCCGGCGACTACGGAGGCCAGTGCATGAAGGATTATTTCACGGCGATAGACGAGTTCTGCAAAGAGCCGTATGTGGACAAAGACCGACTGGGCTGTGTAGGCGCCTCCTTCGGCGGATTCAGCGTCTATTGGATTGCCGGTCACCACGACGGACGCTTCAAAGCCTTCATCGCCCATGACGGTATCTTCAACTTAGAGATGCAGTATCTGGAGACCGAGGAGAAATGGTTCGCCAACTGGGACATGGGCGGCGCATACTGGGACAAAGACAACAAGACAGCACAACGCACCTTTGCCAACAGCCCGCATAAGTTTGTGGACAAATGGGACACCCCTATCCTCTGTATCCACGGCGAGAAAGACTACCGCATCCTCGCCAATCAGGCTATGGCGGCATTCGACGCAGCGAAGATGCGCGGCGTACCCGCCGAGTTGTTGATTTTCCCAGACGAGAATCACTGGGTGCTCAAGCCCCAGAACGGCATCCTCTGGCAAAGAGAGTTCCGCGGTTGGCTGGATAGATGGCTGAAACAATAACGGAATAACGTCATTACGTAATTACGAAAAATGAAATATAGTTACGAATACGAAATCAAATACCAGGAAGTGGATGGCGAGAAGAAGCTGCGGCTGTTCAACCTGGAGAATTACCTGCTGGAGGTAGCAGGGACGGTAGCAGACGAGTTGGGATTCGGTATCACCCAACTGCACCCGAGAGGTCTGACATGGATTCTGACACGCCTCTCCGCAGAGATGTACGAACTGCCGACCCATTGCGAGAAAGTGCGGTTCGAGACATGGATTGAATCCAACGCGCATATGCTCTCCACACGTAACTTCCGCATATATGCGAAGGAGTCGAAAGTCGAAAGTCAAAAGTCGAAAGAGGAAGAATGGATATTAATCGGTCAGTGCAAATCAGTCTGGGCGGTGCTGGATATGGAGAAACGCGAGATTGTCAATATCTTCGACGACCCGATGTTCGAGGATTGCGTGGACGGCGAGGTCATTGAGATGGCACGCGTGCGCATGACAACTATCCCCGAGCCGACGGGCTGCGTGGCGCACAAAGTGGCGTACTCCGACATCGACTACAACGGGCATTGCAACTCCTGCCGGTACCTGCAGGCAATGACGGACGCTTACCAACCCGACTATTACGGCAAGAAAGTGCGCCTCGACATCAACTACCAGAAAGAGACGATGCTCGGCGAGAATCTGCAGACGCTCTACCTCGTTGCGCCGGACGGCGTACAGTACCAGCAGAAGAACAGTCACGGAGAGACTTCATGCTCCGCAAAGATAACTATCAGTTAGACCGCTTCGCTCAAAGAAGAAAGACCGCAGCGAAGTTGCTCAAAGAAAAAAGCTAATAAAAACAATTATGGAAGGACAAGAGAACAGCGCGCCGTTGAAACGGCCGGCAGAACTGGAATGCGATGTCGTTCGCTTTCAAGTGCAAAAAGACAAATGGATCGCTTTTGTAGGTCTGCGTGACGGACATCCGTACGAGATATTTACCGGCCTGGCGGACGACGAGATGGGTATCGCGTTGCCCAAATCCGTGACGAAAGGCAAGATCATCAAAGTCACCCAGGAAGACGGGACGCACCGTTATGACTTCCAGTTTGTCAACACCCGCGGGTTCAAGACCACGGTAGAAGGACTGAGTTACAAGTTCGACAAAGAGTTTTGGAACTACGCAAAACTCATCTCCGGCGTGCTCCGTTACGGCATGCCGATTGACCAGGTGGTGAAGATGATCAGCGGTCTGCAGATGGACAGCGAGTCGATTAACAACTGGACCACCGGTGTGGCGCGGGCACTCAAGAAATATATCCCCGGTGCCAATATCGAAGAGGAAGAGCAGTAGAAACAGAAAAGCCCGCAGAGTTATTCTCTGCGGGCTTTTTCTTTTACTTCTCTGCATTAGTTTCAGCAGGTTTCTCTGCTGTTTTTTTCTTTCTACGGGCAGGCTTCTTCTTGGGAGCCTCGGCAACCACCGGTTGCTCGGCATCCGGAGTAGCTTTCTTCGTCTTTTTCTTGGGCTCCGGAGCAGGCTTTGGTTGTTCTGCTTTGGGCTCTTGCTTGGGCTGCTCGAGTTTCGGCTGCTCAACAGGTTTGGGTTGCTCGGCCTTCACCTCTTTCCCGGGTTCGGGCTTGGGGGCCTCGTGCTGATGAGTCAACTCCTTCCCCTGCGCATCATAGAACCTCATTTCCAGCATCCCCAGCGACTGATTCTCCACCACCTTCACTCCGTAGCGCAGCATCCACCGGTTCTTCAGCGAGAAGAGCCATCCGCGGCTGGCGTACGAATAGACAAAGGGATGCAGATGCAGTCTCAGTCCTCGTCCGTGGTGCTCCATCATGTGCTCGATTGCCTCTTCCACCTGGTCGGTAAAAAGGAGCGACGGTTGGATCTTGCCCTTGCCCATACAGGTGGGACAGACCTCCTCAACCTGCACCTCTACCGCCGGACGCACGCGCTGACGCGTGATCTGCATGAGGCCGAACTTGCTGAGCGGGAGCACGTTATGCTTCGCGCGGTCGCGTTCCATGAGTTTGCGTACGTAGTCGTACAACTCCTGCTGGTGGCCTTTGTCATCCATATCGATGAAATCAACGATGATGATGCCGCCTATATCACGCAGGCGGAGCTGGTGAACCAACTCGTCCGCGGCCAGCATGTTGAACTGGAACGCGTTCTGCTCCTGGTCCTCGTAAATCTTCTTGCTGCCGGAGTTGACATCAATGGAGAACAGTGCTTCAGTCTTGTCGATGATGAGATACCCGCCATGCTTAAAACCGACCGTTCTGCCGAGCCCCGTCTTCATCTGACGGGTGATGTCGAAATGATCGAAGATAGGTTGCGTGCCTTGATAGAGTTTGACAATCTTCGCGCTCTCGGGGGCGATGAGCTCCAGATAATGACGCACGTCATCGTAGATGGCCTGGTCGTTGATCTGGATGGTTGTGAAATCGGGACTGAGCACATCCCGGATGATACCGAGTGTCCGTCCCATCTCTTCACTCACGAGGCTGACCGGCTCTTTCTGTTGGAGACTTTTCACAGTCTGCTCCCAACGCTCGAGCAACAGCCGCAGTTCGTTGTCAAGTTCCGCTACACGCTTGTCTTCCGCTACCGTACGGACGATGATTCCGAAGCCCTGGGGCTTGATCGAAAGCATCAGTTGTTTAAGACGCTGGCGTTCCGCTTCGCGTTTGATTTTCTGGCTCACCATCACGCCGTCGGCAAAGGGGATGAGTACGATGTTTCTTCCTGCCATGGAAATTTCGGCAGTCAGGCGCGGACCTTTTGTGTTAATCGGCTCCTTGGAGACCTGCACCAGAATAGGATCACCTACCTTGAGTACATCGGCTATCTGTCCCTCTTTCCCCACCTCGGGCTGGCGCTGCGTCTTCTGCATCAGCGGGATGCGGCGACGGTCCGAGACGGCTTTGGTGACATACGTTTGCAGCGTACGAAACTGAGAACCTAAATCCAAATAATGCAGAAAAGCTTCTTTCTCATAACCTACATCCACAAAGACGGCATTAAGCGCAGGCATGACTTTCTTGACCCGGCCGTAATAGATATTCCCTACGGCGAAATTGTCCTGGTTGCGTTTCTCACGCGATACCTCTTGCAATCGGTCGTCCTCTGTCAGCGCTATAGCTATCTCCTGCGGCTGTACGTCCACAATCAATTCGCTTTTCATACTTGATTAGGATAATTAAATAAATAAAAAAGCCTTGTGGCAACTTGCCCACACCTGAGCAAGTCTCGCGCCACAAAGCTGACTAACGATCGTCAATTACTTATGCTTATGACGATTCTTACGCAGGCGTTTTTTACGCTTGTGCGTGGACATCTTATGTCTCTTATGCTTCTTTCCGTTTGGCATAATAGTGTTGATGATTAAAATGTTATACTATAAATTTATTTGTTGTTCATTTGGTTTTGCGAACAGCTTCCGCAAATTCTTTTGCAGGCTTGAAAGCCGCTATCTGGTGCTCCGGCACAGGAATGGATGTGCTCGCGGAGATATTACGGGCTACCTTGGCCTTACGGGTCTTGGTGATGAAACTACCGAAACCGCGGAGGTACACATTCTCGCCCTCACTGACGCTCTTCTTGACATGGCCCATGAGCGATTCAACGATGACACCGATCGTGGTCTTGTCATAACCGGTGGAGATTGCAATCTCATTAATTAGTTCAGCTTTTGTCATAAAATACTTCTCTTTTTTAGTTCTAAATCGAAAAAACGGTACAAAGTTACTACAAATTATTGAAATACAAAAGTTTTTAATGAAAAAAATTGCAAAAATCGTGTTTTTTTTGTACTTTTGTACCCGATTTGGCTAAATTTTGCACGAAAATCCACATTTTGATGTTCAATGCTTTAATTTATAACCGGTTATACGAGTGGTATGAAACGAACCACCGGATTCTCCCTTGGCGCGAAACCGAGGACGGGTACAAAATATGGCTCAGCGAGGTGATTTTGCAACAGACCCGCGTGGCGCAGGGGATGGAATATTACCTGCGTTTCGTGGCTCGTTGGCCGAAGGTGGAGGATCTGGCGTCGGCCGACGAAGCGGAGGTGTTGCGGGAATGGCAGGGCCTGGGCTACTACAGCCGTGCGCGGAACCTGCACAAGGCGGCGCAGATGGTGGTGGAACGCGGGTGGACACCCTTCCCCACCCGTTTTGAAGACCTCCGTGCCCTGCCGGGCGTAGGAGACTATACGGCGGGAGCGATTGCGTCTTTTGCCTACAACCTGCCCTACCCCGCAATGGACGGCAATGTATATCGCGTGGCGGCACGGCTGCTGGACATCGACGAACCCTTCGACACCTCAGCCGGCAAGAAACTGTTTCACAAGGAGATTGAGAAACTCTTGGACCGCGAACATCCGCGGCTGTTCAACTCCGCCGTCATGGAGTTCGGCGCGCTGTATTGCACGCCCGTCTTGGGCGAAGAGACCTGCGCTGAGTGTCCGTTAGCGGACATATGCCTGGGACATGCGCATGGCACGGCGGAACTGCTACCGGTTCGTAAAGCGAGGCCGAAAGTACGCGACCGATGGCTGGACTACCATATCTATATTAGTAGAAAGACCGAAGAAATTTATACCTTGATCCGACGGAGAGAGAACCCGAAAGACATCTGGTACCACCTCTATGAATTCCCCTGCGAGGAGTTAATAACAGTTCCTGCTGCCGGAAGCGGTTCTGCAGCGGGGCCTGCGTGCGCCTTCACGCACGTGCTCTCGCACCAGCGCATACACGCGCGTTTCTTTTTACATAAAGTGCAGGAACTGCCTACTCTTCCGGATACTTTCCGCGTCTCCTGGCCTGAGCTGGACGAATATGCCCTTTCGCGTCTGACCCTTCGAGCGCTTGACCTAATATCTCCATGATGGAATGCCGTCTGTCCTCCGGCCATTGGGCGGTCTGGATAATCTGCGAGAGGTTCATATAGATGAACTCCAGATCGGAAGCGAAAAACTCTCCGTCTTTCATCCCGTCCAGCACCGACAGATGTTTCATAATCACTTCCCTGTCCATGCGTTGTGCGGGACCGGTCTGTGCGTCCTTCGGAGCCAGTGTGTGGACTTTCTCCGCCGTACGGTCGATGAGCGGCAGGAGTGCTTCGAAAGGTATCTGCGTGTCACGGAGTATCTCCGCCGCGATGCGGTACATCAGGTTGGAGAAGTTATTGGCAAACACGCCCGCCACGTGCAGCCGCTCGCGGTCGTGCTGGGTTGCTTCGTAGATACGGCCCGTGAGCGTCTGCGCCAAGGAGTAGATGGCGGCGATGTCGTCGATGTTATGCCCAGAGATGAAACAAGGGATGCCGCTCCAGTCGTCAATCATCACATCGCGGCTGAAGGATTGGAAGAAATACATAATACCCGAGTGCGGTTTGTCCTCTCCGAAGACCTCTATCGGCATTGAGCCGGAGGTATGCAGATGCAAGGCTTTGGGCGCGTTGATCTTCGCTATCACCTCCCTCAGCGCCTGATCCGCCACTGCGTAGATATATACGTCAAAGCCATTTACCATTTGGTCATCTGCCATTTGGTCATTTGAGTGCTGAGCCGTCAGCGGGCGCGCATGGACGAGTTCGGTCCGGACGCCTTTGAGCGCAAAAGCGTGGTGCAGGTTTGTGCCAACACTCCCGGCACCGATAATAGCTATCTTCATGATTCTCTGGAATTATCTGCAAGTTCGCGGTAGAAGCCGGTGACGGCGATGATTCCTTTCTCCCAGACCTCGAGGTCCATGGACTCGTTGGGCGAGTGGATGGCATTCTGCTCCAAGCCGAAACCCATAAGGATAGTCTTGCATCCGAGGATTCTCTCAAAGGCGGCAATGATAGGTATCGATCCTCCGCGGCGTGCTGCCAAAGGACGTTTGCCAAAGGCCATCTCAAAACCTTTCTCTGCGGCTTTGTATGCAGGAATGTCTATCGGGCAGACGTATCCCTGACCTCCGTGCATGGGAGTGACCTTCACGCGCACGCCTTGCGGGGCGATGGAATGCATATAATCAATAAAGGCGCGCGAGATCTTCTCGTGGTTCTGGTTCGCCACCAGACGGCAGGACACTTTGGCAAAAGCCTTGCTCGGCAGTACCGTCTTGCTGCCCTCGCCCGTATAACCGCCCCATATACCGCACACATCGAACGACGGGCGGCAGGAGTTGCGCTCCAGCGTGCTGTAACCGGCTTCGCCGAAGACATCATCGACGTCTATGGCAGCGTTGTATTTCTCTTGGGAGAAAGGTATCTGCGCAATCATCTCCCGCTCCTCGTCCGGGATAGGCAGTACGTCGTCATAGAAACCGGGGATAGTGATACGCCCGTTCTCATCAACGACCTTTGCGATCATCTCACAGAGGGCATTGACGGGGTTCTTGACGGCTCCGCCGAAATGGCCGGAATGGAGGTCACGGTTGGGACCGTCCACCTCTATCTGCCAATAGGCGAGTCCACGCAGGCCGGTAGTAATAGAAGGGGTGTCCTTGCCGATCATCGACGTGTCGGAAACCAAGATAATATCCGCTTTAAGGAGCTCTTTATGGTCCTGCAGGAACGCCTCGAGGGACGGCGAGCCGATCTCCTCTTCGCCCTCGAAGATGAACTTGACGTTACATTTCAGTTGCCCCGTCTTAACCATATATTCAAAGGCTTTCGCCTGGATCATCGCCTGGCCTTTGTCGTCATCGGCACCGCGGGCGTAAAGCCTTCCGTCGCGAATGGAGGGCTCCCATGGGTCGGAATGCCACGCCTCAAGCGGCTCCACGGGCATCACGTCGTAATGGGCGTAAACCAAGACGGTAGGGATTTGCTCATTTACACATTTTCCTATTTGCTCATTTCCGCATTTATATTCCCCATAGACGAAGGGGTTTCCGGGCTCCTTTCCTTGAGGGGAAGGTTGGGAAGGGGTTATTACCTCCGCTTTCTGGCACCCGGCGGCGAGCAGCAGTTCGCGCCACCGCTCGGCACAACGGGTCATATCCGCCTTGTGCTCGGGTTGACAACTGACACTGGGGATGCGGATGAGACTCGCCCACTCCTCCATGAACCGCGCTTTATGCGCCTGCAAGTACGACTGAACAGATTCCATATCGGGACTAATGATTTGGGATTTCACAAATAATGCTGCAAATTTACACTTTTTTTTGCACATATGCAAATTTTTTTGTACCTTTGCGCCATAAATTACACAAACCATGAAAAAAGTATTCTTTTTTATCTCCCTTCTTCTTTGTCTGACCGGTTGTCGGCAAAGCGAGAGCGACGTTCAGAAGATCGCCCTTTCGGATCCTATTATGCCCGTACGTATGACGAGCGACACGATGCGTATTATGGTAACGGACTATGTGCCGGCATTCTTCGGTGCGGGTAAAGAGCTCTATGAGCCGGAGAGGGAAGTCATCAACGGCGGTTATCTCGGTTTCCTGCGTTACGAGGACGAAGCGCATCATTTTGAGATACCTGTTCTGCCACACAAGCCGGTTCGTCAGGCGCTTATCTCTACGGCATACGAGAACGACCGGCTGCACGTCGGTTTCTACGACAGCGCCACGAACCCGCATCTCACGGCATATATCCAAAACATGATGATCGACCCCGCCTACTGGCTACAGACAGGCGAGAACGACTGGGTGCTGGATCTCTCTTTGGTGCCGGAGATACAAACTTGCGCGCAAGGCAGAGCGTGGCTGCGCGTGTTTGCCGAAGATGACGACTACCTCTATAACGATCTGCTGCTGCCGTTGCAGGACGGCAAGATCGTGACCGACGCCTCGCAGCTCAACCGCCACGACCAGCAGGCGCAAGTGCTCTACTCTGTGCTCATCGACCGTTTCCATAACGGTAACGCCGCCAATGACTGGAAACTGAACAGCGAGGAGGTGCTCGACATCGTAGATTACCAAGGCGGCGACTTGGCCGGTATCACGGCGAAGATCGAGGAGGGTTATTTCGATTCGCTGGGCGTGAACACTCTGTGGATCAGCCCGATCACGCAGAACCCCTGGGACGCTTGGGGGCTCTACCCTTTCCCCAACGGCAACAAATACGACCCGTCGAAGAGTTATACGAAATTCAGCGGCTACCACGGTTACTGGCCTATCTTCGCCACCAAGCTGGACGACCGTTTCGGAACGCCGGAGGAGCTGCGCACCTTATTATCCACCGCGCACGCGCATGAGATGAACGTGGTGCTGGACTACGTAGCCAACCATATGCATATCAACTCGCCTACGCTGCAGGCGCACCCGGACTGGCACACCGACTCTATTCTGCCGGACGGACGGCGGAACTTCGAGCTATGGGACGACGCACGGCTGACGACCTGGTTTGACAAACATATCCCGACCCTCGATCTGGAGCGGCCGGAGGTGTGCGAAGCGATGACAGACAGCGCGTTGTACTGGTTGGAGAACTACGACCTGGACGGTTACCGCCACGACGCTTGCAAGCATATCCCCGAGGGCTACTGGCGGATGTTAGGCCAGAAGATTGCCGCACGCTGGCCGGGCAGACCCATCTGGATGATCGGCGAGACATACGGCAGCCCGGAGCTCATCGGCAGCTATGTCAAGACCGGAATGCTGAACGCGCAGTTTGATTTCAACGTCTATTTCACCAGCCGTGAGGCACTATGCGGCTACACGGGAATGGACCGGGTGATGCAGAACGAACTGACCTCGCTGCGTACCTACGGCGCCCACCACACTATGGGCAACATCTCCGGCAACCATGACCAGATCCGCTTCGCCTCCATAGCCGGCGGTGCAATAGACATCCACAGCCAGGGCAAAGAGGAAGGCTGGACACGCGAGGTAGGCATCGGCGACGCGGAGAAAGCATACAAACGCGCACTGCTGCTGGAGGTGCTGAACATGACCCTGCCCGGCGTGCCGTGTATCTATCAGGGCGACGAGTACGGCGAGGTAGGCGGCAACGACCCCGACAACCGGCATATGATGCGTTTCGACGGGCTGAACGAACAGGAACAGCTGTTGCGCGGCAAAGTAGCGGAACTGATACACCTCCGCCGCCACTCGATGCCGCTGCTCTACGGCGATTTTATCCCGCTTATCGACCGCCCGGACGAGATCATCTACCAGCGCGTCTATCTGGGCGAGAAGATAACGGTGATTATCAACCGCGACAAACTCACGTATGAGATTATAGAAGACTAACCATTTATAATTGGACAACTTATGAAAAAGACACTCTTTCTTATGCTGGCAGCCGTAGCCATGCTCAGTTGCTCGCAACCGGAGATGCGTCACCCCAAATGGGCTTACGACGCCACCATCTATGAACTAAACACCCGCCAGGCCACGCCGGAGGGTACTTTCCAAGCCGCCGAGGCTCTGCTGCCTGCGCTGCGCGAGAACGGCATCGACATCATCTGGGTTATGCCGTGCCAGCCGATAGGCGTGATCACCCGCAAGGGCACGCTCGGCAGCTACTACTCCATCATCGACTACTGCGCCATCAATCCGGAGTTCGGTACGAGAGCCGACTTCGAGCACTTCCTCGCCGAGGCGCATAAGATGGGCTTCAAGGTCATCCTCGACTGGGTAGCCAACCACACGGCGCCGGACAGCGAGTGGACCAAGAACGAAGGATGGCACTACCGCGACAGTCTGGGTAACCTGATGGTTCAGTACGACTGGACGGATATCTCCAAACTGAACTACGACAACCAGGCTATGCGTGAAGAGATGCTCAAAGCGATGCACTGGTGGATGGACACAATCGGCATTGACGGCTTCCGCTGCGACGTAGCGGGCGAGGTTCCGACCGACTTCTGGAACTGGGCAATGGGCGACCTCCGCCAGAGCCACCCGGATATGTTCACCCTCGCCGAGGACGAGGACAAAGCGCAAGAGCTGACAGAAACAGCCTTCGATATGTACTACGGATGGACGCTCCATCACATCATGAACGACGTAGCTCAGGGCAAACAGGGCGTAGAGGATCTCTGGGCGTATTTCGCCAAAGCAGACACTACCATCCGTCCGGAAGCTATCCGCATGAACTTCATCTCCAACCACGACGAGAACAGTTGGAACGGCACGGAGCAGGAGCGCATGGGCGACGCCGTGGAGCTCTTTGCGGCCTTCTGCTACGTAGTACCGGGAATGCCGATGATCTATACGGGCCAGCTGAGCGGTAACCACCACCGTCTGGAGTTTTTCGAGAAAGACCTGATTGACACCGATCCCGCTTATGCGCAAGCAGACCTGTACAAGCAGCTGAACGGTCTGCGTGCCCGCAACAAAGCGCTCTTCTCTCCGGAGGCCGGAGCCCCCATGGAGCGCATCGCTTGCGACAATGAGAAGATCTTCGCCTGCAAGCGCCATAAAGAAGGCAAATGGCACAGCAATACCGTAATCGCCGTAATGAACATGAGCGGCGAGGAGCAGAGCGTAACGCTGGAGAGCGGAGAGACGTTCCAACTCGGACCATGGAAGTATGAGATAATTGAGAAATAGTCTAGACTTCTATATTTCTAGATTTCTAAAAATCCCCCGCAGTTCTTGCGGGGGATTTTCGTTGAGGGTAGTCTTCACCGTGGCTTAGGCCATAGCACCGTTAACCTGTATGACTTGCCCGGAGACATACGAGGAGAGGTCGGACGCGAGGAAGAGCGCCACTTTGGCTACCTCCTCCGGCTCCCCGCCGCGGCGCATCGGAATCATCGAGACGAACTGCTTGAGCGTCTCTTCGGAGAGCGCCTTGGTCATATCGGTGATGATAAATCCCGGAGCAATGGCGTTGGCGCGCACGCCGCGGGCTCCTAACTCTTTGGCTACGGACTTGGTCAGGGCGATGATACCTGCCTTCGAAGCGGCGTAGTTCGCCTGGCCGGCATTGCCGTTGATTCCCACCACGGAACTGAGGGAGATGATCGAACCGCTGCGCTGCTTCATCATCACAGGCGTCACCGCGTGGGTGAAGTTAAACGCCGATTTGAGGTTGACCTGCATCACCAGGTCCCACTGCTGCTCGGTCATTCGCATGAGAAGCGTGTCGCGCGTGATACCGGCGTTGTTGACGAGGATGTCGATGCGTCCGAAATCCTTCATTACGTCGTCCACCACGGCGTGTGCCGCCTCGAAATTGGATGCGTCGGAAGCGTAAGCTTGCACCTTCACACCCAGTGCTTTGAGTTCGTTGCTGGTCTCTATACAAGCGTCGTTCAGTTCCAGATCGGTGAACGCGATATTACATCCTTCTTTCGCAAAAGCGAGTGCTATCTGCTTGCCTATCCCGCGGGCTGCTCCCGTGATCAAGGCTACTTTATTCTCTAATAACATAAAACTATTTACTATTTGGTCATTTACCATTTTGTCATTTATTCGTCCTCATCCACGGGGAAGATTCCCGTAGGGTTGAGGATCGTATATTTGGTCATCTGCTCGTTGGAGTCGAATCCCACACCCTCGATGATACTTTTCTCGCGGGTGATGTGTATTGCGGAGTCGGAATAGACGCGGTGGGTCTTCTGGTCCCATATCAGTTCCGGCGTGTCGAACTGCTCTCCCTCCAGGTTCAGCGCGTGTACGTGCCCCCGGAGCGTCCACACCTGTGTGTTTTCGTTATAGTGGGCGTACTCGGACCGCAGCGAGGCCTGCACCTCCAGGTTCTCGTTGAACTGCTCCAGATAAATCCCCTTGGGGAACTCCTGGTAGGGTGTGTCGGTCTTGTCATAGACGAGCCACTGCGCCGCCTCAATGCGGTAACGCGTGATACCCGAGTCCGAGATAAGCGTGGAGACCGTGTCGGTCGTGAGGATAGGCAGTTGCTCCCGCGCCAGACCTATATCCATCTTCCCCACCCGCTTGGGGCGCAGGCTGCAAGAGAACAAAAGCGTAGCGAGCAACACCAGGCTGCCCGCTACGATACTATGTGTCCAATGACCTCTCAAAGGTTAACGGATTGCGGTGTTTTCGTTGATCCAGCCGCCTACGTGGTAGGTGGAACCGGTGAACTCGTTCGGCAGGTCGAAACGCTCCTCCTTGGTAGGATAGTACTTGCTGTAGGAGTTGATGAACTCCGTAGCCTGTGCCTCTACCGACGGGTCAATCTGTTTAGCCTTCACGAACTTGTCAACGGCTACCCAGTACACGGTCTTGTTCAGGATACGGCCCTTGGCGTCGTTGCCGTACAGCTGGGTGGCGGCGTAGCACATACCAATGATGATATAACAACGTCCCTGACCTTTGTTCAAACCCAGTCCGTTCAGCGTAGCGATAGACGCCTGGGCGTATTTGCGGGCTTCGGGGTATTTCTTGAGGTTGTTGTAATAGTAATAGGCAGCGTTGTACTGATAGTCGGCTACGTCCTCCATGGCGTCCTCCACGGTAGCCATGGTGATTGCCTGGTCGTAGTAGTTGATAGCAGCCTCGTAGTCGCCTTTCTTGGCAGCCATGGAAGCGCAACCGGCTGCTGTCTCCTGGGTCGGCTGCAGTTTATGCGCCGCCTCGCACGCTGCGAAATAAACCTCGCTCTCGGTACAACGCACACGTTTGTAGAGTTTGGCTATGCCTTGGAGCATCTCCAGGTTCGAAAGGTTCTGCTGAACAGCGGAAGCGTATATCTCGTCCAGTTTCGCGCAGTCAGCGGCACCGGAGGTAGCGAAGAGCTCGTCCACGTAGTCGCGTTTCTGGGCGGCGTACTCGGCGTTCTTGTTGTTCTCGTCGGCAGCCTGAGCACCCAACAGGGTGGATACCAGCTCGTAGTCACCGATAAACTGCTCAGCCATCGTCTCAGGGTTCTGCTTGTAGAGCTTGCGGGACACCTCTGCAAGAGTCTCCAGCACCTCCATCTTGCTCTTGGCACCCATGGCATCTACGGACTGGCGCAGGCACTCACGCGCCTCGGTCAGTTTCGTATCGCCGTAGAACTCCACGTACGCCAGACCCTTCTCGCCCAGGATATAGTTCGTCGGGTATTTGGGGTCGTTACCGAAATACTTGATTCGTTTGTCGTTCATCTCCACGCCCAATTTCGCCAGACGCTCTTTCTCCGCGGGATCGGTAGCAGTCTGATAGAGAGCCTTAATCATCTTGGCGCCCTGGCTGTAGATAGCTTTGTTGATACCCGGGCAGCCCGAATAGAGTTCCTTCCAGGGCTCGTAGGCATCGGCGTACATCTTGTTCTTCACGGACTCGTTGAAGATCGACAGGCGTTCCTGACACTCTTCCGCACTCAGAGCCACTTCCTCTTCTACCGGCTCCTCCACTACTTTTTTCGGTTTCTTGGCGCAAGCCAGTGCCGGTACGGCAGCGGCCAATGCGACTACAAGGATAGATTTGAATTTCATAATCGTACTATTTTTAGTTAATGTTGTTGCTTTTTCCGAGATGACGTGATTACATAATCACGTGATTGCTCTCTCAATAATCGTGCCAAACTACAGTTTGCGTTTGAAGAACCAGGTCTCCGCAATACCTACGCCTATGGTGAGCCGCAGGGCGTTCTCCTCCAGACCGGTTTTCTTGCCGCGGTGGGTATATTCCACGGTGGTGTTGATGGTCGTCCCGATGGAATAGAGGGGGAACCCTATACCAATGCTCGCCGTGTATTTCTTCGCTCCGATAGAGGCGAGGTACTCGTCCTGGATATTCACGCCGGCTCTCCACATCATCCGCTCCACGTACTTGCGTCCCATTGGATTATAGCGGTACTCCACGCCAAAGGCGTATCTGTTGCGGTCACGCAGGCCGCTGTAATGCCCCGGCAGACCGTTATAGAGGGCGGAGGACATCTGCTGGCGCTCGAAATCGAAAGCTACCGTCAGTCTTTTGTCCCAGTTATAACTGGCTCCCACACCCCATACTGTCGGCAGCTGCCAGCCGTCTTTGTAGATAGGGATCGAGTCGAGTGTCTGGGTCTCCACCAACATATATTCGCTGTGGAGTTTCATTTTGTTCTCGTACATCGCACCCGCTACTACGGTGTGCTTCCCCCAGGTGTGGAAGAACTGTGCGCCGTAGCGCAACCGCACGGAACTGATACTCATAATCTCCGCCTGAATGGTCGGGGTGAGACCGGACTGGGTGAAGGTCAGGGTACGTGTTCTTGCCAGATCGCCCCACATATAATACACGTTGGCGCCGAAGGCGAACCAGTTGCAGATGTTCGCGCTCAGACCGCCGTACACCTCGCTGATGTTTCCCGCGCCGTCGTAGGCGGTGTTGAAGTTGTACCCGCCGTCGGCTGTCTCGCCGTCCAGCGAGATAGAATAGCCCACCGAGCTGTACGGCAACAGACCTACCGAGAGTGCCAGCCACTGTTTCCAGAGGGGTATCTGGAGAGTGACGTACTCCAGGTTTCCGTTCGCTTTGTTACGCTGCCCCGTAGCGTCCCGGTACCTGCTCCAGCTGGCACTTGCCGCTACGTCCATCATAAACGTCAGCGTGTCGCAAGAGGTATAGGAAGCCGGCTGCGAAGGGTTAATGGCGCGGTTGTTACGCATACCGAACCCCACTCCGCCCATGGCACGGAATCCCGCAGGCACGTTCTCGTTCAGGTCGCCGTACGCGTAACGCGAATAAGGCGAACTGGTCAGGTTCTGTCCCGTCACTGCCGTTGCTGCAGCTATGACGGTCAGCAGGAAAAGATATCTGTATAAACGCTTCACGAACTTCGTATTTTTAATTTCTGTTTTTTAATTCCTTGTTAAAGACAAGTATAGTGTTCAGTCCGATAAGGACGAGGTTTTTCTCGTGCTGCAACTCGCGCGTCTCGGTAGGCGAGGTTCGCACGTTATTTAATATATAAGGTGCATTGCCGCCTGTGAGGAAGGTCCGGAAATGTGTCACTTTCTCCGCCAAGGTCCTCATATACCCTTTCACTTCGTACGCCACGCCGCGTATCACTCCGGCGGCTATCGCGTCGCGGGTGTTCCTGCCGAAGAGCGGAATCAGCTCGTTCTCGTCGGTCTCCACCAGCGGCAGTTTCTTGGTCATGCGCGCCAGAATGGTGAACCGCATCTTCAGCCCCGGTGCAATGTTTCCGCCCAGGTATTCTCCTTCGGCACTCACGAAATCGTAGGTGATAGCTGTTCCGGCGTCGATGATCAGCAGGTTCTCCCCGGGGCAGATATTCTTTGCGCCTACCGCAGCGGCGAGACGGTCCAGACCGAGCGTCTGGGGCGTGTCGTAACCGTTCTTTATCGGCACCGGGGTGTTATGGTCAAAGAGCACGAAATGCTGCGAGCGGCGGCTGAGGGTATTGACCACGGCGGCTTCTATGTTCACCACCGAGCTGATGATTGAGTCGGTAATCGGATAGAGGTCGAACAGCCGCTCCACTTCGGCAGAGGAGAAAGTCTTGTAGATGAAATGGTTGATCATCTTCCCTTCGTCCGTCATCAGCGCCACCTTCGTGCGGCTGTTCCCTTGGTCAATACAAAGGTTCAAAACATGTACGATTTAGACATTTACCATGTACGATTTGCTATACCATGTTGGTGTAGAGGAACCGTTTGATGGATTTCTTCGGTGTCTTCTCGAACTCGTGCGGATAGAGTTTGAAGAGGGATATCTGTTCGTAGGCTGCCAGCTCGCTGTTGACCTGCTTGCGGGCGTCTTCCATTGCCTCCTCCAGCTGCTCGCTGCTCAGACCGCTCGCGTCCACCTCGTTGTAGTCCGGGCAGACGAGCGCCACCAGGCGGTTGTCCTCCTGCTGCAGCACCAGCGACTCTAACACATAAGGCATATTATTGATTTTCGCCTCGATCTCCTCCGGGTAGATGTTTTGTCCCGAAGGACCGAGCAGCATCGTCTTGCAACGGCCTTTGATATAGAGGAACCCGTCTTCGTCTATCTGGCCGAGGTCGCCCGTACGGAGCCATCCGTCTTTGGTGAAACTCTCCTTGGTGACCTGCGGGTTCTTGTAATAACCCGTCATGGTATTCTCGCCGCGAACGACCACCTCGCCGATACCCTCGCTGTTCGGGTCCTGGATCTTGACCTCCATGATCCCCGGCAGGGGACGGCCGCAGGAGAACTTACGCGGACCTTCGTTGATAGGCGTGTAACAGATCAGCGGAGCGCACTCCGTCATACCGTAACCTACCGAAACAGGGAACTTGATCCGGTACAGGAACGCTTCCACCTCCGGGTTGAGCGGTGCGCCGCCGATAATCATCTGACTGAACTCGCCGCCGAAGGCCTGTACAAGCTGCTCGCGTATCTTCGAGCACACCACTTCGTCCAGGAACGGCACTTTCAGTACCCAGCTTACGGGCGGTTTCTGGATCTGCGGCACGATCATCTTCTTGTATATCTTTTCTAGAATCAGCGGCACGGACAGGATAACCGTCGGCTTGACTTCCGCGAACGCCTTGAGCAGGATTTTCGGGCTCGGCGTACGTCCCACGAGCCATGTGTGTCCGCCGGCAGCGAGACAGCTCAGGAAATCGAACGCACAGCCGTAGGCGTGCGCAAGCGGAAGGAAGGTCACGAACCGCGAGCCCTTGAACGCAATGCCGCTCTCCAGACCGTAACGCACGTTGCCCGCGAGGGCGTTGAGCGGGGTGATTACACCCTTGCTGAAACCCGTAGTACCGGAGGTGTAGTTGATGGAACCCACCTCGCTGTTCGGGCGTTCGTCATAATGCACGTCTTCCGCCCGGTAGCCCTCCGGGTGTTTCTCTTTGAATTTCTGCGCTACAGCCTCGTAGTTGATTTTCTTCGGGTCCAGCGCCAGGGAAATAGGATGCCAGTCGTTGAGGCTGATAGCCGCCTTCACCTTCGGTATCTGGTCCAGATCAATACCCTCCCAGTTGATATCGCTGATGAAAACCAGCTTGCTCTCCGAGTGGTTGATAATATGGATGGCGTCGTTGGCGCGGAAATCCTGCAGGATAGGTACGATGATGGCGCCGTAGGTAATCGTTGCCAGATAGACAGCTACCCAGTTACTGTTGTTCTTGCCCATCACGGCTATCTTGTCGTTTTTCTTGATTCCGCACGCCTCAAAGAGGATGTGCAGTTTCTCGATGTTGATGGCTAACTGGCCGTAGGTCAGCGTCACATCCGTGCCGTAGTCCGTTACTGCGGGGTCATCCCAGTTCTGGCGGAACGAACGCTCATAGAACTTGACAAAATTATATTTCTCTTCGTTCATCATAAGGCAATACCTTTTATCTGTCGTTACCCAATTGCTCCAGGCCTTTCGCCGGGTCTGCCGCCGGAGCTGCCGTCTCCGGACGTTTCGCCACATAGACGCTGTCCACGATGAACTGGCTCTTGCCGCGCCACGGCAAGGTACCTAAATAGCGCTTCCAATGCAGTTTCACACCGGTGTTGGCTCCTTCGTTCAGCACCTTGGCCACACCCTCGTCCTCGACCGAGAAATGAAACTCGTTCGACTGGATGGAGCCCTGTACCTTCGAGTTCTTCAGACCCGACTGGATCATCTTACCCTCGTAGGTCTTGAAAAGGAACCCTTCTTTCTGGAAATAATTGATATCCCCTTCGTTCACGCCCTCGGCATAAACGAAGAAGAACTTAATGAAAATCCACACCGCCAGCGCCGCTACGGCGATCACCGACGACCATGTTAGAATTTTGGCAGAAGTACTCATATCTGTTTTTATTATGATTCGGTTTTGCTGCCCGGTTTTTCACAAAAAACCAAAACAGCGTGCAAAGATACAATTTTTTTTTCACATGCGCAAGCATTTAATAAATTTTTTATTAATATAGCCGAAAATATTTGCATATGCCGTATTTTTGTTGTACCTTTGCAGAAAAATCGGTTTTACCATGCAAGACGAACGCTACCTACAGCTCTTGAGCGATAAGTTTCCCAACTCCCGGNNNTCCCGGTCGGTGGTCACGGAGCTGATCAACCTGCGTGCTATTCTGTCTCTGCCGAAAGGCACCGAGCATTTCGTAAGCGATCTGCACGGCGCTTCTTTGGCGTTTATACACATGATCAAGAACGCCTCCGGCGTGGTCCGCAAGAAAGTCGATGAAGTCTATGGAGACAGTCTGGCGGAGGAGGAGAAACGCGCCATTTGCGCCCTGATATACTATCCGGACGAGCGGATCGAACTCATCAAGAGGTTCTATGAAAAAACCCCACCCCCTGCCCTCCTCACAAGGGGAGGGAGCCAAGAGAGGGAGAACGGCGGATACATAGACCTGTTCACACTCAATGCGCAAATCTCGAAGCTGCCTACCTTGGAGGACTGGTACCGCAGAAGGCTGCACCAGGTTGTGGAAGTGGCGCGGGCGGTGACGGTCAAATACAGCCGCTCGAAAGTTCAGCGGCTGCTCCCAAAAGACTACGCCTACGTCATCTCCGAGCTGCTGCACGAGTCGAACCTGGAGCAGAAAGACCGCCAGACCTATTACAACGCCGTCATCGACGCCATCATCGAGACGGGTTGTGCGGACCGGCTCATCATCGCCGTCAGTTACCTCATCCACTCCCTCACGATTGACAAACTGCACATCGTAGGGGATATATTCGACAGGGGCTCTGGGGCCGCGAAGATCCTAGACGTCCTCTCCACCGTCCGCGACTACGACATCCAATGGGGCAACCACGACATCGAATGGATGGGTGCCATGGCGGGAAATCTTGCCCTGCTGGCTACCGTCTTGCGTGTCTCTATCCGCTACGCCAATATCGAGACGCTCGAAGAGGGCTACGGCATCAACCTCCTGCCGCTGGCAAACTTCGCGATGACCGTCTATGGCGACGACCCCTGTACCATCTGGCAAACCAAGGATTTTGACAACAACCCTCGTCTGACCCGTTCCGCACAACTGATGGCGAAGATGCACAAGGCCGTCTCCATCATCCAGTTCAAGCTGGAGGGGCAGACGGTGCTCC